>JAWBKB010000001.1:0-186171 GCA_038831915.1 Candidatus Caldarchaeum sp.
CTTCCCTCGCTGTCGAAGAACCCTCTAAGGAAAGCAGACCTGCATTCTATACTGTGTTCTATGAATCTTTTGATTCTCTCTATATCTAAAGGCTTCTTCAACAGTTCGTAGAGGACTTTACACTGTAGTTCAACGATGAATCGTCTAATTGACCATTTGGGTTTAGGCGGGTCCCTCTTCAAGACAGCAGAAAGACATCTGGAGAACTCTTCAGCAAACTCCCTATCTTTCACATTCAACCCTATATACATTGGATTGTAGGATTTTCGAGGCTTAGAGAGACGATGGACATATCCGTCACCGGCTACGACGCCGATGACGTATGCCAGCTCTCTGGATGGTTTTGCTGAAGGTATGTGTATGCCGTTGTATGGGCTGAGAACGGAATACCTCATTTCAGCTATAAAGACCATGAAGAACCTCTCCACACACCGTCAGGCCAGCATCCAAGATACGACAGGTGAGAAGAATACTGCACCGTTTGCCGAAAATCCACCACGAACAGAGACAGATGCCCATACTGCAACAAAGTATTAAGAAAAAAGCCGAGAAAAAAGAAACACAAATCAACCATTTAATATTATGACGAAGCTGTCGCTCCACCAGGCTGAGCTACTCAGGTAAATATGTTGGCTATGCGTTTACTTACTGTATGAATAGGTGGATTTATCCATTTACAGGACTGGCTGCTAACGTTGTTTTGGGCACGATTTATAGCTGGAGCGTTTTCCGCAAGCCGTTGGAAACCATGTGCGGCTGGAACGAATTTGAATCTTCGCTGCCTTTTTCCGTTTTTCTGTTCTTCTTCGCGTTGACCATGCCTTTGGGAGGTCGGCTGGTCGCTCGGATAGGCCCGCGGACAACCGCTTTGCTGGGCGGCGTGCTGGTCGGGTTGGGCTGGGCTCTTTCAGGATTAGTAGTGAACTTCCCGAACTCCTTGTTGTTGACCTTGGTTTCATATGGAATCGTCGCTGGCGCAGGTGTCGGAATTTTTTACGGAGTACCGATAGCTGTTTCAAGCAGGTGGATTCCTGAAAGACGCGGACTCGCAGTCGGGTTGACCGTCCTTGGCTTCGGGTTGTCCCCACTCATCACCGCTCCCCTCGCCAACTACTTCATATCTGCATATGGTGTATCGACAACCTTCACGGTTCTCGGCACAGCTTTCGCCGCGATACTCGTTATCCTCGCGGTTCCGCTCAAGTTTCCGCCACAGGGATGGACAGGTCCTGCAACTTTATCATCCAAACAGATGCCGCAGAGAGACTACGCGACGAATGAGATGCTCCGAACAGGGTTGTTCAAAGTGCTTTGGCTTTCCTACCTCATCGGAACGTTCGGAGGATTCATCGCGATATCGCTTTCAGCAAAATACTGCATAGACGTGGTGGGCCTGACTCCGCAGGAGGCCGCTGCTTTGACCGGTTTATTCGCTGTGTTCAACGGAGCTGGAAGACCCCTGTTCGGATATCTCTCCGACAGAATCGGTGTCCAGAAAACCGCTGTCTATTCGTTCGCCATGTTGACCGTCGCCGCGGTTTTGGCGATGTTTTCGCAAACTCTTCCGTTGTTCATCGCTTCGTTCGCTGTTTTCTGGCTGGTTTTCGGTGGATGGCTCGCGATAGCTCCGAGCGCGACATCGACTTTCTTCGGCCTCAAAAACCTCGGAACAAACTATGGCATGGTCTTCACAGCTTACGGTGCTTCAGCACTCGTAGGGCCGCCTGTTTCATCATACCTACGAGAAATAACTGGAACCTACTTTCTCCCGTTCAGCTTGATAGCTGTGCTCGCAATGGTTGGACTGGTTCTCGCTGCCACTAAGCTACGACTCGGAGAAGCGGTGATGGTCACGCAGAAATAAAATACCCCAAAAATCTCTATCTTCACAGGTTGTCGCCGCCTGAAAGCCTTCTTCGAGCAGGTGAAATAGCGAGGAAAATTAGAAGCCAGGTTCCAAACTTGGTCAGCCCCGGAGCCAGCCTTCTCGAGGTCGCTGAAAAAATCGAAAACATGATTCGAGACATGGGTGGGCTGCCTGCATTTCCATGCAACATTTCCATCGACGCGGTGGCTGCTCATTATTCACCCGCGCCGGGGGATTCAACGGTGCTTTCGAAGAATTTTGTGGCGAAAATCGATTTTGGCGTTTTAGTGGATGGCTACATCGCGGATACAGCGGTGACTGTAACTGACACACCTGTTGGAGAAATGCTGAAGACAGCTGTTGAGGAGGCGTTGAAAGCAGCTGTAAAAACCGTGGCCGCCGGTGTCAAAGTTTCCACGGTCGCGGCTGTGATTCAAAACGTGTTAACCCGGTATGGTTTAAAGCCGATACGTAATTTGACCGGGCACGAAATCCAGCCCTACAATCTTCACGCAGGAGTTTCGATTCCCAATGTCGCCGTTCGGGACGGAGTCAAACTTTTAGAAAGTCATGTTTACGCCATCGAGCCTTTTGCCACCGTTGCCGAAGGAGCAGGAGAAGTAGTCGACGTACGAATGCCCACGATTTACCGATTGGAAAAAGCAATTCCACCGAAAAAATTGGCCGACGAGGAAACACGACTTCTGAACATTATTTCGGAAAGGTTCAAAACACTTCCATACAGTTTGAGATGGCTGCAAGACCTCGACCCCGAGACTTTGAAAATTCATGAAAGACTGGTTAGAATGGGCCGGCTAAAATCATATCCCATGCTCGTAGAAAAGTCCGAAAAACCGGTTGCGCAGGCCGAGCACACTGTTTTCGTTACTCGGGAAGGTTGTGTCGTTATTACTTAGCGGTTTTCTTTTCGGGGACGTAGATGTTGACGATTTTGCTAGATGTCCCGCCGCATTTGGGACATTTTTCGTCGTTTACGATTTTGAGTACGTAGTCTTCTTCTTTGAATGGCCTTGAATTTTCTATGCCGCAGCTGAAGCATTTTAGAAAAGTCAAAGGTTCTGGAATTTTTTCCTTGGGCCGGTATCCGAGGATGATAGATGGTTCAGACATTAAACACCAACTCCTATCGTGTTTCCAATTCCAGCAACGACTACAGTCTCTCCACCTTTAACTTTTTCGAGAATCAACTGTTTCACTTTTTCAAGCACGACGTCGGCGGATTTGGCTATTGATTCTCGCATAGGTGTGATAGCTTCGGTGATGGATTGGAAGATAACGAATGCGTAAAGTGGAATTCCCCGGCTTCGTGCGAGCTCTTCGATTTTGTATTTGTCTACTCCAGGCCCTCCAATTGCGACACCGACTCCTTCAGCGATTTTACCCGTTTCTTCTCCTTCAAGCTTGAGTGCAGCGTCGATGGTGATTATGAGCTTCGGGTTTTCCGGAAGTTTTTCAACCAGCTGTTTGACCGCTTCGCCGGGTCTTCCAACAGTACCACCAGGCCCCGCCGCTCGAACTATGTACACTTTTCTGTTGTCGATTTCAATTTCCTGAACAATTGTGTCCTTTGCGATTTCATATCTTTCTTTTTCCCTTCCGTCGGCGAGTTTCGCGGCCACCAACGGGCCCACACCGTCTCCTATGGGCTGGCCTCTGCTGAAGGCGATAGCGGCCTGTTGATAGGACTCAGCTATTTCGATTATCATGGGCAACACCATCTGAATCTGTAGAACCATGTAGATGTTGCTCGTTTTTCTTCCGAGTAGGTAGTAGTGGCGGACAACTCGGTAAAGAGTGTTGATTCCTCTCAAGACTTCGACGAGATTCGTTAGAGATTTGACTTGGTGTGGAGATGCGTGTGGAGCGAGTTTCGCGACTTCAGATTCATACGCTGATTCACCTGTTTCGAGAATATGTTCGAGCTTGTAAACCAATCCGTAAGGGTCCATGGATTCAGGCTGGATGACGAAAAATTCGCTCAGCCTATCGATGTCGGGAGTTGGGTCTTTTTCGGGTTTTCCGACGCGTTTAATCGTGTCAACCGTAGTCCGGTGAATGTCGTCTTTAATCGCTTTAAGCTTGTTCAGCTTTCTTTCCAGGTCACGCAGCATGTAGGAAAGCTGCATCCGCTGTCCAAACGACGGATAAAGAAAGAAGATCATCAAGAAAGCTATCCAGATAAGAGATAGAAGAAATGATAGTACGTTATCGCCTCCAGTCGCAGGGTTTAGGATAGCCGAAAAATTAACGACCATATGTCCAAAACACAGAATCAAATGTTTCTTTATAAGCTTATGCGTAGCAAGCAACAATGGCTAAACCTTTCTTCGAAGCCTTTTTCTCGCCCTAAAGCGTTCTTCTCCTATGCTTTCCGCAAGAACAGTGCTGACCTCGTCGATACGGTCGTTACATGCTTTGAGAAGTTCTTCATAGACTTTCAGAGTTTTGTCCAAGCTTTCAGCCAGAGATGCTTCTCCTCTTTCGATTTTCGCCATGTATTCTTCGACCAGACGTCGTGTTTCAGGCGTGACCAATCGCGGGTCTGTTTTCGCAAGAGATTCGATTAGAGCCATTCCAAGCCGAGTGGGCTTGAAATATTTCCCCTCTTTGACAGCGTATTTCCGCTCAATTATCAGCTGCGGATAGGTCGCTCTCGTAGCGTCTGTGCCGATGCCGTTTTTCTCCATCAACCTTAGCAAATCGGCTTCAGTTAGTCGTGAAGGAGGTTTCGTTTCATCCTCTTTCAACTCCAACTTAACAATCGTAAGCTTTTCACCGACGTTCATCACAGGAATCGGGTTGTCGGCCGGCCTAAAGTAGCCAAACGCCTGGTAAAACCCCTGAGAAATTATCCGTGTTCCATGGGCTTTCAACGGCAACGTCTCGATTTTGATTTTCGCGTCTTGCACGAGCTGCACCGCGTCGTCGAAGTAAGCGTTTCCGTAAAACCTGCGGGCTATATATTCCCAGATTTTCATCAACACACCTGTGCCGCGAAAAGTCGCCACCGGATAAATGGGTGGATGAGCACCGTCGTCCCGAGCCCCGTTCCGGGGATTTGCATTCTCCCACATGGCGGGTATTCGGTTGAGGTTTTCATCTCCTTTCACGGCTTTGAGCGGTGTTTCAAAGTCAAAGTTCTTCCGGTAACGATTGGTGTCAGTTCGTGGATAGCTGATGTAGCCCTCCGCGTAAAGCTGCTCCATCAATTCGAGAAGCTTGTTAGCGGACAACCCTGTCAACCGGGTTAAATCACGTAGCACATCGTCGGTTCTCATCGGCAGAGGTCGCGGGATTTTTTTCTCGGATTCATAATAGTTGGACACATATGCTTCGCTTGCTTCCTCCGCTTTCCTGAACAGTTCCTTCGCATCGGTAGCGGAGCGGAAGATTTCGCTGACGGCCATAAATTCTTCTCCTTTTTGGGTTCTTAAAACGGCGTGAATTGTCCAGTATTTTTCCGGCTTGAACGACAGAATTTCTTTCTCCCTTTCAAACACGAAGTTAAGCGTCGGTGTTTGGCATGAACCCCAGCTAATCAGCCTCACCCATTTTTTACGACGTGTTGATTCGGTCAGTAGGCGGGTGAAAGCCGCACCAGTGATAAGGTCGAAGACTTGTCTAAACCTCGCTTTTTCGACCCAGCGCATGTTCAGGCCTCTTTCAAGGTTTCTAATGCTTGCAAATAGTTCTCTGCGGTCGACGGAGTTAAACCGCATCCGCAGACATTCAGCGTTTTCGCCTCGAATTTTTCGATAGGTTTCCAATATTTCATATCCGATGAGTTCTCCTTCCGAATCGTTGTCGGTCGCTACCACGAGTGAACTGTTGTTTGAAAAAATTTTCGTCAAAGTTCTATAAGTTGAGAGGTCGCTTACTTTGTCGACGACTGTTCTCAGCTTTATGATTTCAAGAGGGTGTTTAGCTCCCCATTCATAGCCGTCTGGAAGGTCCGCCTCCATCATATGTCCTCGCACCGAAACTACTTCTGCGTTTATTTTCGCCGCGGCGACGACGCTTTTGATGGCTCGGGCTACGCTCGCTTTCTCCGCCACAATCACCAGTTTACTGTTGTTCATCGGCTCCAACCTGTTCCATCAATTTTCTCATCGAACGGTCTCGTTGATATTCCCGCGGTGTTTGGACAGCGACGACGCGTGCACCGGTCGGCAGGTCAGCTATGTGAATGAAGGTTTTGGTGTAGCCGATTTTTTCGGCTTTTCTCGCGATGGTTATCGTCAACGCAGGCGCCGATACAACCATAGCTGCCTTCTGTCCGGTCACGATGGCTTTTCTATCCGGGCCGGAGCCGATGTAAGTTGTTTGACAAGAATCAACCTCTAAAACACGTGAAGCCGCGAGCTCTTTCGCGACGCAGAAATCTTGAATCTGGTAAACGTCGTCAACCCGTAAAGCTTTTCCCGACACAGGTGTCCCTACGAAAAGCCAGTCAGCAGGCTGTCGAAGCCTGACAACATACTCCTCACCAGCAACTGTTGAAATTGTCACGTAGTACACCACTCCGTCCGAAGTCACTTTGGTCGAGATGTTGGAGATGTAGCCAACCACCTGCCTACCGGCCGTCAACGTCGTCCAAACCACTTAAAAAGCCGAGATATTTATGAACAAACAACGCCGAATTCATCGACAAGCCGCCTGTAATACCTGCCCGCTACAATAGGTCTGTGGGCGTGTGGTCCGAAAGACTGGCGGAGATAGATTGTCAACGTTGTCATTGATGCTTCGTGTTTTGGGTCAGCATCATGATGTTAGTGAAGCTGTTTTGGACAAACACTTCAAAAATAGGCGATGAACATAAGCTTTGGTTCTCGCATCATCAAACGTTGAAAAATTCGATAAAATCCATGTCTCATGCTGAGTTGACGAAAATAATTTTCCTGACATAAAAGCAGCTGCCTAAAGATAAATAAAGGCTACCTAACTTTTTTCTACGGGGCCCCGGTAGCGCAGGCTGGGAGCGCGTCCGGCTGAAGACCGGAGTGTCGGCGGTTCAAGTCCGCCCCGGGGCAGGCGATATTGTAAAAGTGGGAAATAGTGGGGCAAAGTTGGAAAAACAGGGAGAGTTTGGCCTGGAGGCTTTAGTCGTCCAGTCCTTATGAGGTAGTCTTGGAGTCGTCGTTGTTTCCTTCTTATCGTGAATCCCATCCATTTGTAGAACTTCAGCCGAAAGCCGGCGGGAACGTATAAGTTGTATGCGTTCTTCCTTGTCTCGTATGTTTTTCCTTTTCTAGTGTCTCTGAAGCTTGTTCCATGCTTTGTCATGAGATGTGGTCCCGTCGTCCCTATCTCCAGCGACTCAATGAGCTGTCTGACGTATCCAAGCAGTTTTAAATCGGTGTTGTAAAAGGTTACGTCTCCATTTTTAGATATGCATCCTTCGCTGTCGAAGAATCCCCTCAGAAAAGCCGCCTTACATTCATCGTCATACTCTACGAATTTTTTGATTTTCTCTATGTCTAATGGCTTCTTCACCAGCTCGTAGAGGACTTTGATGACTGTGGGACGGTGGTAGCCAAGCCTTGTCAAACACATCCAGCCTTAAGCTGGCCGAGACTAGCATCGACAAGCTCAAGACCTGCTCCCGAAGGGGTTCGCGGGTTTTGAATCCCATCCCCTGCAAAGAGTAGACAGACGTCGCCGGCTCATTTGAAGAGTTAAAAATTGTGCTGTCTGTCTCACGGCGCTGTGTAAGAATGTGAACGTCGGCTCAAACCCGCTAACAGATTTAAACGAGGCTGGGGGTTTGCTGGCTGGTGGTGTGGGCTGGTTTCTAGGGCCCGGGATTGGATGAGGCAGGCGGTCAGGGACTTCCCATGCTGAAGCGTCTTTGAGGCAGGGCGACTATGAGTGGGCTTGTTTCGCGGCTCAGCAGGCTGCCGAGAAGGCTGTCAAAGCCCTTTACGAGAGCAGGAACATGGAAGCCTGGGGACATTCTGTGTCTAGGCTGTTGGAGCACCTCCCAGAAGAGCTCAAGCCAGCGGCATCGTTAATCGACAAAGCCAAAGAGCTGGACAGACACTACATCCCCACAAGATGCCCCAACCTCCACAGCGAAGGCGCTCCACTATTATACTAGTAGTGATGCGTAGAGGGCGGTTAAGCAAGCCCGTGAGATCATCGAATTCTGCAGAAGTAAGGGTGTTCAGCCTTGACTACAGCATGGTGATGGAGAGGGTTAGGGATTACGCTCGGAAGCTCGTTGACAGAGGTTTGGCGGAGCTTGTTGTTCTAGTCGGCTCGTTGGCGAAGGGAAACTACACACCTTTCTCGGACATAGACTTAGTGATAGTGGTGAAAAAATCGACGAAAAACCTGTCGACAGAATTCCAGCCTACATCGACCCCAGCCTCCCGCTGGATGTCGAGCCACTCGTCTTCACCGTGGAAGAGTTCCTTCAAATGGTCAGAAAGAGGCCATTGTTCGCGGCGGAAGTGATTGACAACGGAGTGTTCCTAGCTGGAGACAGAAGCCTGCTGGAGAAAGCCATGAAAACAAGCCGTGAATAATCGGCGACGCCAAGACATTCTTAAGCGAAGCCGACTAACCATTGATGAAGCACCAATGGTTAACTATTAGCAGTGCTTCTTAGCATGATAAACCCAGAAAAACTTTAGTCAGGGATGAAAGAAAGACCATTTGCAGAACTAACAAACCCTATTCAATTTGAGGTTCGGTTCCTTTACAAGCATTGGGAATATCCTCTGATTCTGAATGTTTGGCGAAGTTGCTCATGAATGAGCTCTGATTGGGATGGCGTGGTCTTGTGGTGGCGATATCTATTTGTTTGTCGGTTTGTGCACACGCTGTCAGCTGGTTTGGGGTTTCTGCCGTAGATGCGACAAAAAGTTTGAAAGCGGCTCTGCTTTGAAGGCCAAACACCGCGGCTAGTACGTGGCTAGGTTTTTCACACCATACATGGTGTTGGGAGCTGTGTTGTTTTTTGGTGTGGCTTACTCGCCCCGTACCTGGCGCAGCCCCGTCAGACGGGGACAGCGGGCGATGACAACGAGACGCTCCTCAACACCTGCATGAACGCGTATGAGAGGATAAGCATGCACATCCACGTTAGGCTTACTGGTTGACGGCGTGGATGTTAAAGTTCAGGCAGACATTGGGATCGCCTCCGACGGACATATAAAAGTAATACACACCCATGACGAGACAGGGATAGCGAATGTCGAGTCACCTGTCCACATGGATTCTACATTCGGCGACTTGTCTGAGGCAAAGCCCTCGCCCGCCAATGTTTCGACAAACACTGCGGGGAGGTTCAGGTAAAGGTTGACGGCTGGAAACGCATGGCCGGTAAAACCACATGTCGAGAGATGGAGATAAGATCACAGTTAGGGCAGCCACATAGCCTTCGATGGAATATGCGTGGCAACGTTTCAAACTTTGTCGTGCTTTGTCTACTAGCAAGATTGATATTTACTAAACGTCTTTCTTACGATGGATAATGACGAGGAAACCGTGAAAGTAACAAGAAATTATCAAGTAACGATACCCAGCCGCGTCAGGTCAAAGGCCGACATAAAAGTGGGGAGCATCGTCAAAGTCGTCTACGACGCGCACGAGAATGTGATAAAGATAATTCCTTTGAAGAGGAAGAGGACGACGGTTCGGCTAGGCAGGAAGGTAACGGTTGAGGAAATAGAGGAAGCTGCTGAGAGGCTTTTGGATGAGGCTACTTCCTGACACCAACGTTCTAGTCTACGACACAGTTGAGGACAGCATGCACCATGACAAGGCTGTAAAAATCATAGACGCAGCTGGAGAGCTGGCCATACCGCCCATAGTTATCCATGAATATGTCTAGGTAATGCTGAGGTTTTCAGTATCACCAAAAACAATCTCAGTGAAGATTCATGAATATCTTGAAGACCCGAGGACGAAATACCTCGTCGAACCTCTCGTCGCAGTAGATGATGCGCTCAGAATGATGGAGGAAGATAAAGCGCCGGTAAAAGAGGTTAACGACTACATCATCCTTTCGTTAGCTTTGAGACATGGACTGACGCTCGCAACGTTTGACATCGAGCTGAGAAAGAGGGCGGCGGCTAGAAAGGTAAGCGTTATACCTTAAGTAATGTGAGCTTGCAAAAGCAGGCGAGGGTAGTTTTCCGCTGTTTTCAGAGTCAACCTGTTAACAATACTCACACAATCCGTAAATATACTATATTTTGGTTAATGTTAAATGCTTTGACGCCGATTTATGTATCGGAGTTTTTCCATGTTGAGAAAAGCCATCATCCCCCTCGGGGGCTTGGGGACGCGTCTTTACCCCCTCACAGCTGACACTTCAAAGGCCATGATCAGGTTTTTGAACAGGCCTTTAATCGAATGGATGATCGCCTCGCTTGCGAGGCAGGGAATTCGCGAAGTTTATCTCGCGGTTAGCGGTTTTAACAACTACATTCCGTTAATCGATTATATGGGCGGCGGTGAGCGGATTGCGTTCGCTTTGAGGATGGAGCCGGACATTTTCCGCGTTCGTTACCAACCGAATATAACGAGTCTTGGAAACGCTCACGCCGTCAAAATAGTCATGGAATATTATGACATAAACGAGCCCGTGCTGGTGTTGCAGGGAGATACAGTTGCAAAGCTTGACCTTCTCCAAATCTGGGTTTCACACTATGAAAAAGCGGCTTTCATGTCGGTTGGGTTGAAAGAGTTGGAGCCGTGGAAAGACGTGAGCATGTATGGGGTTGCGGATGTCGACGAAGAATACCATGTCAGAAGGTTTGTCGAAAAGCCTAAAACAGCTCCGCCTTCACGGCTCATCAACACAGGCATCTACGTTCTTTCACCTCAGTTCATGGATTTCTTGAAAACATCCGCGGGGATGCATCTGCTCAAAACAGGACAGCTTGACTTCGGCAAACACGTCATTCCAACCCTGGTTGAACACGGATACCATGTTTCAGGTTTTCTAGTCAAAGACTACTGGTTCGACATCGGAACACCCGAAACATATCTAGAAGCCGTTTTCTACGTTCTTCGGCAGCTGAGCCTCGACGATTTAGGCGTGACGTTTAGCTATAAAGGAGTACGGATGCAGGGCCGAACTCAGGAATCACGAAGGCTACACACCGAGCTCGTCCAAAGAGAAAAAGCCGGCCAAATATTCTTCGAAGGAGAAATTCTACTGGGCCGACATATCTCCGTCGGAACTGGAACCAAAATCATCAATTCAGTTATCGACCACTACACTATACTTGACCATGACGTGACGGTTGAAAACTCCGTAATAATGGATCGATGCGTGGTTGGAGGACGCACCGTTGTCAAGGACAGTATCATCGGCAGACATGTCAGGATTGGAGAGAACTGTGAAATCATCGGCTCGATTCTGGGAAACGGGGCTGAAGTCATGAACGGAGTTCGAATCATCGGGTCGAAGATTTGGCCTCATCAAAAACTGAGTGAAAGAACCGAAATTTACAACGTCGTTTCGCAGCCGCCTACTTGAAGATGAACAACGTGAAACAGTTCAGCCTTTTGACCGACTACGATATCTGGCTGTTTAGACAGGGGAAACATTTCCGGCTTTACGAGAAGATGGGAGCACATCGGCTGAAGCTGAACGGTGTAGAAGGTGTTTATTTCGCGGTTTGGGCGCCCAACGCCGCCCGAGTCACGGTCATGGGAGACTTCAACGGCTGGAACAAAGATGCCCACGTTCTCCATCGACGTGGCGACGGCTCAGGAATATGGGAAGGCTTCATCGAAAACGTCTGGGTTGGCTGCCGATACAAATATCACATCTTTTCGTCGCAGGGGCAGGCGTTTGACAAGGGAGACCCTTTCGCTTTTCTCTGGGAAACGCCTCCGGGCACAGCTTCCATAATATGGGACCTTAACTATGAATGGAATGATAATGAATGGATGCGGAACCGTCGGAAACATAACTCGCTTTCCTGTCCCATTTCGGTTTACGAAGTTCATATCGGCTCGTGGCGTCATTTCCACAACATGACTTTTGCAAGCATCGGGCAGCAGTTGGCCGAATACGTCGCTGATCTCGGGTTCACGCATGTCGAGCTACTTCCCGTGATGGAACATCCCTTCTATGGTTCGTGGGGTTATCAGACAACAGGATATTACGCTCCGACCAGCAGGTATGGAACTCCGCAAGACTTTATGAAGTTCGTGGAAACCATGCATCAACACGGCATCGGTGTTTTCATCGACTGGGTTCCGTCCCATTTCCCCACCGACGGCCACGGCCTCGTCTATTTCGACGGAAGCCATCTCTATGAATACAGCGACCCATTGATGCGTTATCATCCAGATTGGAACAGCTACGTCTTCGACTACGGCAAACCTGAGGTGGTTTCGTTTCTAATCAGCTCGGCCTTTTTCTGGCTCGACAAATATCACGTGGACGGCATACGGGTTGACGCGGTCAGTTCGATGCTTTACCGTGACTATTCACGTAGAGAATGGTCTCCAAACATCTACGGCGGCAAGGAAAATTTGGAAGCCGTTGCCTTCCTAAGAGAACTGAACAAAGCAGTTTATGGAACATTTGACGGCGTTCAAATGATAGCTGAGGAGTCAACCGCCTGGCCGCTTGTTTCGAGGCCCACTTACGTGGGCGGGCTTGGTTTTGGAATGAAATGGAACATGGGATGGATGCATGACACGTTGGAATATTTCTCCAAAGACCCCATCTTTCGGAAATATCACCACAACCTCATCACGTTCAGTTTCTGGTATGTTTTCAGCGAAAACTACATTCTGCCAATTTCACATGACGAAGTTGTTTATGGGAAAAAGTCTCTGCTAAACAAAATGCCAGGCGATTGGTGGCAGAAGTTCGCTAATCTCCGCGCCTTCCTCAGCTACATGTATGCGTTCCCTGGGAAGAAGTTGTTATTTATGGGGTGTGAGTTCGGACAGTGGAACGAATGGAACCATCTATCGCCTTTAGACTGGCACCTACTCAATTATGATACTCACGCAGGCGTGATGCGCCTTGTAAAAGACTTGAACCGTGTTTACCGAGCCGAGCCGGCGCTACATCGGTTTGATTTCGAACCAGCTGGTCTCGAAGTCGTTGATTTCTCAGATGTCGACCAGAGTGTTGTCTGTTTTCTGAGAAAAGCCGGTGATGAAATGATTATGGTTGTGTGCAACTTTACTCCAGTTGTTCGCTATCCATACGTTTTGGGAGTTCCCCGGCCCGGGTTTTGGAAAGAAATAATCAACACCGACGCCCGCGAATATGGTGGAAGCGGTGTCGGAAACTTTGGCGGAAAACCTGCTCAGCCAAGACCTTGGCATGGACGGCCTTACAGCGTCGAACTAGTTTTACCACCTCTCGCAACTCTATACCTCAAACACACGTCATTGGAAAATCACTGAGAAGAACCATAGTATTCATGAAGTGCTCTTCTGATGTCGAACCGTGTTCTCATAGTTTGGAAAGCGTTGAACGATACCTGCTGATACGTGACGGGTTTTTTCGTGAACACGTCGTAGATATCGTGGAATTTTTGAAGCATGTCGGAATAGTCCCTTTCGTCGATTTGTGATGTTTTATCATGGTCTGTGTAAATGTTGATGAGGTGTTCGAGCTCTTGTCCGAAAAGCCAGCCGTTGTAGCCGTCCACGATGGATTCAACGGCTCCTCCGTCACGTGAAGAAAGGGTTGGAACACCGTTTACACCGGCTTTCATGAAGCTTGTGCCACATGCTTCCCAGCCGGGGAAAGGAGTGAAAAGCAGCAAATCCACCGAGGAAAGAATCAACTTAGCTTTCGCAACGTCGTAATCGTGAAGATAAACAACGTTGTTGTACTCCTTTGCAAGCTTCCGAAACCTCGACATGAAATAAAGTCCATCTCCATCAAATGGATGTGCTTTTCCGCCGAGAACAAAGAATACGTCGTCTTTGCGAACTAGGTCTATGATGAGCCGCTCCGCGAAATAAGGCCTCTTGTATTTCGTCAGCCTTCTCGGCCATGCGACGAGGAAGACGTCATCATCAAGGTCTACACTGGTTTTCCAGGCCCTGAGAACTTCCAAAAACTGCTTCTTCATCTTGTTTCTCGCATCGGCCAGCGACTGCATTGTTACCTGTTTTTCTGACGACAACAGACGAGCAATTTCCGGATGTGTCCATCTGTCAAGATTTACGCCGTTGGTGACGTGTGTGATTTTCTCGGCATAGGATGAAGAGACTTGTTTAACCAGCTTTTCATGCTTTGCGGACACTGCGAAGACCTTGGCCGCCTTGTCCATGGAGAGATAGTAAAGGGATGACCCGTATTTTTCCAAGTCCGAATTTTGAATGTCCTTCTTCACCACAGCGGGGTTGACACCGAAATTTGCCCACGGAGCTATAGTGTGAACGACGAAACGAATCTTTCCCCCCAGCTCTGGCAGTAGATACGTTATCAGGGAGCTGAGGCTTTCCTGCAAATCAATGTATCTAATGTCGTCGAGGCCTATGACTGTTCGAATGTAAGCCGCTGAAGCTTTTGCCAAGATAATCGCTGCGAGTTCACGGCTGTCCTGAGCATCATAGATATACAGCCTTTCAACAGCACGCGCTGCTTTCATCGGTTCAAGAACGTGAAAGAAAACAACTTTCGCACTTCCCAAAGTCTTGCTGTAGGGCCTGATGACTATTTTTTCACCGAGAAATTCCGAATCGATGAAAATATCCCGCTCGGCCTGCAAATTCATCGCTAAAACCTTTTGTGGTCTGGCCGCAAAGCCATCATCCACGGGCTCGTACTCTACGTAGCCCCCCGGATAGAAGAACGTGAGAACTGTGTAAGACATCTTGCTCGCCGCGGCGGCGTAAAATTTGTCACTTTCGAGAACGCCGAGGCCGCCGGCATAAACAGGGAAATCATCCAGCGCTATTTCAGGAGTGATGCTGACAATTTTCATCTTTTATCCCCTGCCGAGCCGTCTAACTTTTTACCTTTATCCCACTTTTCCTAGTTGATACGTTTCAGTGCAATACTTCGGGCTTTATCATAGCATTTGAGAAGCATTTGTAGAGTGTTTCTTTCTCGGAAGTTTTCGTCAACCCATTTAACCACGTTGTGGCGAATGTGTTTCAACGCGTTAAACCGATTGCGGATGAATTCGAGTGAAATCTTATCTAGGTATTCTTTTTTCCCGGTGTCGGCGGCTTCTGTGAGCATCGCCAGCGACGAAACAGCCATTCCAAGATAAAGTGTTTCCTCGTATCCGATGAGTTTTCCGCTACCGTCGTCGTAAAAGTAGATGTCTTTGATGGTTTCAGCGAGGCCGGGCACGTTTGTCGCGACGACCGGTGTGCCGAGGGCCTGAGCTTCTACTGAAGCAATTCCGAAAGGTTCGTATCGCGACGGCATGACCGCGACATTCGCCGAATACAGCACGGATTTCATCAGCATGGGAGAAATTGCGCCCCGTGTAATCATCACCCTGCCCGGCCTCTGCTCCGCGAGAGTTTTCAAGTAGGATTCATGTCCGAAATCACCCGCTGAAAGCCCCATTATCAACACACCAACCGACGAATCCATATAGTCGACCGATTGAATCAACACGTCGTAGCCCTTCTGCCAAACTAAACGTCCATGAGCTACTGCGAGGAGTTTCGATTTCTCGAGGGTGCCCACGACGGCTTCTGCATGATTTTTGACCGTTTGGATGGCGAGCGGCCGCAGCTTAGACCTGTCAACTGTTCCAAATTGCTTCGCCGCATAGTCTACGACATCGTGTAAACTCCAGTCGGTCGAGTTGTAGATGTAGCCGGTTTTCTCAGATGGGACGAAAGGCCATCGGGCGAGAAGCTGGTCCAAATAGCCTCTACTGACCGATGTCAGCAAATCTGATTCGACAGCGGCAAACGCGTCGATGTTTCCGCCGACGCTGTCCCAAACATCGCTTGTCCAAGACCAGTAACCGTTGCCGTGAGTGGGAACTTTGTGATAGATGCTGTGTAGGCCGCACCATTTCTCAGAAGCATAGTGCCATGGAAAAGATGGCGATGAAACGAGATGAACTGTGTGAACCCATGGCACGGTAACACCGGCGAAATGGAAATGTGTTTTGAGCGCTGCGGCGGCTAAGACTGCGGTCCAGTCATGGCTGTGAACGATGTCCGGCGGTTGCTTGTTTCGCGTCCATTCGAGGACACCACGGGTGAAAAGAGCCATTTTCTCCGCAGCTTCTCTATAAATTTCTTTTTCGTCGAGGAATTGGCTGGTCCAGCGGTCGAGCCCTCTGAAGACAATGAGCTTGACACCATCCATTGTGAATGACTCGGCTCCGATATGGTATGGATATGTTTTTCCGTCGACACCTATGCGGTGGCCGTTCCAGCTTCCTTCATGAGCAGAGTCAGCCACGTGTAATCCATGAGATGGAATCAAAACCATGACTTTCACGCCCGCCGACACAAGAGCTCTAGCATGCCTCGCAACCGCGGCGCCCAGCCCGCCCGCCTTAGCAAAGCCCTCATATTCGAAAGACAAAATCCACACATCTCTCGGCAACAAATACGACATTTCCACAACCATCTCTACACGAGGTTTATTCTTACCAGGGCTTTGGCGTCGAACTTTTCGAGCTTGAATGAAACTATTCCGGTGAAGGAGCTGAGGTCGATGATGTTTCGTCCTTCACGGATGATGTAATGCTCTGTGGAAGCTGGGTTCAGGGGAAGGGACAGGTCGTATTCGTTGACGGTGAGCACGTTGTCGCGACTGGCGTAAAACCTGAGAGATGGCGACCTGTACCCTGTTAACGGTATGCCGCCGAAACAATTTGTTCCAAAAGCTTCCCCGAAGTTTGGCAAATTATTGAATGGAACTGTAAAGACGGCTGATGGTGGAGGTCGTTGCAAAATTTCCTGATTTAGGACGATGAAGTCCTTTTCGCCGCTGTCGAAGGGCGTTACGCGTGGTCCTCCTGAATTAGGTGAGTTGTCTGTTGCGAGGAGAATTTTGTCAGCGACTTTTTCGACGCTTGTGATTCTCGCACCGACCGCCGCGACTATTTTTGCAACTGGAGGGGTGATGTAGATGAGAACGGAAGGGCCCGTGATGGTGTTGGTGTATCGGGAATATGTTTTGGCTTCATCGGTAATGGGTTGGTACACCGAATCGTGATGTGCGTTGTAGGGAACGAGTATGCCGCCGCCAGCGATTATTGAATTGGTTCTGAACGGGGCGTAAAAGTTGTGAAAGTCGAAAAGCCTGACAAACGTGAATCGTTCATCTAAGTAAGGATTGCCGACAAACAGACCTCCTCTAACGAAGGCGAACACTCTGTCATAGGCGGAAGTCACATCACCGACGGATGGCTTGAAATAAGAAGAGCCGTCCAAAGAGCCGCCTTCGAGCCCAAACGACGCCAACTTTTTCGAAACGAGGTCGTAAAACCTGAATTCACGCAGGCCTTCGGAATAGTTTTCGCCGACCGCGAAACAAGCCATGTCGCGGAGCAAAGCCGCTTTCAAACATTTCTCGCCGAAAAGCTGCTCAACATGTCCCGAACGTCTGTCAAGCCTGTAAACACCGTTGTTGAAATGACCGTCTTCCTGCATCAAAAACAGTTTATCGTTGAAAGGGTCGTAGAGAATGTCTCCGACTTCAGCCGCCCATTCATCTTCCCTATGAACCGATTCACTCCAAACCAGTCTAACTTCCATGTTATCGACATCATATTCGTGGACGTGTGAATATTTGTGGAGGAAAACTATTTTCGAAGTGTTGTTATCCATGCGTTGGTATATCGCCGGTGCATTGACCCATCCGCCGAAGTAAATGTATTGGTCGACTGTTTCGACGGCGTTGTAGGTATCGCCTCCGGAGCGGGGCGCTTGGCCGATTTTATCGAACCTGTAGATTTTCACCGAGTCGCGGTGGATGAAATGTGATTCGGCGTCAAAGGCGACGGTGTAATAGAGAACGTCTCTGTGAAACCGTAATCCAAAAATTCCTCCGCTTCCCCATTCAGGGCCTTTACGTGGAGGAAATCTTTCCAATCGGTCGACAACCCAAGACATCGCGGTCCGGGCAACGGAAAAGCATCGAGGATAAATAGCCTTTCCAACATGTTGTCTACTAAACTGTTTTCTTCCGCGGATACGACAAGATGAGAAAGCTTCCAACGACGTAGCCGGCGAGCCAGATGACTAGGTCAGCGGCGAGCAAACTCATGTCGACGGTCCAGAAATCAGTGGGTCCGGCAAAAGTGTTAACTGTGTGGACGGCGTAGGTCAGTGGAAAACCGTATCGGACGTGTACGAAATCGGGCCATGCGTGAAGTTGGCCGAAGGTAAGACACAAAACCATCAAGAAAAACCAGACGACGCTAAAAAGAAGAAAACGGGTCAAATCCTATGCTTTTTGCTTGAGCTTGTTTTCGATGATTTCAACGATTTCAGTGTCTGTTGGGAATCGTCGTTCCTTGTGACGGGAGAAAACAAGCTCTCCATCGACGTAGACTTCGAATATTCCGCCGTCGGTCGTGTCCAAAGTGACTGAGAAGTTTTTGTTTAACCGCTGACCATACCTGTTTAGGAGGTTTTTCGCCAAATCCATGGCCTGAGGCAGGTGTCCGCATGGAACACAGTAGAGGATTCGCACGTTCATGGCGTTTTCCACGAAAATGTAAGAAATATGTTTTATCTTGTTACGGAAAAAGTAATGAGGAAGCGGTGTTTCGTTTGTGTTAATGGATTTTAGATGGTTTCTATTGGTTGTGTTGACGCTGCTCGTTTGGGGTATTTGGGGCGTTGTGACCCGAATTGCTTCAGCTTCTCTCGGCTGGCGTGATACAACAGCAATAGCCGCTATCGGACACATGGCTGTCGCTTTTCTATTCATCCTAGTATCCAGAGCAGACATAGTTCCGAAAAGCACAGTCTGGCCCCTCGCTTTGTTCGCAGGCTCGCTGGGATTCCTCGGAGCACTGACATTCTACATGGCCCTTAGCCTAAACCCGTCATCGATAGTGGTGGTGGCTACATCGCTTTACCCACTCGTAACCCTCGTGATAGCTTTCTTCGTGCTCGGAGAAACCATTTCCGTTCGTCAAGCAGTTGGAGTGGGTTTGGCTTTGGCCGCGCTGGCGCTGATATCCGGTGAATAAGTTGAAACAGTATATATCGCTGAAAAGTTGGTGAAAATTATGAAAATTTTACCCAACTTCGTCGATAATGAATTCATCGTGCCGAAGAGCGTCGAGACGATTCCTGTGAAAAACCCGGCCTTCGACACCGTCATCGCAGAAGCACCGATCTCGTCGGAAGAAGATGTGGAAAAAGCCGTTGAATCAGGTGTACAAGCCTTCGAAAAATTCCGCAAAACCACTCCATCTGACCGAGTTCAATACTTGATGAAGATACGTGAATATCTTGAAAGGGACACTGATGTTCTGGCACGTGTCTTGGTGGAAAATCATGGACGAACTTATGCGGAAGGAGTTGGAGAAGTCCGGCGAAGTTTGGAGAACGTCGAAGCCGCGGCCGCAATAGCTTACACGCTTGCAAAAGGCGAAAAAATGGTGAACATTTCTCCCGACATCGACCAAGAACTTATCCGCGAACCTCTGGGATGTTTCGCCGTCATAACACCGTTCAACATCCCGCTTCATGCATGGTCATCATACGTTCCCTACGCAATCGCTCTGGGATCAACTGTCGTGCTAAAACCCAGCGAGATAACGCCGATGGTCGCTAACGAAGTGGCTCGGATAATGAAGGACGCCGGCGTTCCACCGGGTATTATGAACGTGATTCACGGCGACGGCCGAGTTGCTGAAAAACTCGTGAAACATCCGGAAATTCAAGGAGTTGGGTTCATCGGGTCAACCCGCACAGGCAAGATGCTTTACGAGCTTATGGCTAAAGAGGGAAAACGAGCTTCCATCAACGCGGGAGCGAAAAACCACATCGTCGTGACGCCTGACGCGGACATGGTGAAAACCGCTGAGGCAGTTGTTTCATCGTTTTTCGGAATGTCGGGGCAGAGATGTCTGGCTGGCTCGAATCTCGTCGTCCTGCGGGGTGCTGAAAAAGTTGTTGACCTGGTTGCGTCAAAATCACATCTCAGACTGGGGTACGGCATGGAAAAAGATACGGAAATGGGGCCGATGGCTTCACGTCAAGGGCTTGAGAAAGCTCTCAGATACATCGAAATCGGCGAAGAATATGGGGATCTTCTCGTCGACGGCCGTTTGAACAAGCCGGTGAAACCGCTTAACGGATATTTCGTCGGACCCACGTTGTTCAAGAACGTTCCTCCCGATTCACCGCTCGCAAAGGAGGAGATTTTCGGCCCCGTTGCATCAATTTTATCCGTCGAAGATATCGAAGCCGCCATCGAACTAGTTAACAAGAACACGCCATATGGAAACGCAGCCTCTATTTTCACGTCGAACCCACGAACGGCGCGGCATTTTGTTCTAAACGTAAACGTCGGCAACGTGGGCGTTAACATCGGAGTTCCCCAACCAATGGCATATTTCCCGCTCGGCGGACGAAAGATGTCGTTTTTCGGAACAGCTCATAGCCGAGTCGACACGTTAAGATTCTTTACAGACCACAAAATCGTGACGACGAGGTGGTGGTGAATGGAAATCGCACCTGGCGCAGTTATCCGTAAAGTCGCTGTTTTCGTCGAAGACACGCTTGTGGAAAACGGCAAACCGTTGAGCAGACCAGTTAGGAAAAGTGCGGCCGCAGCGGTCATCAAAAACCCTTACGCCGGACAATTCGTTGAGGATTTGCAGGTTTTGATTGATGTTGGAGATTTTCTCGGTGGTTTTCTCGGAAAGAGAGCGAGGGAAGCATTAGGCATCTCGCCAGCCCAAGTCGAAAGCTATGGTAAAGCAGCAATTATCGGAACGGCTGGCGAGCTGGAACATGGCCACGCAATACTGCATCCGAAGTTCGGAAGAGGTCTGCGTGAAGAATCCGGTGGACAGGACGTTTGCAAAGCCATTATCCCATCTGCTGCAAAAATCGGAGGACCCGGCACAGCTATCGACGTGCCACTACATTATAAGCGTGCGGCTTTCGTCAGAAGCCATTACGACGCGGTTGAAGTCCGAGTGCCTGACGCACCGCTTCCGGACGAAATCGTCGTGATAGCGGCTTTGACGGATTCGGGAAGACCTTTACCGCGTATCGGCGGGCTTAAAAAAGAAGAAGTCAAAGGCGAGGACGGTCTTCGTTAAAAGAACCATGGAAACACTTTTCTTTTGAGAAAGTCGGCGATTCCGTTTCGGAAAAACGCGAGCAGAAACACCAGAGTCAAGCCATAGAGAACCTGTGTCAAGGGTCCGAGGAACCGGAGGGCTTCGTTGACCACAGCGATGATGGCTGAGCCGATGTAGGGGCCGAGGAGAGTCGCCCTTCCTCCCAGAATCACGATAATCTGGACAGGGATGTCGACCGATGCGAACGCGAAGTACGATGGTGCGATGAGCTGTGAAAACAATCCATACAGTGCACCTGCGAAGCCGAGAAGAGCAGAGGAAAACAACGCCGTCAAAGTCTTAACCTTTGAAACGTTTATCCCGATGAGTTCCGCGCTTGTTTCCTCGTCGATGATGCATCGATACGAATATCCTGTTCTTGTGTGGAATAGTAGGTAATAAGCGATGGCTGTAACGGCGAGAATTGTCATGGTGGCGACGTAGTAGTAGCGGAGGTTGTAGGGTAGAGCGTCTAACGGCCCGAGGCTTACGCCTCTTATCCTGAAGCCAGTTTCTCCACCTGTGATGTTTGCGAGGCCGATCACCAAGTTGTTGAAGACAAGCGTGATGGCAAGTGTGAAAATTCCCGTAAATATTACGACGAGTTTTCTTCTCACCGATAGATAGCTGACAACCCATCCTAAGGCGGCGACAACTGCTGTGGACAGCAGAACGGCTTCGACTGGGCCCATTAGTCCGTCACGCAGGGAAATTCCTGTGATATATGCTCCGATTCCGATGAATGCGCCGACGCAGAGGAAAAGCTGTCGCGTGAAGCCGAAGAGGAAGTTGAAGCCGTATGCGAAGACCGTGAAGAAAGCCATCTGAGCAAGAATGAAGACCACGTATGGCGTGTTTATGAATATAAGCGGAACGACGACGTAGATGGCTGCGAGGACGATTAAAGCCATGACACCGACTTGTTTCTTGTTCACCATCTTTCACCTACTATGCCGTAAGGCCTGACCAAAATCAAAACCATGATGAATATCAGCAAAGCGACGTAGGCAAGATATGTTCCAATGAAGACGACGAGGAAGGTGTAGACAACGCCTATGACCAGGCCCGAGATAATGGTTCCGTAGACGCTGCGGATTCCTCCCACCACCGTAACGAGAAGACCGAGAATCGTAAACTCTATTCCGCTTTCAGGCGCTACTGTGGCTACAACGCTACGGATAATTCCAGCCAAGGTGACAAGGAACGCGCCGAGCAGAAAGACGAATAAACGGTATTTCTGAACACCGATTCCAACGATCAATGCGCCAGTTTCGTTCTGTGTAAGAGACCTGATTGCCATGCCGCTCCAAGTATTTTTGAGAAAGAGATAAACGCCGACGAGGATAGCGGCTGAAGCGATGCCTGTCACAAGTTGAGCCGTTCTAAAGGTTAAACCCATGAAATCAACCGTGGCTATTGGAAGGTTTATTGTGAGAAAAGCCAGCGGAAAACTCGTTATCAAAGCGCCGTGAACAAAAATCGAAAAAGCAAGAGTAATGTATAGGCCGAGTAGGGTTCTTTCTTCGCCTTCGAGGCGGTAAACGGGGGTGAGAAGGATTTTTTCGATAAAGGCCGCGGTAGCCATAGTGAATAGCACTCCCGCGACGAGGGCGAAAGGTAGAGGAACGTTGAATGCTTGTAGAAGAACGGCGGCGCCAACTGTGCAGATTACGAGAAGCTCACCGTGTGCGAGATTCAAAACACCCGCCAAGCCATAGATCAGCGTAAGACCTGCCGCGATCATCGAAAGAATTAATCCAAAGACAATCCCATCGAGGAAAAACAGAAGAAAACCCGCATCCATGCTACATACCCAGGTATTTCTTGACGAACGCGTGTGTTTTCAAGCCTTCTTCGATGTTGCCCTCGAAAACCACTCGGCCGTTGGACAGAATGTATCCTCTGTCGCTTAAGGCTGCGGCTTGAGCGGTTCTCTGCTCCACCAGTAAAATCGACATCTCGGATTTTGTTTCCATAAGTTCGCGCAGTCCTTCGAAAATGTTTTTGACAAGCAGTGGGGCGAGGCCTGTCGAAGGCTCGTCGAGGAGAAGAAGCTTTGAATCGGTCATCAACGCTCTGCCGATGGCGAGCATCTGTTGTTCACCCCCGCTCATAGTTCCAGCCCTCTGAACCTGTCTTTGCTTTAGTTTTGGAAAAATTTTGAAAACAAGCTCCAAATTTTCTTCAAGCTTTTTGCGAGCGCGTTTGTTAAAGGCTCCGAGAAGAAGGTTTTCCCGAACAGTCATGAGGGGGAAGAGCTCTTTCTCAGCCAAGGCCAGAGAGATTCCTTCCTCGACTATTTTTTCCGGAGGCAATCCGTCTATTCTTTTGCCGTCAAGCTGAATCGCGCCTTTGCGCGGTCTTATTAGGCCTGCGATAGTTTTCAAGAGGGTTGTTTTGCCTGCTCCGTTGGGCCCGAGAACGGCTACAACCTCCCCCCTGTCAACATGCATAGAAACATTCCAGAGAACTTGGATGTCGCCGTAGCCTGCATCTAAATTATCCACTTTTAGAAGACTCGACAATCTTCTCACCTAAATATGCTTCAATCACTTCTTGGTCGGCCACTATTTCCTCCGGCTTTCCCTCAGCTATTTTAGACCCCTGGTTTAAGACAGAGACTTTATCGGCGAGAGACGAAACCGCGCTAATAACGTGTTCTACCCAGATGATTGTCAATCCATATTCTTTTCGGATGTATCTGAAAAGGTCGATGGCGTCTTCTATTTCCGCCGTGTTTAACCCGCTCATGTATTCGTCGACCATCAAAACTTTGGGCCTCGATGCAAGAGCCCGAGCAAGCTCGACTTTTTTCCGTTCCTGTAGGTTGAGGACGCCTGCCTTCATATTCGCTTTGTCGGTCAGCTGAAGCTTGTCGAGGAGGGAGTCCACATGGCCTTCCAGCTCGTCCCGAGATATTCGGATGCTGTAAAGCCCTCCGACGTAAACGTTTTCCCACACAGTCAAATCTTTGAAAGGCCGCGGAATCTGAAGCGTTCTGCCGACGCCGAGCTTGAAAATTTCGTGGGAAGGCTTGCCCGTAATGTCGATGTTGTCTAGAAAAATTTTTCCAGAAGTCGGCTTGAAGACTCCGTTGATGATGTTGAAGAGAGTGGTTTTTCCCGCGCCGTTGGGCCCGATGATGGCCCTGATTTCACTTTCAGCGACTTCGAGGTTTACGTTTTTTAAAGCCGGTAGGCCGCCGAAATACTTAGTAACGTCCACGCATCTAACGATTACTGTCAACCCCATTTATCACCTAAAGACGAAATAAAAAAGATAAGAAAATGAGGATTACTCAGCCGGTACGTATGGCTGGACGGGTGGAGATGTGTAAATGGTTTCAACTACCCAGTTGGCTCCGGGGTTTATGGGGCCTGGGGAGCCGCGTTTGATCACTGCAAGCCTCATGGCCGGTTTCTTGATTTCACCCCATTCAGTGTAGGATAGAGGCCATGCGAATATGGGATCGTTGAATTCGCTTGTTCGGATGTGATTAGCAACTGTTACTGGGTTTGTTGACCGTGTTTTTTCAACAGCGTCAGCGATAGCCAACACGGTGACGTAGCCGGCGACGGCGTTGTGGTCGAAATATCTTCCATATTTCTGATAGAATTTGACCGCGAGTTCCCGGTATTCAGGTGCCTCGGTTCTTACGCACGTCGTCGTCACGAGTTTGTCGAGGCCGATGTCTCCGACTCCTCTAAGCATCAATTCAGGAGGTTGCACAGAAGCTATGTAGTATTGAGATGGGAACCCAAGCTCTATAGCCTGCTTCGTTATAGTTGGAAATCCCGGTGGATGACCGGTGAGAATCATGACTTCGGGCTGAAGCGGCTGAAGCTTACGCAGCACCGTGGTAAAGTCTGTTTCACCAAGCGGTGTTTCCTCAATCTGGAACTGAACGTTCGGAATTTCTTTCAGCCTTCTTTCAAGCACTTCTTTGATAGCGAAACCCCATTCATAGCTGGCGATGATGACTCCGACGCGCCTGTATCCCATATCTTTGACAAAGTTGGCGAGGAGCTCGCCGTTGGTTGGTGCAGGCGGTAGACATGTCCTGAAGGTGAAACGCGAATCTTTCGTCAAAATCGTGTGAGATCCAGCCGCTATGAGGAATAGAGGAACTTTAGCCTGTTCGGCTTCCGCGGTCAATACCGCTCCTATGCCGCTGGAAATCGTTCCAACCACCGCGACAACCTTGTCTATTTCAGCCATTCTTTTGAAGATAGACACCGCTTCTTTCGCGTCGTTCTTCTCATCTGCTTCGATCAATACGACTCGAGCACCGAGAACACCTCCCTTGGCGTTGATTTCTTCGACGGCGAACCTCATCCCGTCAAGAGTGTAGGCGCCATAGATGGCAAAAGGGCCCGTCAAGGGCACCAAGGCACCAATTTTTACTTCAGAAACACCGAGGCTTTGCTGCGAAAGAAACAGAAAAGCTGTCGAAGCGACGGCCGCGACGACAACGAGGGCGACAATCACCACCACAACTGTTTTTTTCACAAGTCTCCCTGCCCGCTGCTCCGTAATTTAAATCTTTACATTTTGTACAGACGGAAACAATTCGTCGACGATTTTGCGAAGCTGCTGCATCTCGAACGTAACAGGATTCAGAACAATCCAGTCAACGCCTTCAAGCGACTTGACACGTTCCTTGATTTTTTCAGCAATTTCTTCAACCGTTCCGTAGAGGTAGAATTTTTTCCAGTAGTCAAGGTTCATTCCTGAATAGAGTGAAAATCGTTTCACTGCTTCTGTGTCGCTGTCTCCTGGATTCTTCAAGTAAACGAAGTTCGAATAGATCTTTGTGATTTTGTAAGGGTCTTTTCCCAGATCAGCCGCGTATTTCTTAACCTTCTCCCAGTCTTGTGCAGCCATTTCAGGCGTCGAACTCGAATGCGGAATCCATCCATCAGCAAATTTAGCGATGCGGAACAGCACTTTGTCGATTCCTTTAGCCGCGGCGCCGTAGAGAATTTCGTGTGGCTGGCTTCCTCCACCAATCCAGATAGGTGGATGCGGTTTCTGAGCTGGCTTGGGTTCGAGAACCAAGTCTTTTACGTTGAAGAATTTGCCTTCGAAAGTGATTTTATCCTCTGTCCAAAGTTTTTTCAACAGTTGCAGATATTCGTCCATTATTGTTCCGCGTTTTTCGAGAGGCGTGTTGAGAAGGTTGAATTCGTCAGGGTTCCATCCGACGCCTGCGCCGAGCACAAATCTCCCGCCCGAATACACGTCGAGTGAAGCAATTTGTTTAGCGACGAGGTAGGGATTTCTGAAAGGTAGCACCATGATCATAGGGCCTATCAGTGCTTTTTTTGTCGCTGCAGCCACAAACGACAACGCTATCAAAGGGTCGTGCCAACTGGTTGAATATGCGGGCCTCGAGGTAAGCAGATGATCTATGACGAAAAATCCTTCAACTCCCATGCGTTCGGCTTCCGCGACGTAGTTCTTCAAAGTCTCCGCGGATGAAAATTCTCCGGGCCTGGCGTATGTAGGTAAACGTAGACCTAACTTCATCAATGTGCACCTTCGGGCAGTTTTGCTTCGCCGCTTGTTTTTATTTGTTTAGAAGGCGGAGGTGTCATACGGCTGCGACCAACTCTAACAACTCCATCAATCATGACCATGGCGATGCCGGGTATGTCGCCGATTGAAAATGCTTCGACAGCGTCGTTCGCGACTGAGCCATATGGCGCGTCCATTACCACTAGGTCTGCTGGACGTCCCGGCTCCAGAACTCCTTCTTTGAGTCCGAAAGCCTTTGCGGTGTTTCCAGTGGCTGCGCAGACAGCTTTCTCAGGCGCGAGTCCCGTGTTTGATGCTATGAACGAAATAGTTCTGATGATGCCGAGAGGAATGACGCCTGTGCCCGAAGGTGAGTCTGTTCCAATTATCAGCCGATTTAACTCGTTTCTGGATTCGAGGATTTTGACCGTTTCCACCATGGATTTGAAGTTTCCACATTGGACGACTTCGATCGCTGATTTCGTGTTTTCGATAATGGTTCGGATGTCGGGGATTGACGGGGATGTGGGGCCTCCGTTGATGTGAGAAACAACGTCAGGCTGAACTTTGAGAACGACTTGTGCATTGATTACTGTGCTTCCTGGGATAGATGCTCCACCTGTGTGAATCACGACTTTCATGCCGTGTTTCTGGGCAAGTCGGACAAGATCGGCTGCTTCGTCGGGGTCTTGAACAGTTCCCAGCCCCACTTCGCCGACAAGCCAAACACCTTTCGCAACCACTTCTTGGAAATCGGCTTCGACAAGCCCTTTTTCCAGTAGGAGGGCGCCTGCGTGAACTTTCGCGCCGAGAGGTCTAAGGTTTTTGAAGGTTTTGTGTGCGAGAACAGCGAGTGCTTTCGCCGCTTCTTTGTCGCCCCGAGGCCTGCCAGGAAGATGCACTTCTCCCGCTGAAACGAAGGACGTTACTCCGCCGTTGACGTAGGCTTCGATGAAGCCCAACGTGTTCTGGCGTGGTGTGAAGTCGCCGAAAACGGGATGAACATGTGAGTCAATCAGTCCGGGAGTTACGGTCATCTGGTTTACGTCGAAGACTCCGTCGGCGGGCTTTGAAATATCCCAGCCGATTTCCTCTATTACCCCGTTGCTGATGTAAATGCTGTCGCCGTCTGCAAATGGTTTATCGAGTTTTCCTAAAAGAATTTTTCCCGCGTTTTTTATGAGAATAGTTTTCATAAATTTCCGCTCTGAAAGTCGTTTTTATTTGTTGCGACGCTCCATAAATAATGCGGCGAAAGATGTGATTTTGTTATCCGTATTTTTGTGGCGTCTTCAACTGCGTTAGCAATGGCTGCGGCGACAGGTATGAGCGGGCCTTCGCCCATTCCTTTAGCACCTAATTCAGAAAACAGCGAGGGATTTTCAACATGATCAACGATTATCTCGGGTGTTTCCAAGCTGGTGGGTAAAAGATAGTCGCTTAGAGATGAGGTCAACAATATTCCATCACGGTCATAGACCATTTTTTCGTAAAGTGATGCGCCTAATCCCTGCAAAACACCGCCGATTATCTGCCCTTCGACGATTGATTTGTTCAGGATTTTTCCACAGTCGTGAACAGCCACGTATCTTATAACTTTGACCTGATATGTGTCGGGGTCGATTTGCACGATTGCGACGTGAGCGGAGTTACCGTATGTGGCTGACATGTTGATTTCGCCTGGGCCTCCTGTGTTGAACGTCGGGAAATCGTAAAAAACTTCAGCCTGCAGAGTTCCGTGATTGCTCCGCGTCCGCACCACATCCCGGTAAGCTTTCGCCGCAAGTTGAGCAAACGTCAGAGACATATCTGTTCCTTTGAGGACAATTTTTCCATCGTTTATTTCCAAGTCTTTTTCCGATGCTTCGAGTAGGTTGGCGGCGAGCGAAAGAATTTTACCTCTTAGGATTTCACATGATTTTTTCACGGCGGCAACGGTTATTACGCTGAATCTGCTGGCCCATGTGCCGCCGTAAGGGCTTGGATAAATCATGTCGGAGTCGCCGAAAACTATTCTTACATTTTCGGGTCTAACACCCAGAGTTTCCATGACCACTTGGGTCAGAACGGTTTCGTGACCTTGTCCCTGAGGTATTGAAGCGGCGTAAACTGTTATCGTTCCAGACTCTTCAAGCCTGACGATTGCTCCTTCACCTGAACCCGATGTTTCGAGTTCGGGAAACAAGAGCTTGTTTCGGGCCAAGTTAGTGACCGCGGGCTCAACCACGCAGGCCACGCCAATGCCAATATGGGGCAAGCCTTTGTATTTCTCGGGCTGAGCCAGCTCCCATGCCTTTAACAACACGTCGCGGTAGTTTCCACCGTCGTAAAGACTTCCGAACACCGTGCGGTACGACATCATCTCACCGTCGACCATGTTCTTCAACCTGATTTCAACAGGCGATAGCCCAAGTTCTTTCGCCGCGATGTCCATCATTCTCTCGAGAACAAAGTATGCTTGCTGACATCCATAACCACGGACAGGGCCAGTCGGACATTTGTTCGTATAAACCACTTTCAACTCAACTTCGACGTTGCGGATATCATAGCAGCCCAGGTAAGTCATTAGAGACCGTATGACGCCGCCAGGGTCGGGTAAACGGGCGAAGGCCCCTACGTCCTCGATGAAACGTGTGCGGTATGCTGTGACTTTTCCCGTTTTTTCAAGCGCCATCTCAGCGAAAGTGACGCGGTTGGAGTTATGGGCCATCGCGGTTAAATGTTCCCGACGCGTTTCAACCCATTTAACGGGTCTTCCCAGCCGGAGAGCGGTGTAAGCGACGAGGAACACATATGGATAAAGCATTATCTTGACGCCGAACCCGCCTCCAATGTCTTTCTCAATGAACCGGAGCTTTTCAGACCTGATTCCAAGCGAATCGGCTATAATTTTTTTGAAAAGGAGAGGAGTTTGCTGGTTGTCGTAAATAGTTAGCGAGCCGTCCTTTGAAGGCACCGCGACTACTCCCGAAGTCTCTATTGGTGATGAAACATACCTGTCGAATGCAAATTTTTCTTTGATTATTTTGTCGGCGTTGGCGAATGCTTCTTGGACTTTTCCGAATGAAAATTTTCGTTTGACCGCGAGGTTGGTTCCCAACTGTTCGTGAATAAGCGTTGATGTTTGGAGTGCTTCTTCGGGGTCGAGAACTGCGTCCAAAGGCTCGTATTCGACGGCAACATGCTCTGCCAAGTCGAATGCTTCTTCCCGTGATTCCGCGACCACCGCTGCGACAGCTTCGCCGTAGTAACGCACTTTGTCAACCGCTATTCCGTAGTAATGCACGTTTTTCATGAGTGTGTAAAGGGGCTTTGTATGCGATGCGATGGTTTTTCCGGTGAATACGTGAGCGCCTCTCCGAACAGCGTCCTCGTAGTCAATGTGTTTGAGCCTGGCGTGGCTATAAGGGCTTCTGACAAAAACTAAATGAAGCATTTTTGGAAAAACGATGTCATCGACGTAAACGGCTTGACCCTTTAGGAACCGGGGGTCTTCGACTCTTTTCGATAAGGACAACGTTTGCTGGTTTTTCGGCTGATTTTTATACCGTTTCTACAGCGTAGCATCCGTTGTTCTGTTTTCTGGACTTATTATGAACCCGTGGACAAGCGTAGTTTGAGGAGAAAAAATGGAAAAACAGACATTGGCGTTGCTTAGTGTTTCGTTGACGGCGGTCGTTTTAGCTGCGGCCCTCACCATGGTGACTTTAGCTGACGGCAGACAGTTCCAAACATTGAATACTAATGGACAGAATTCACAGGCTGAATCATTTATTTCGGTCATGGGCTCAGCTCAAACAACCATCGTGCCAGACACAGTCGTGCTGATGTTCATGGTCGAGGAACGGGCGCCAACCCCTTCAGAAGCATTAGCCCGTGTGTCATCGGCTGCTAACAACGTCGTCTCAACTATTTTGCGGCTTGGAATAAGCTCGGACGACGTCAAAACAACAGGGCTTAACATCTATCCTGAATACGTTTACAGAGAAAGAGAGCCGCCGCAAATCGTCGGATACATAGCAACCTACTCCATAGAGGTGAAAACAAAGAAAATCGTCGACGCGGGCGCACTGGTAGAGTCGGCTGTCAATGCTGGGGCAGACTACATTACCGGTATCTATTTCACGGCGTCTGCTGAACAACTCGGCAAAGTCTACAAACAGCTTCTCGCAGCAGCTGTTGGCGACGCGGAATCCAAGCTGGAGGCAGTTCTCGCGCCTTTGGGCATGAAGAAAATTGGTGTAAAATCTGTGTCGATAATGGATTCCACTCCCGCTGTGCCGCATAGGGCTGCGGCTGAAGCGACAACTGCTCCGCCGCCGATACTTCCCGGAACAACGACGTACACACTTTCGGTAACCATCACCTACGTCATCGCGCCGCGTTAACACTCCAACTACATTTTTTTCTTAGCTTTTTTTTCGTCTATGCATGGCTAAATTTTTCTACGTAGCACAGGGCGCGGCAGCCGGCTTTTTCTTCGGAACAGCCTCTATCTTCGTACGTCTGCTGCCTGGTCTCGACGCCTTCACAATCGTCGTATTCCGCGTATTGATTGCTTCGGCTTTTCTATGGATAATTGGGTTGACGTTTTTCAGGGCTGAAATTTTGAAAGTTTTCAGACGCTTTGGATTTCAGCTTTTCATCGTTGGGTTTCTTCTTGGTATGCATCTGATCTTTTTTGTTCTCGGAGTCCAGAACACTTCGGTTGTCAACGCGACTACCTTGGTGAACACGACGCCAGCGATGGCTCTAGTTATTGGCTGGGCGTTCAAATGGATTAGACCGTCGAACATAAACATCATCGGTCTTGCTCTGGCCGTTGCCGGCTCTGCAGTCATGACATTAGGCGAATTCTCCACACAGTCTCAGAGTTTTCTCGGAGATGTTTACGCGGTTTTGGGAGCTTTTTTCTGGGCGCTTTACCTCGTTTTCGGCAAAAAAGTGAGAGAAGAGGTGAACATCTTCGCGGTTCTCGGGCCTTTATACATGTTTACTTCGCTGCCAGCAGTGGCTGTTGCTTGTGGATTGGGCGAAGGCCTCGCTATGCCTAAACAAGACCAAATCTATCCTTTGCTTGGACTGGCTTTTTTCCCCACGGTCCTAGGTCACGGGCTTCAGTTTTCAAGCCTCCGCGGCCTCCATCCCTACCAGGCTTCTTCTCTAGCTCTTCTCGAACCAATTGTCGCTACAATCATAGCGGCAATTCTTCTCGCTGAAATCGCCGATCCAATCACCTACGTCGCCGCAGCTATCGTAATAACTGGAATCTATCTTGTCATTAGGTAGTCTAGTAAAATTTTCGAAGCCGCTGCGTCCTGTACAGCTAGGCCCACGCTTTTGAACAAGGTGATTTCGTCCTCTTTCTCCCTGCCGGGCTTAAGGCCTGCCGCGATTTCACCGATTTCTGCGTAAATGTTTTCGAACTTCATCAACCCGAGCTCTATAGGTTTCAACACGTCGCCAGCTTCTTCCTTAACTGCTTCACGCGAATCAACTACGAGTTTGGAACGAGCTGTCAGAACTGGGTCTATTTCAACCATTTCAGGTGTGTAGCCGCCTATAGCGGAAATATGAATTCCCGATTTCACCCATCCATTAGAGACTACGGGTGTTTTGGAAGTCGTCACAGTCACGATGACGTCCGACCATTTTACCAGCTCTTCGGCGGAAGCGGCTGGCTTAACATCGTATCCCATCCGACCTATTTCTGCGATGAATTCCTCCAACCGCCGCCGGTCGACATCATAGACCATGAATTTCGAGCCGGGATAGTTAGCGGCGACAACCTTGAGCTGCCATCGGGCCTGATAACCCGCGCCGATGATTCCCACTTTGGTGAAATGTCTGGGTGCGAGATGTTTTATGGACACAGCAGTTGCGGCAGCCGTTCGAAGGCCCGTGAGTGCTCGCGCTTCGGCGACGAACTTTGGAACACCTGTTTCAGCCTCGAGAACGATGACGGTTGCGTTGATTGTTGGGATGCCTTTGTCGACGTTTCCGGGGTAAACCGTCACAAGCTTCAAGCTGAAGATTTTCATGTCGGGAACGAGGCACGGCATCATCAAAATGTCCCCGTCTTTTGCTGGAATCCTTGACCGAACAGGCATCACGACCTTGCCCAAGCTATATAGGATGTAAGCACGTTCAACGGCTTCAACAACTTTCAAAGGGTCAACGAGCTCCGCAACATCCGCATCTGTCAAAACTTTCATACGAGAAAACGGCTGAGGCTGTTTATATTTGTGTGGAAAGCACATGTATAAAAGCGGTTTCAGCAACTGGATGATGTGGTGTTTCGCCCCGCGGCTGCCGCGCTGTTACTGGCCATGTTACTACTCTACGTGCCAGCGGAGCCGAAGGAAAAATGGGTCGAAATAATCAGCGAACAGCCGCTATATTTCCCGAGTTATTCTCCTGTCGAGGTCGTGGACGGTGTTTTTACGGCCAAAGTGCCTGAATCAGTTTATCGAAGGCTGAGAGAGGCCGGGGCGCCTGTTAACCGACCGAGAATGTTTTATCCTCTCCTCGATGTCAGCACGGTTGAAATCGGGTTAGACCATCTTGCGAACTTGAGCGGCGTAAACGCTGAAGCGGTGGACGGCAGAGGTGTTCTCATAGCCGTCATCGACACAGGTGTGGACTACACTCATCCAGCGTTCAAATCCAGCGATGGGCGGCCGCGAATTCTCTACATCTGGGACCAAACAATCGGCGGAAGACCGCCGGTTGAATTCGGCTACGGTTACGAATGCACATCACAGGAAATAGCTTCGGATACCTGTCCCCAGAAGGACACGGTCGGACATGGCACTCTCGTTGCATCAGTTGCGGCTGGTGGTGCATACGGCGAATGGACCTTGAAAGGTGTCGCACCAGGAGCCGAGTTAATTGTCGTGAAGTCGGGCGGGCCCGCATGCGATGGACGGAGATGGTTTTTCAGCGAAAAAGGACTGCTTGACGGAATTTCCTACGCGGTTCAGAAAGCGTCAAGCCTCGGTCGAAGGCTCGTAGTGGCTCTCAGCCTCGGCACCGACATCGGCCCACATGATGGAAGCACGCCACTGGAAAAAGCACTCGACAGATGGGCTGAGCAGGGAATTGTTTTCGTGGTAGCGGCGGGAAACAGCGCAAACGACTCAAGACATGCGGAAGGAACGCTGAAAAAGGGAACACCATTGACGCTTCGATGGACCGTCCCCACAGAAACAAAAACAATCAGCATATCCTTCGTAACGTTCCATTCGAATCAACTCGAAATGACAGTAGTTACTCCGACCGGTGGTGTCATAGGTGTGAAAGTTAACGGGTCAAACGAGGCTGAGGGGGTTTTGGTCGAGTCAACGTCGACAAGAAGCGGAAGAATCCGTGAAATACTCGTGGATGTTTCTTCGAACCCGTTAAGACCCGGGATATGGAGCCTAACCGTTGCGCCGACCGAGGTCATCGAAGACCGATGGCATGCATGGATACAGTCAGACACATGCGACTACGAATCCGAAACTTTCATCTCTTCGCCAGACTACGAAATCACCCCAACGTCGACCGTGACAATTCCAGGCACTGCGAAAAACGTGTTAACGGTGGGCGCTTACACAAGCAAGACGACTTGGACAGCGTCGGGACGAACTTGGACAGTCTACGGAGAAATTGGAAACATCGAGTTTTACAGCGGAAGAGGCCCGACAATCGATGGAAGAACGAAACCCGACATCGTTGCTCCGGGTGGAATAATTATCGCAGCAGGCTCGAAAGACATGCCGAGTCAAAGCTTCAGCCCAGGACCGCGATACGCCGTCAGTAGGGGAACGAGCATGGCCGCGCCACATGCGGCCGGCGTCGCTGCCTTAATGCTCCAGCTCGCTCCAGACCTCGCGCCCGACGAGCTGTTTCTCGCAATCAAAAGAAATGCCCGAACAGATTTCTTTACAGGAGAACGGGTCTCAGAAGGTTCGAATATCTGGGGATGGGGGAAGATAAACGCCGCAATTGCTTATGTTTTTGAAGCAGAATTTTCTGGAAGAGTTGCCGAGGCGCAGCCGACCCTTTACCTGAACGGCACACCTCTCGCGAACATTACTTCAGCAGGGGTATCGAAAATCGTTCTTCTCAAAAACACTATCGCCAACATAACTGTGGCATCCAGCGTCTCAGACCAATTCACAAAATACGTGGTCGAGCCATCAACCGCGATGGTGTCAACACCGACTGGCCGAAACGAATTCAAAGCCGTGGCCCAGCACAAAATAACTGTGTTGCATCCCAACGGCTCGATTTTGGGAACAAGTTGGCAGAAGGAAGGAGAAATACTTGATGTCAACAGGCTTGCTTCACTTTTCAGCTTAAGAGAGCGTGTAATCGGCTACGTAGACGAAAACGGGATAACGCAGAGAACGGTCTTCGTTGAGGTGGACCGCCCCAGAACAATTACGCTTCTTTTTGAGCGGCGAAACATCCTGATTCCGGTTTTGGGATTGTTGGCTGCCCTGATTTTAGCAGGTGTTTTGGCTTGGCTTCTGTTGTTTCTCTACAGGAGCTCTGGAAAGAAAAGACACGACGAGGCCTTCGTCGACGACGCATTTGCCGTTTTCATCGACCGCTGAAACGGTGAACAAGGGATGATATCTGTTTGCGGGAATGTTGCGAGGCCTTGGATAGCCTGCGAACGCGAGGTCAAGAATAACATAGCAAGCGACCACGGTTGTTCCACATCGCTCGAGAAGGTCGACGGCGGTTTGTATGGTCGTCGAAGTTCTTCTCACGTCATCAACCAAAAGAACTTTGCCAAACTGTGAAGCAACCGGCCGGTCAACATGAAGAGTGACGGGCCTGCCCTCGGTGAAGGAAATTCCTTCAGCGGTTATTGGCGTTTCGAAGATGAGCTTTGAGGTTTTGTGGATTGAGAAATAGGGTTTTCCCAATTCGTAGGATATGGCGAACCCATATTTTGCTCCGGATGTTTCGATGGAGGCCACCGCGTCAACTTGGTAACCGTTTTCAACGCTGTGTATTTTGATGAGTTTCGCCAACGCCTGGTAAATTTCAGGCTGGTGAACGATGTTGAGCCAGCTTATGCGGAGTATGCGTTTCCCTGCCACGGGAATTACGTGAACGGAACTTCCTGTCCGCAACCCGTCTAATACGTTTGAAAGAACTTGGATGTATCGTGGTTGCTCCACGTTTCCAACTCTGTGACGCGGTTAATTAATTGTGCGTTTCTCAGGCGGCAACTTAACCGTAGCAATCAGAGCTGCAGCGGTGAGGGGAAGCGCGGCAAGTGTCAGAAACGTTGATTGGTAACTGAATGCGTCGATTCCAAGCCCTATGAACGGGACGGCGATGTTGGCAACCCCGAACGTGAAGCCGTAGATAAGTGCTGATGCCATTCCGAGACGCGACGGCGACAAATCGTGCGACACCGCGACCAACACAGGATGCGATGCAAAGAGGCTGAAACCAATCAGAGGAAATGTCAGCCATGCAAACTCGACAGGGCTTAGAACCGCGACGGGAATCAAGACAGCGGCTATAATTAGGAAAATCTTCACCGTGTTTATCTTGCCTATTCTGTCGCCGAGAAACCCGGCTGAAATCATCCCAAACGCTCCTGCTAGAATGGTCGTGGTCAACACTCCACCTGAATATGTAAGTGACTGGCCTTTCGACGCCAGATACAGCGGTAGATACGTCATGATGGTAAGGTTTGCAGAGGCTCTGAGAAACGATACGCTGATGATTTTCGACAACAATTTCACAACATTAGTTAATGGTTCAGGCTTCGTTAAGGGCTGTGGGTTTGAATGTGTTTTGACGACTTTTATGGTGACTATTGCCGCGGCTATTGGGAGGAACAGTAAAGCTGCTGTTCCATTTAGTCCGAAGAACGCGATGGCCGCCGTAGAGATGAACGAACCGGCTGCCAAGCCAAGGTCTCCGCCCGTCATGAAAAACGAAATTGATGAAGACCGTTTGGACGCTATGGAGCTTAACGCAGTGGCGATGGGATGGAATAACGCGGAACCAACGCCGCCGCCAAAAGCCAGAACCAGAAACAACCAATAGTTTCCCACGAATCCAATAGATGCGACTGCAACACCTCCCATGACCAAGCCTAACGGAACAAGCAGACCCAAGTTTTTTCTGTCATGAAAATGTCCCACGATTATCTGGAGAAATGAAGCGGTCATCATGTAAACGGCTGGAATCAATCCGAGAGCCGCGGTGGAAAGACCGTAATGTGCCGCTAGAACGGGAAGAAGCGGCGGAAGGCTTGTGTAGAGGCTGTCATTGGCGAAATGGGCGAAAAACAGCCTATTTGTCTGACGGAACAATTCCGCCGCAAACGCCTGAAAGCCGTATTTGATGTTTACGGACGTCGATGAAGATAAAAACTCGTCAACCAAACCCAATTTTCATGAAAGAAGTGGAAGACCTGCAGGTGCTCTTTCCAGTAGACTATTGGAATCGGAAAAGTGACGAAGCTGCCTTTCCCGAAGAGTTTTGGAGCGAAGCTAGCCGGCGTAAACTTCCAGGCTTTCTCATACCTCAGCGCTACGGCGGCTTGGGCAAAACATTGACGGAGCTTGTCGAGACAGTTATCTACCTCGCCTCGCATGGCTGTGGAACAGGTCTTTACCCGTTGCTCAGCAACAACATGTCATCACTCGTCATCATGAATTCAGCAAGCGAAAAACTACGCGAAGAATTCCTGCCAAAACTCGCGTCAGGCGACTACGTCATGGGTCTCGCGGTCACAGAGAAGGAATCAGGCTCCGATGTTCTTTCGATAAAGACGTCGGCGGAGAAGATTAGAGGGAAATATGTTGTCAAGGGCGAGAAAATGTACGTCAACAACGTCGACCGCGCGACGCACATGCTTCTCGCCGTCAGAACGACTCCGGCTGAGCGTGTTGCGAAAAAAAGCGATGGAATATCGCTGTTCATCGTCGAGTTTGACCGAAGGCGGCTGAAGGTTGAGCCGCTTGAAAAGATGGGTACGAATTATTTTCGGACTGCGGCGGTGGTTTTTGATGGCGTTGAAGTTGATGAAGATTTTGTGGTCGGAGAACTGGACAAGGGCTGGAAAGCTTTGACATACGCCTTGAACCCGGATAGAATCGTGTACGCGGCTCTCGCGGTTGGCTCTGCGTTCTTCGCAATCAAAACAGCGTCAAATTATGCTCGAAGCCGATTGGTTTTCGGAAAACCCATCGGCTCTTATCAAGGCATACAGCTGCCCCTTGCAGCACATTACTCTGAAGCGGAGGCAGCTAAGCTCTTGACGTTGGAGGCCGCTCGAAAATTTGACCGAAGAGAGAGAACAGACGTAGACGCTTGCCTCGCCAAATATCTCGCTTCGGAGGTGGCGTTCAAAGCTGTTTCGGTTGCTTTGCAGGTGTTGGGCGGATATGGATACTTGAGGGAAAGCGGTTTGGAAAGAGTTCTACGCGACGTTTACCTGCTCAAATCCGGGCCCATAACGCAGGAGCTCGCCCTCGCCTATATAGCTGAAAAAGGACTCGGCCTTCCCCGCTCATATTAAAAGTCAAATTCAAAACCGACCTTTTCCTTTTCGGCTTTTCTCAAAACCGCCGCGGAGAAATACAGGTCTAACGCCGCGAACCCGACTGACTTGAGAATTGTCATGGATTTGCCGGACGGCCTTTTGACACCGTTCTTGACTACGTAATGTAGTTCAAGGATTTTTTCCGGGTCGACGACTCCTTGTTCAACGGCCCTCATGATGTCTCCCGCTTCTCTTAACACCGCTTTCTTCAAGTCGGCTGCGATTAGGTTCGCGCGACGGAAAGTTTCAACGTCGAGCTCACGTCGGGTTGGCAGAGCACCGATACTCGTGACGTGAACGTTTTCACCAAGCCATCCACCGTTCAAGACCGGCTCAGCGGCGTTCGTAGCGGTCAAGACAACATCCGCTTTTTCGATAGCGGTTTTCGCCGAATCGACAGCAACAGCGTCGATGCCGAGGATTTTCGATGCCTTTTCCGCAAAAGTTTCCCTATGTGAACGTGTTGGGCTGTAAACCCGCAGCTTTTCGATATTGCGAACGGTGGCTAATGCGGTTAACTGTGTCCAGGCTGTTCGACCGCTTCCAATCAAAGCAGCCGACCTACTATCGGTGGGAGCGAGATATTTTGCTCCGACGCCGCCAATCGCCCCGGTACGCAGAGCTGTAACCGACACCGCATCCAACATCCCGATAAGAACACCTGTTTCGACATCGTAATACATGATTATCCCTCCCGCGGCTTCTAAACCATGGCGAGCAGGGTTTTGACGATATTCGTTGATAAGTTTGAGGACGAATCCTCCTACGGATAAGCTGTAGGCTGGCATGTTGAGCCAGACCGCGTCTTTTTCATCGACGTGTATCACCGTTCGCGGCGGTCCGACATATTTCGCGTCATCGTAGTCGCGGTAAAACTCCTCTATGATCGCTACAGAATCTTTGATGGAAACGAGTTGCTCTATGTGGCTGCGGCTGAGAAACCTAACCACATTTATTCAGCTCGTTTGTCGACTAATCTCCTTGCTTTGCCTATTTCTTGTCGCGGAAGGGTCATGGGTTCGACCAGCTCGACTTCGGGAGCAATGAACAGGGTTTCGCGAAGCTCTTCAACTAGTTTCATTCGAAGTTGTTCAGCGTCTTCAGGCTTCAGTTCCCGGGCCAGTTCAGCTACAATCTTGAGTCTGTCAAGGCCCTTTTCACGCCAAACAACAATCTGATATTCGGAGCCTAGTTCCCCGTGTTTCAGCAACACTGCTTCGACGGCGCTCGGCCAAACCGCTACACCGGAGACTTTAATCATGTCGTCAACCCTGCCCGTGATGTATCCAAGCTTCCGATGAGTTCTACCGCAGTCGCAGGAATCAGCGTCCATGAGAAAGGACATGTCCCGGGACCGATATCTTATCACCGGAGCCGCTTCTTTCGTCAAAGTCGTGAATACTAATTCCCCTTTCTCCTCCGGCTCGACCGGCTCACCCGTCTTGGGGTCGATGACCTCGACGTAGAAATGGTCTTCCCAGAGATGAAGTCCGTCGTGGACATAACAATCGTTTGCTGCTCCGGGGCCGCAAAGCTCTGTAAACCCGTAAATATCATAAACATCCATGTCCCATGTTTCCGCGATACGTTTCTTCATTTCCGCCGTCCACATCTCTGAGCCGAAAACACCCTTACGCACCAAGGTGTCCCTTGCAGGGTCGACGCCCATCTCAAAAGCCGTCTCAGTAAGCCGTAGAACGTAGGAAACGACGGCGCTAATCATCGTGGTGCCGAAATCCATCATGTATTGGATCTGGCGTTTACTGAATCCGGCACCCGTCGGCACAATCATGGCTCCGACTTTACGGGCGCCGTAGTAGAACCCGAATCCGCCCGTAAACATGCCAAAGCTCGGTGTTATCTGGAAGACATCTTCTTTCGTCAATCCTGACATGACGAGGCTTCTCGCGGAAACTTCAGCCCATACTTCGATGTCGCTTTTTGTATAGAATCCAAGTGTAGGAACTCCTGTTGTGCCAGAGGTTGCGTGAACTTCCAAAACATCGGTTCGGGGAACAGCGAGGCCGCCGTATGGATAAAGCGAGCGAAGCTCGTCCTTGGTGGTGAAGGGGATAATATGCAGGTCGGCCGCGGTTTTTATGTCGTCGGGCTTGACACCTGCGGAATCCATTTTTCGCCGATAAAATGCGTTGTTTTCATAAGCGTGTCGAACAACCCATTGAAGTTGTTTATCCCTTATTGCTTCAATTTCTCGGCGGCTCATGGTTTCAGCTGGCTTGTTGTAAAATTGGTTACGCTGCACGAATTGACACAGTGAACGGCTCTGCTAAAAATGTTTCCAGAAAAATGCTCCGGGAAAGTATTTAACAACCCGGCTTGCCGCAAATATAGCATGAAGCTCGTCACTTTTCACAACCCATATCTTCAATCGCCTCGTTTCGGAATAGTGTTCAGCGAATTCGTGCTCGACGGAAACCTCGCTTACACGGCTCTGCTTCAAGAAGAAGGTGAAGAAGACGCCGACATCCTTGCTTCAGCACTTTTACCATCAACTATGATTGGATTTCTCAGACGGGGCCGGAGGGCATTTGAAGCGGCTGAAAAAGTTCTCTACAGGGCAAGGGCGTTCGTGAACAACGAATATGGGCCCGGTATAGTTTTCAAACTGAATGACGTGCATCTATATGCGCCGGTTCCGCGGCCGGGCAAAATCATTCACACCGCTGGAAACTTCCGTGAGCACGCGAAAGAAGCTGAAATAGCAAAATGGGAATTTCCCATACCTCAGTGGATTTCTTTCCTGAAAAGCCCGTCAGCCGTTATCGGGCCTTTCGACAACATTGTGTATCCGCGGTTCACGAAAGAGCTTGACTACGAATTGGAAATGGTAATGGTGATAGGTAGACGGGGTAAATATATTCCCAAGGAACGGGCTTTTGAACACGTGGCCGGATTCATGGTATTCAACGACATAACCGCGCGTGACATCCAGAGAGAAGAAATGAAGAATGGATTGCTTAATTTTGGGAAGAACCTCGACACATTCGGCCCCATGGGCCCCTACCTTGTCACTAAAGACGAGATAAGCAACCCGCACAACCTCAAAATGGAGCTAAGGGTTAATGGCGAAGTCCGTCAATCAGGCAACACAAACAGGCTGTCCGTCACGCTTCAAGAAATCATCGAACATTATTCATGGGTGATGCTTGAGCCCGGAGACATTATCTCCACGGGCACTATTTCAGGCGTCGCGGCGTTCAGAGAAAACCCGGAAAAATACTACCTCAAGCCTGGAGACGTGGTCGAGTCGGAAATAGAAGGGCTCGGCACGATGCGTAACAAAGTGGTGGCTGAATAAAATGTCTTCAGAGCCTTGGCGTGGAACCAGCCACTGGGTCAGCCCATACAACTTCAGCCCCGACGTCGTCAAACAGTTTAGCTTTCCAGAAAAAATCGAAATTTACGACGTAACTCTTCGGGATGGTGAGCAGGCTCCGGGTGTTGTGTTAAGGGCTGAAGAAAAGCTCGAAATTGCAAAGGCCCTTGACGAAGTGGGTGTTCATCGTCTCGAAGCGGGAATGCCGATTGTTTCTCGGGAAGATTTTAACGCAGTTCGGATGATAGCCAGTGAAGGACTGCGGACGAAAGTTTTCGGATTCGCTCGGCTTGTGAAAGAAGACATCGACGCCGCCATAGAAGCCGGTGTATCCGGAATAGTCACCGAAGGCCCCGTGGGCGTTCCGAAGCTGATGCAGTTTGGGTGGAAGCCCGAAGACGTTGTCAATAAAGCTATCACCCATGTTGATTACGCCCGGGACCACGGTCTCTACACCGTCTTCTTCGGAGTGGACGGCACACGCGCCGACCTAAACTTCCTCAAACACATCTATTCACGTGTGGTTCAAGAAGCTAAACCCAACTCTGTCGCGGTCGTCGACACCATGGGATGTGCATCTCCCGAAGGATTCCGCTACCTCGTGGGAGAAATAGTCAAAATTGTAAAAATCCCTGTTGAAGTTCACTGTCACAACGACTTCGGCATGGGTGTGGCAGTCAGTATAGCTGGTCTTTCAGCCGGTGCGAGCGTCGTCCACGTATCCGTAAATGGAATAGGTGAAAGAGCAGGCAACGCAAGCCTCGAGGAAGTCGCGGTCAGCCTCGAACTTCTATATGGCATTAAGCTCGGGCTCAAATATGAAAAACTTGTGGAGCTGTCGCGGCTTGTGGAAAGGCTGACTGGGTTCCGTTTAGCAGCTAACAAGCCCGTTGTCGGAGAACGTGTTTTCACGCGTGAATCCGGTATATCGGTTGCAGGATGGATGAAATATCATCTCGGTTCAGAAGCGTTTCTCCCCGAACTAGTTGGAAACTGTCACGGCGTATTGATTGGAAAGAAAAGCGGCAAACATTCGATTGAATGGAAGCTCGAGCAATTAGGAATAAAAGCGTCGGCTGAAGAGATTCAAAAGTTAGTTGAGAAAGTCAAGGAGAAATCGTTGGTTAAGAAAGGACCGTTGACAGATGAGGAGCTGTTGGAATGTCTTCAGGAAGTGAGGCAGAGTTAGGCCTTTTCCAGGTCGTCAACCCCGCCGGAGAAATTGTGGGCGAGCCAGACCCATCCATCACCGACGACTTGATGAGGAAAATGATGCGTGAAATGGTGATGCTCCGGACTTTCGACCTCTGGATGATGAAAATCCATCCCCTTGGCAAAGCATCGCGTTACGCTCCGATTGAAGGACAGGAAGCAGCAGTTGTTGGAAGCGTTAAAAGTCTATCGGATAGAGACTGGACATTTCCAACATACCGCGAGCTAACCATAGGGCTTTTACGGAACCTGCCACTATCAACCCTTCTCCATCGCCTGTTTGCCACTGGGCTCGACCCCTTGAAAGGCCATGAAATCACGCTTTTCGGAGACAGAGACCACCGAATCGTTGTTGGGCCCGGCGCGGTTTCTCTGATGTGCCCCATCGCGGTCGGAATGGCCATGGCTGCGATGAGAAGACGCGAAAGAGAAGTTTTCATGGTTTACATCGGCGACGGGGCGACGTCAAAAGGCGATTTCCATGAAGCGATTAACTGGGCCGGGGTCTTCAAAACGCCGGTGATTTTCTTCGTTCAGAACAACCAGTGGGCTATTTCGCTGCCGGTGACAAAGCAGACCGCCTCGAAAACCATCGCGGTCAAAGCAAGAGCCTACGGCATTCCAGGATTCCGTGTAGATGGAAACGATGTTCTCGCAGTTTACACCGCCTGCAGAAAATTCGTCGAAAAAGCACGGAACGGCGAAGGCCCCGCCTTGATCGAAGCTGTAACATATCGGTTGGGGCCTCATACAACCGCCGACGACCCCTCGAAATACCGTTCAGAGCATGAAGTGGAGCAGATGCGGTTGCTCGACCCCTTAGCTAGGTTTCGGAAACTTCTTCAAAGAAGAAATCTGTGGTCGATTGAAGAGGAAAAAAAGTTCGTGGAGGATTTCAAGGACAAGCTTCGGGCCGCTACAGAGGAAGCGGAAAAAGCACCGCCGCTGACTGTTAAAGCGGTTTTCGAAGATGTATACGCCCAACCGCCGTGGCATCTTTTAGAGGAAATGGATGAAGCGGTTTGACCCTGAAAGCTTGGAAGATATGTCTTGCCCAAACCGAGACGCTGAAACCTCATGAACAATCTCTTCCCTATTTCGTCTCTAAACTCAGGGAAGAAATTAAGAAAGACAAATGCGTGATTCATCCAGTTATAGTCGATGCGGCAACAGGTTTAGTGGTTGATGGAACACATCGTGTCGAAGCCGCGTTAAAGCTCAGAATCCCCCGCATCCCCGTCTACACCGTCGACTATTTTTCGGAAAAGGTTGAACTCCATGGCTGGGGTAGGGCGGTTACTAAAAAAATCACGATGGAAACGCTTACAAGCTTAATCAAATCTTTCGGTTTTAGTTTTGAAAATATTTCCTCTCAGCCGTATGCCGTGAAGTTTCTCTGGAGCGACGGCGTTTCCAAACAAATCTACGTCGAAGATTCTGACATACCTGCTACGTATTCGAAAATCAATCTCCTCGAAAAACAGCTTCAGCAGCTCGGAATCAAATACGTACGCGACAAAGACCTCGAACAATTGGTTTTGACAGCGGAATATCCTTTCGGATACGTGATCAGGCAGTTGACGAAAAAGGAAGTCCTTGAATCTGTTTTGGATGACTACAGACTTCCACCTAAATCAACCCGTCATGTTGTCGAAGACCGGCCCATGTTCATTTTCTGTCCCGTTGATATTTTGTACAGCGACGATGCTGATGAAAGGTTCGCCGAATGGCTTGATGAAGGAACGTGGATAGATGTTCCTCCGGGCGTTGAGCTGGATAGGAAATACGACGAAAAAACCAAGGTTTTCTTCAGGGAAGAACTCAGAAGCAGGTATCCCACCAGTTTGATGGATTACTTTAAGGCTGCGTCGGAGCAAAAAATTCGATGATTTTTTTGGCGAGCATCGTGGCTGCAGCCTCTTGAGCTTCTGCAGTCTGTGCTCCGATGTGTGGAGTCAATACGATGTTGTCGAGTTCGAGTAGTTTACTGCCGGTTGGAGGCTCTTTTTCATAAACATCGAGGCCAGCTCCAGCTATCCGCCGCGTAGTCAGGGCTTGAATTAGAGCCTCTTCGTCTATTACTTCTCCGCGAGAAGCGTTGATGAGGATGGCGGTTGGCTTCATCATGGCGATTTTTTCAGCGTTGATGAAATGGCGTGTTTCAGACGTGAGAGGTATGTGCAGTGTAATTACGTCGGAGCTGCGTAACAGTTCTTCGAGCGAAGTAAGCTTGGTGTTGGTTTTCGCAAGAACTTCTTCAGGAATGGGTATGACGTCGTGAGCAATTATCTTCATTCCCATCGCATAAGCTATTTCTGCAACCCTTCGTCCGATACGGCCAAAACCCACTACACCCAGAGTTTTTCCGCAAAGCTCCATACCCATGGCTTCGCTTTTAGGCCATTTTCCAGCCCTCATCACACGGTCGCTCCAAGCGATCTTCCTAGCGACTGCAATCATTAAACCAATCACCAACTCAGCCACACTGTTGGTTGAAGATTCTGGTGTGTTCAACACTTTTACACCGTGCTTCGAAGCCGCTTCGAGGTCGACGTTGTCAAGCCCAACACCCGCCCTGCCCACAACCTTAAGCCTTGGAACACCTTTCTCGATAACTTTCGCAGTGACCTTAGTCCTTCCACGAACCATCAAAACATCAAACCCACCTATCACTGATTCAAGCTCATTCGCGGAAATACCGGGACGTTGGTCAACATCAAACCCTGCGCTAGAAAGAATCTGCACAGCAGAAAAATCAATTGGGTCCGCGATCAGGACTTTCGGCTTCATCACATCTGGATAGGCCGCGGATTATTTAAGCCGATAACATTTTATAGGTCGGTCTATCGCTCTATGCAGGGATGCCGTTCAAGAGGAAAAGCCGAGGAAGAACGAAAGGAGCTAAAGGAAAGGAGCCTACAGTTCAGTGCGATAACTGCGGTGCATATGTTCCGAGAAGCAAAGTGCAGAGAGTTACACGCCGTGTTTCACTAGTTCGTGGAGACCTCGCCCGTGAGCTGAAACAAGCTGGAGCATATCTCGCTGAAAACATCGTGGTGAAAAATCTCTGCATAAGCTGCGCCATCCACTACGGCGTATTGAAAGTCAGGGCTCGTGAAGAAAGAAAACCAGAACAATTTATCTGAAAGTTGGGACATGGTTTATTAGTGACTAGCTCCTGAACTGAGTTAGGTGAGTTAGATGACTTACTCATTTGAAAAGGCACGGCTCTCTCTGTTCAAGCTCCGCGTTGCGATGCTCGGGACATGGGCCCTCATTACCGCAGTTGCATCGCTGCTTTTCGTCGCCGTGCTTTCGTTCCTGCGGATTCCGCTGCTTAACTTCTACACCATCATCGCGTTCGTGGTTTTCTTCCACGTGTTTCAGTGGCTGATCGGGCCTTACATGATAGCAGCGATTTACAGAACAAGGCCTGCGGCTGAAGCCGGGATGGGCTGGGTCGAGGAGGCTGTAAATAGGTTGAGCGTCGCAGCTGGAATGGAAAAGCCTCCCAAAACATACATCGCAGAAATTGATATTCCCAACGCCTTTGCATATGGAAGCCCGTTGACGGGCCCAATTGTGGCCGTGACTCGAAGGCTTGCCGAAGGTATCCCGCGTGAAGAAGTTGAAGCTGTCATCGGACACGAGCTTGGACACATCAAGCACCGCGACGTTGCCTTCATGATGGCGGTCAGCATCATCCCAGCAATTATCTACTACTTGGGATACACCTTGTTCGTTTCAGGTGCCTACGGCGGAAGACGCGAAGGAGGTGCCTACGTCTTCCTCATAGGAATTGTTCTAATGGCTTTCAGCTTCGTTTTCAACCTCTTTGTTTTCTACATGAGCAGACTACGTGAATACTACGCCGACTACTTCGCGGCGAAAACAGTCCGCAACGGCGCCCGAAACCTTCAGAGAGCTCTTGTCAGAATCATGATGATGGCAGGACGTATGAGACGTGAAGAAGTGGCTCACGCCGACCAGTTCAAAGCCTTCTTCATCGCTGACCCGGATATGCGAATTCAAGGATTCGGTGACGTAGACAGCTTGATTGAACGCATCAAAAACCAGAAGCCAAATGCGGTTGCGGAGCTTTTCAGCACTCATCCGGACCCTGCGAAAAGACTGCGGGCACTCGACAACTACATATCAATCCAGCCATAGCGTCAGTAAGCTCTGGCGAAATACGCAACCTCTGTCGCTGTTTTTCCACATATGATGCAGGGCCCTGAAGGAGCTTCGACTTCGTCAAACTTTGTTCCACGTAGTTCACCGCCAGCTTCTTCCTTCAGCTTCATCGCGCATTCTTCTGACCCGCACCAGTTTATCCGAGCGATTCTTCTCTCCGAAATCGCTTTCGCAGCCTCCTCAACTGTATTTGTGTCGATGACCATTTGACGCATTATACGATTGCTTCTTTCGGCTAGGTTTTGGTCGATGGCTTTCAAAAGCTCGTTCAAAGTTTTTTCCAAATCATCAACAGGCACCAGCATCTTCTCCAACGTGTCTCTGCGGAAAACTGTTACGCGGTTTTCAGCGACTTCACGTGGACCGACTTCGATTCTCGTTGGAACTCCCATTTTTTCCCAGTAGTAGAACTTTTCACCTGGAGTAACGTCTTCGCGGTCGTCAAGCTTCACCAAAAAGCCTGTCAGCCTGCTGGCAAGCTGTCGACAATAATTGAGAATAATCTCTTCCTGTCCTTTGAAAACAATTGGCACTATGACAACTTGAACAGGTGCTACAATCGATGGAAGTACAAGACCCCGGTCGTCGCCGTGCTGGCTTATCAAGGCGGCGAGAACACGGCTGTATCCAAATCCATAGCAGAGCTGATACGGGTTCTCCCGCTCGCCCGTCCGTGTTTCAAACTCGATTTCAAAAACTTTTGAAAAGTTTTTACCGAGGTTGTGAACCGTGGCAACTTGGTTTACGCGTCCGTCTGGATTCCATGCATCGAAAGCCACGGAATACTTTGCTCCCGCGAATTTGTCAAAATCCGGTCTTTTTAAAATAAGATACGCTATCCCCAACTTGTCCAAAACCTTTCGGTAGATTTCAACTGCTTTGCGGACTTGTTGTTCAGCTTCTGCGGCTGTAGCGTGAACTGTGTGAGCCTCGTTCCACGGAATTTCCCTCACCCTGAGCAGAGGCCGGGTTGCCTTGGTTTCATGCCTGTAAACCATGTTACTTTGATGAACCATCAGGGGCAAGTCGGCGTGGCTGCGAATCCACAGCTTGAACATGGGGTACATGATTGTTTCGCTCGTGGGCCGCACGATGAGCTTGACATCGAGAGGCTTGCCGCCAGCGGTCTCTATTACAAACACCTCCGTACTGAAGCCTTTAATATGCTGAGCTTCCTTGCCGAAAAGCTCGTCGGTTGTGATGAGTGGGAAAATCATCTCTTTGTGACCCGAGTGGTTTAACTCCTTTTCCAACATCTCCTTCACACGCCGCAAAACATAAGTTCCGTTCTCCAGATATACGGCGAACCCTTTCACGGGAAACCTGTCGTCCACGATTCTCGCTTCCAACAACAGATTGTCAAACCATTCAGTAAAGTTTCGATATTTGTTTAAGGCTGTTGCTGTGGTCATCTGAATCATCGCAGACCTGAATCCTATTTAAATCTCTCCGTTCGACTGGTCAAGTCTGTGCCGTTGCCAACGGCTCAACCACATGGTCGGTGGCAAGCTTTTGTTCATAATCTTTAAGCAGGAATAAGCTTACGTCGTCCTGTGTTCTTTCACCTTGTCGGAAAGGCGTGTCAAGGGCGTAGGACAGATATCTGAGATAGACGATGAAGTATGTGATGATGCCAAACTGTACGAGTGATTCAATTACTCCACTTATTTGCACGAAGAGAAGCAGACCAACAGCCCCTATCATCAACACTTCGGCGAGAAACCTGGCCGAAGGAAGATACACCGTCCGCTGTATGTAGTAAATTCTCAGCACGTTTCTCAGAAGGTTTTCACGTCCGTCTTTCACGCGGCCTAAAAGAAACGGGGGAGCTCCCTGCTTTTCCATTTCTGCCACCAGCGACGATAGATTGTCGATGGATTCGATGCATGACCGCAAATCGCCATACCCTCTTGTTTTCTCAACACCTACGAGGAAAGACCTAAGGATGGCAAGGAGTTGCCTTCTAACATGCTCGATGTCGAAATCACGCTTTGATAGATGAAAAAGCTTCGTTTCGGTCCAGATTCTGTCGAGTGCAGCCCGTATTTCGCTGGGCATTCGCTCGGCCTCCTTGTAATCCGCTATAAGCCCACCCAGCACAAACCCCATGACGAATATAGCTCCCGCTATTACGCTTCCGATTAGAGGGTTGAGCGGCATAAATTCCAATCCCAGCACGATGACTAACGCCTTCAAAGCAATAGCCGGAACAGCAATTCTGAAAGCTTTCAGAGCGACGCTTGGACGTAGCATCATCAGCGCCTCACCGATGCTATTTGGTTTAAAAATTTTTTCCGCGATATCTTTTTAGAGCAGCTTTTAGACGATGTGCAGGGTGCGCGGTTCTGTCCGTCAGCTTCGGCGGCCGGTTTTTACCCACTAAGCTTGAGTTGATAAGGGCGCGGAGGTCTCTACAAGTAGCGAAAAGCATCTACCGTATTCTCGAGGACAAACGCGACGTTTTGGTTAGAAGGCTGAATGACTTGGTCGACGTGGCTGAAGAAGAAAGGGAGAAGATGGAAAAACCACTCCGCCAAGCCTACATGTCACTTTTCAAAGCCTACGCTGAAATGGGCTCGATGAAAGTTGAATCAATTGCTTCGACGACGCCGCCGTCAATCACGGTGAACGTCAGCGAAAAAACTATACTCGGAATCCGAATACCGACCCTTGAAATCGCGAGCACAAAAATCCCGCTGAACTATGGATTCCTCGACACCACGGCGTCCTTCGACGAAGCTGTCAGAAACTTCCGCGAAATCCTCGAAACCATGTGTAAGGTGGCTGAAATCGAGAACACTATCTTCAGGCTCGCGGAGGAGCTCAAAAAGACTCAAAGGCTACTAAACGCGCTCGAACATCTCATCATCCCGCGGTATCAGGAAGCCATCAAATTCATCAGCGCGAGCTTAGAGGAAAGGGAAAGAGAAGACTTCGTCAAGCTTAAACACGTGAAGAGAATTCTTGAAAGAAGAAAGGAGGCGGAAATAGTTGGAAGAACAAATTAGGAAAGAGTTTGAACAGCTTCGTGAATTGGTTAAGAAACGTAAGCAGGAGCTTGTGGAAGAGCTGATGAAAAAAGCAGAGCAGGCGATGACGTAGTTTTTGGAGAAAGCCGCGTCCTTAAATAAGCCCCAGCCAAAATTTTGTATGTTGAACATCAAGCAGGCCGCGGCAGCGCTTATCCTAATCACGTTCGGCTATGTAACGGTGTTCCACTATGGGATAGTCCGCGGCCTTGAGCTGACCAACTTATTGTTCTACATGGATGTATGGCCCACGGTCATAGCGGCTGCCGGATTTTCAGCCGCATATCTTATCGCGACAAGTTTCAAACTCAACGTGAAAGGCAAAGTGATCACAGTTACTGGTCTCATGTTTTCAGCCGTTCTGATAACATATTGGCATATCCCGGTTAACTCGGCATTTGGGTTTGGAGTTTGTCCCGCAGATTTGAACGACCCTTTCTTATACCAGCTTAAACGTTTATCCTATTTCGTCGTCGGTGTGATATTGTATTTCTCAATACGTGATGTCTCGAAGCCTTGGCGTGAAGCCTTGGCAATTGCTTTTGGAAAGGTTATGGGATGGTATGGATTTTACCTCACGCTTGTCCAGACGCCGTTGTATGTGTCGCCGCCCGTAATTTTCAGTGTTCAGCTTCACCATGAAGCAGGTTTCGCGATGCTCGTCTCCATGATAGCTCTCGACTTCGCCGCCGTAGTATCACTTGTCAATCATCATTTCAAAGGCAAACAGACTGGGCCCTATCCATTAATAACGGAAAAAAATCTGAACACGCGGTATTTCCGGTCCCACGGTTGGAGAAGAATAATTTTACTCTGTTGCTTTAGAAGCCGGTGTTAAAACACGTTTGACGTAGTTGAAGCGGTTTCTCTGCCGCGGAGAAGGTGATTTCCTCGGCTTTGCTTCGAGCTTCGGCGTCTGGCTTCTCACTTTACCAGCTTTAGTTATGCTTCCGTGCGAAGGCATACCAGTTAATCGTTGATTTTCTTATATTTAGGGCTATCTCGTTTTTCCAACTTGACGCTAACTCGGCCTTCACAACCTCTACGACAAACTAACAGCATCGTCCAACGGTTTGCTCCGCCCACCTTTCCCTTCCTCCAATTCTTATATACGAGCACAACCCTACGAAGTTCGGGCCCGTAGCTTAGCATGGACAGAGAAGATATTGTTGATAGAATATCTCTGGTTCGCTGGCCTCCGGAGCCAGAGGTCGTGAGCACATTCACGAATGTGATGTGCCGGCAGGGTTCAAGTCCCACCGGGCCCGCACATTTTATATTAAGATGCCTAGTTGGTTTTCAACCGTGATGAAGATTGGTCAAGGGTTGTCTATGGTACGTGTGGATTCAGGCTCGACGTTTGCGGCGTGGTCCTGCAGAAGGATGTTGAAAAGAGAAGCTTACGCGATGTGTTGAAGCGAATATTGTTGTTGTTTCGTCGGTCGGGTTTGACAGTTAAGTTTTTTGACCAGACGAGCGTTTAGTTTTCATGTTTTCCGACTTGGACGCTTTGATGGAAAAATTTGAATGCGACACCTTGGTTGTTTACGGCGAATCGCCTTCCGCTTCTCCGGAGCTGGCTTATCTTGTCCGTGCTGCGATACCGCGCGGCGGTGTCTATGTGAAGAAAAGAGGCGTCGAGCCGTTGCTTGTTGTCGGCGGCCTCGACGTAGAATGCGCGAGAAAAGGCGTGGTAAAAACCGTCAAAACATACGCTGACTACGGTTTGCGGGAGCTTCAACGAAGGTTTGGACCTGGACGGGCCTGGGCTGAGTTTATCGTAGCCGTGCTACGAACCGAAAAAGTAAGTGGAAATGTGATGCTGGCGGGGCGTAGCGACATGGCTCAAACGGTTTATCTCGTCGACTTCCTACGGCGCCGCGGTTTTCGCGTCATCGGCACACCAAAACCGTCAATACTCGACCTTTGCCGCAGAACCAAAGATGAATGGGAAATCAAACGGATAAAAGAAGTGGGAAGAAAAACAGTTTCTGTCACGAGACGGCTGGAGCAAGTGTTTGAACAGTCGAAAACCGTCGGCGGAAAAGTCTTGTATGATGGAAAGCCTCTGACAGAAACGGTTCTGAGGAAAATGATTCGCGCTTGGTGTGCGGAAGAGGGCCTCAACCTCGTCGAAGGGTTCATTCTCGCAGTTGGACAAGAATCAGCCGACCCACATTACGTAGATGAAAAAGATACACCGATTACAGAGGGAGTGCCGGTGATGTTCGACATTTATCCAGCCGATTCAACGGGATACCGCTACGACTTCACTCGAACCTACTGCGTCGGCACGCCCAAACCACTCCTCAGAAAAATGTTCCGGGACGTCTACGACGCCCAGCAAACTGCCTTCGATTTCATCCGAGAAAATATCCCATGTGAAACTCCGTTCATAAAGGTCTGCCAGCTACTGCGGTCTCGTGGATGGCCAACGCCTCTCGACAGAAAAGTGGGCAACCGAGGCTTTGTTCACGGCCTCGGTCACGGAATCGGGTTGACCATCGGTGAAGAGCCTTACCTCACACGCTATAACCGTGGCACGCTCACTTCGGGAGACGTGGTCACCGTCGAGCCCGGCCTATATGAGCCGGGTTTCGGCGGTGTCAGGCTCGAAGACGTTGTCGTTGTTTCGGGAAACAAATGCGAAATACTGGCGGAACATCGCAAACAGCTCGAATTCTAAGAGATGTAAAGCCAGAGAGAGAAAGCTGCAAAAGCTCCGTAAAACGAGGCCAGTAAGTTGACCAAATCGTTGTTCACGTGTTTACTTCCCGAAATATACACTGTCGGCTGTCCGCAGTGTTTCTTGACTTCAACACTTCTTCCACAAACCTTGCATACATACCGTGATTGAAACAAAGCACCGACAACGCTGTCAAACAAACTACCCGTAAAACCTGCAAAAACACACAGAGCAACCAGCTCAACATTCCACAACGAACTTCCAAATATGAAGTCATACATTAGTACGGCAGCGGCCACGACAAACCCTGTCAAAAAACCAGCCAACAACCCAGGAACGCTGACCGCCCCCGGAGTACCTGGCTTAGCAACTTTAAGCGAGTTAATCATCCGAGGCGGCTTCTTCGACAGAAGACCGATTTCAGTCGACATAGTGTCGGCGAAAACAGACGAAATTGCTCCGACGAACATCACGAAGAAGACAGTCGGTTCGTTGAGCAGGTAGCCGGCAGTTGCGAAAAACGCCGCAGCAGATCCATTTGACAATACATTCGACCAAGTTCTAACACCACGACCAAATTCTCCATATTTTTCACGGTATCGGTAACGCGTGGTGACTCCGCCTACTATGAAGAAGATCAATAGAAGAAGAAAATGAACCCGGCCACCCATGAGATAGATTACATATCCCACCGTTACCGCGGCCAAAACTCCTTTAACATCGAGAAAACGACCGACCACGGCCACTAAACCAGCCAACCCGATGACAAACGTCGCCTCCAAAAAAAGCGAAAACAAAGGTTGTCACTTCAGAAACTCTAATACTTTTTGAAGCGAATCCGTTATCTGGGTTCTTGTCGTCAAATCGCGGACTGTGACCGTGCCGGTGTTTAACTCGTTTTCACCAACAACCGCAAGATACCTCACCCCTTTGATCACAGCCGTTTCTATCGCGTCCGAAAGCCTTTTTCTCGAAACATCAACCCAAACACCGTAACCTTTTCGACGGAGTTCGTCAGCGACCTTCAAACCATACACAGCAGCTCTATCGCTGACAATCGATAAAAAGACCGAAGGAGCGGCGAGATAATTAACTGGTTTAATCTTCATCAAATACATCTGGATACGCGTGATTCCTATCGAGCATCCAACCGCTGGAGTGCTCTGTCCGCCGAATAATTCGACCAAACCATCATACCGTCCTCCTCCGTTAAACGACAACGGCTCATCAGCTATCTTCTGCTCGAAAATCATGCCGGTGTAATATTCGAGCCCTCGTGCAAAGCCGAGGTCGACTTCCATCCTAAGCTGGTGATCTGTTTCGAAAATGTGTTCGACAATTTGTTTAAGGTTTTCCAGCGACTCCGAAGCTTCGCGCCACGGAGAAACAACGTCGAAGGCTCGGTCGACAACTTTGAGATCGCCTCTTAACTCCATTACCTCGCTGACCGCCTTCAAAGCCTCTGGTTCAAGATGATTCGACGCCAGTTCTAACGCCTCGGAAACAAGCTTACGGTCGATGTAGGACAAAATCATGTCTTGTGTTAGTTGGTCGGCTTTTCTCATTAAACCTCGTAGAACACCGACGTGACCAATCTTGAACTGAAAATCTTTTATCCCCAGCTTTTGAAACACGTCTCTACTGGCGAGAATGATTTCAACGTCGCTCAGTGGGTCTCTGCTGCCGAGAAGCTCTAAACCGCCCTGCCAAAACCTTCTCCTCCGCCCCCACTGTGGCTCGTCGTAACGGTAGCAGTCTGAGATGTATCCCAGACGGAGTGGAAGTGGTTTTCTCGAAAGCTTGGAAGCAACCAGCCGCGCTATCGAAGCGGTAACTTCGGGCCTGAGAACGAGTTTGCGGCCATGTGGGTCGTCGAACACAAACATCCTATGTCGAATTTCTTCACCGGACTTTGCTTCGAATAGTTCGAGATATTCGAGGGTGGGTGTTTCAACTTCCTCGTAGCCGTAAAGCCGGTAAACTTCGCGTATTACATCGACTATTTTCTGCTTGACCGCGAATTCTTCGGGAAGAAGGTCGTCCATTCCCCTCGGCGACTCAAACTTCATCCACTACACCGCATCGACTTCAGCAGGCACTCTATTTAGCCGTTAATAACCAAGATGAATCATCCATCAAATATATTATCGAGGATGGGGAAAAGATGGTCATGGCTAATCGTTTCGGCCTCGCTGCAATCATGGTTGTTTTGGTTCTGCTGGCCGGGCTGAACGTCTATTTCGTCAACACAATCAGAGAAGAAAGTCTACGAATACGTGAAGCAGTGCAAATGGTTCACACAATAACGGTTGAGAAAACCGTTACACAGGTAGTGCAGGTGACCACAGCTGTGACGTTGACGGCCGGCAAAGCAAGCTACGCCGACATCTATGAAATGGTTAAGGATTCAGTTGTGCTTATCCGGGTTTCAGGTCCTGGCTTGCCTTCCCTCGGCTCCGGGTTTGTTTACGACACAGAAGGTCACATCGTCACAAACCATCACGTGGTTCGAGGAGCGGCCACGATTAGAGTTGTCTTCGCAAATGGAGACATGTACGCCGCTCGGATGGTCGGCACCGACGTTGACAGCGACCTCGCAGTCATTAAAATCGAAAATCCACCACCCAACCTAAAACCTTTGAAGCTTGGTAATTCTTCTGCTCTCCGCATTGGCGAAGAAGTGTTAGCAATAGGCAATCCTTTCGGTCTCGAAGGCACAGTGACAGCGGGAATCGTCAGCCAGAAAGGCCGACTTCTACCAACCGGTAGAGGATACTCGATACCAGGAGTAATTCAAACCGACGCGGCGATCAACCCCGGCAATTCGGGAGGCCCTCTGCTGAACCTTTTAGGTGAAGTCGTCGGGGTCAACACAGCCATTGAGCCATCTGGAGTGGGAATAGGCTATGCGGTTCCATCATCCATAGTTAGCCGTGTCGTACCGTCGTTGATTGAAAAAGGCGTTTACAGGCGGAGCTGGATGGGCATCAACGGCATGACGCTTGACATGGACATAGCGGCTGCGGGAGGTTACGCTGTGAAGAAAGGTGTCCTGATCATTGAGGTCGTGGCGAACAGTCCTGCTCAAAAGGCTGGTCTCCGTGGAGGCGACCGAACCGTGGTGGTAAACGGTGTCCAAATCAGAGTCGGCGGAGATGTAATCATCAAGGTCAACGATTTCCCGATAAACAGCATCGACGACCTACTAACCTACATGGAGGAAAAAACAAGCCCAGGCCAAACCATCACGCTGACAATCGTCCGAAACACCCAGACACTCGAAATTCCGCTAACCCTCGAAACAAGGCCTTAAATACAGCAGGAAAAATCGTTTTCACTCCGATTTATCAACGACTGCATAGCCATCTGTTGGCCAAGTTAGTGTAGTTTTGACACAGATGTATACGTGGCTTGGACGCGGCGAACCGTCAACGTCGAATATAGGAGGCTTCGTTGCAAAAACTGCTTACAAACAAAGTTTTATACGTTGTAAGCACCGCTTAGTCCTATGTCTCATGGCGAGTTATGGAATGTTTTCTATGGCCGTCTCCAAAACTTCGTCAACGGCGAAATGATTGCTTCCCGTTCGGAGACGTGGCGTCCGGTTTACGACCCGGGGGCTGGCAGAGTGATCGGCGAAGTACCATATTCGACTCAGGAAGAAGTCGACGCGGCGGTTGAATCGGCGGCTGCTGCATTCGAGGAATGGAGCAGAAGACCGTTTCTGGAAAGAGTTCGTTATCTGTTTGAGATGAAACGGGTTATGGAGAACAGGTTTGAGGAAATCGTGGCTTTAAACACGTTGAACCATGGCAAAACTTTGGAAGAAAGCCGTGGAGATCTTCGGCGAGCTATTGAGAACATAGACGCAGCCATCGCGGCCGCATACACGCTTGCGAAAGGCGAAGTGATACATGAAATCGCCCCGAACATAGATGAGCAAAGTGTCAGAGAGCCGTTGGGTGTTTTCGCAGTAATTACGCCGTTCAACTTCCCTGTGATGATTCCCTTCTGGTTTCTACCATATGCTATCGCGTTGGGCAACACCGTGGTTATCAAGCCCAGCGACATCACCCCCCTGCCGATGACAATGGTCGTCGACATACTGCATCGAGAGGTTAAGCTTCCCCCGGGAGTGGTCAACCTCGTTCACGGCGGAAAAGAAACAGCTGAAGCCTTGGTCAAACATCCAGAAGTAAAGGGAGTTTGCTTCGTCGGCTCGACACCCGTTGCTCAAAACATCTACAAACTGGCTGGAGAATACGGGAAAAGATGCATTGCGCAGGGCGGCGCCAAAAACTACATCGTGGTCATGCCGGACGCTGACATGGATGTAACAATTCCCGCGGTCGTCTCCTCGTTCTTCGGAAACACGGGCCAAAGATGTCTGGCGGGAAGCAACCTACTCGTCGTAAACCAATCCTTTAAGGAAAAGTTTCTCACGAAATTCGCGACAAGGAGTAAACAGCTCGTTGTCGGCCACGGGTTGAGACAGGGTGTTGAAATGGGGCCGCTGGTCAGCTCCGCCGCGGTCAAAAGAGTCCGGTCATACGTGGATAAAGGTTTGGAAGAGGGCGCGGAGCTTGTGATCGACGGCCGAGAGGTTGCCGTCAAAGAATTTCCAAACGGGTTCTACCTCGGGCCAAACATATTCGACGACGTAAGCCCTGACATGGTGATCGCCCAAGAGGAGATATTCGGGCCAGTAGCCTCCGTCATCACGTCAACCACACTCGACGAAGCAATTGAAATCATCAACACCAAAACAGGGTACGGCAACATGGCCTGCATATTCACAACCAATGGCTCAAAAGCTTCAAAGTTCGCGAAAAGGGTGAACGCCGGAAATATCGGAATAAACATCGGCGTCGCGGCTCCAGCCGCGTACTTCCCGTTCGGCGGTAGACGAAACTCGTTCTACGGCGTCTTACACGGCCAAATAGATTCTGTCGATTTCTTCACAGACAAGAAAGTAATAATTTCGAGGTGGTAGCTGTCCCCCATCACTAACTCACCGCTTCATCGACGGGTGATGCACCGTGTCTGCAGCGGAGCTTAAGGCATGATGGGGGCATACATAATAAATGCAAAGGTTGATTTATTGTTGACGCTCGAAAAACTGCTGTAAAAATATCTCGAAGCAGGCGACTGGCATAGACAGTCCAATGTTCTCGAGAACTTTGGGTGAAACTTCGCCTGCGAAGCCAACCATTACGCCGTCGACGTTAATTGACGCACAGCGGCCCGGTATGAAGATGCTTAACGAATACGGCGTGTACTCGGCTGTGTGGCCTATCATGTGTACAAGCTCGTCCACCGTGCTTTTCATCTCTGAGTATGATGCGTCGCTGTGGCATGTTGCCGCGGCAAGATGTTTTCTTCTAAATGTTTTTTCCGGTAGTGAGGGTTCGACGTGTATTACGTCGCCGATTTCGAAGATTTTCTGTGGATAGAGGTTGTCTTTGTTGAACGCGAGCGTTGACAGAACCGAGGGGGTGAGCAGAGTTCGAACCATGGTGTATTCGCGGGTCGCTGGGTTCGCCAGAGATACGTGGGGCTGTTCCTCCAGTTCCATGTGCTTGTAGTGCTGTGTCTCGTTCGTCAGCATGAGGTTGTGGACCTCTGTATAGCCTAGACCGGTCATGATCTCGGCGGCTAATTCATAAAACTGCGTAGAGGGTAGAAGCTTTCCATAGGTGTTTGACTCTGGTTTTTGCGGAACCATGTTGTTGTAGCCGTATGCGATCGAAATGTCTTCGACGAGGTCGACTGGATGCATGATGTCGACGCGATACGCGGGATATCTTACCACGATTTTCCCATCCTTCACCCACCCATCCAACCCCATTCTTCTCAGAAGCGAAACAGCCTGCCTGGCTGAAAGCGCGATACCTACAAGCTTCGAAGCAAGCCTGACATCAAGCTTGATCACGCCCTCCCTGAAATCAGGAGTGTAAACAGCTTTTCTTCCATAGACCACTTTTACATGCTGGACAGTTCCACCATGGTCGGCTAAAGCCGCCACAAGGATGTTCAGCGCTTGGTTGACTTTTTCCCATTCCGTCCCCGTTACGTCGATGAATATGTTTCTCCTGCCGGGGGTTAGCTCAGTTATGGCGGCGTTGACTATTGGCGGCATCGAAAAAACTTGGCCCTGTGAATCCACAATGACCGGTGCTTTTGGCTTATCTTTCAGGAGCCATGCGTGTTTGCGGCCGATTTCGCTTTTCTCCAACACCTCACCCGGCGTCATCGCTCTGTAATCTTTCAAAGGCACGAACTTCAGCTCGTCGAACCCAACGGCTTTATAGGTGAAAGGCGGCCTTATCGCTGCCATGTCATGCAACCCAATCGCGGTTTTCCGCCTATTTCTTCCAATAATCCAGTGAAGGTCTTCCTGCATGGAAATGATGTCGATGAGGTCTTCTTCATCCAGCTTAACGTCCGAGACCACGGCGCAGGCGATGTAGGGCCTTATCGTCTGAACACTTGGGTCCACGAACATCGTTATTCTTGACTTGGTGAAAGAATACTTTGGTAGGCCGGTTTTGATTCCTAAGTAACTTCGTAGAGCCCGTGCAACTCCGTAAACGCTTGAGAAATCTGGTCTGTTGGGGTTGTATTCAACTCGGAGTACGGAGTCCGTTTCTTCGACGCTCATACCGAGTTCGGCGATTTTTTCCGCGATTGTTTTGACGGGCATGTCTACGCCGAGAAGGCGTTTCATCTTTTCAACACGGATGTTTACAACCGGCATCTCAAAGACCCCTCACAGCTTTGAACACTGTTAGCGGAGATGCTTTTCGAAGCCATGAAAGGTCGTTCAAATGAAAAGCTCTAATGTCATCCAAGCCGTAAATCACCATCGCGAGCCTTTCGAGCCCAAGCCCCCACGCCAGAACCGGGTCACGCACTCCGAAAGGATAAGTAGTTTCAGGCCTAAATATCCCAGAGCCTCCCAGCTCAAGCCATCGACCGCCAAGCTTAACCTCAACTTCCATCGAAGGCTCCGTGTACGGAAAATAGCTCGGCCTAAACCGCACTTCCTTCAAACCCAGCCGCGCGTAGAAATCTTTCAAAACACCCATCAACATCCGTAGGTTTGCGTTCTTCTCGACGACGATCCCCTCTATTTGATGAAATTCGGCTAAATGTTTCCAGTCGACTTTCTCGTTGCGGAAAATTCGGTCGACACAAAAGACTTTCACAGGATGTTTTTTGACTTTAGCGAGATGCCTGATCGTGGTAGCCGTAGTATGTGTACGGAGAAGAAGCTTCCGAGATTCTTCCACAGACCACTTGTACCTCCAGCCTCGCGAACCCGTATCACCGCCGTTTTCATGAACAGCTTTAACAGCGTCGACGAATTCCGCCGGCACATCCCCGACCCTTGGCTCCAACAGATAGAACGTGTCCTGCATCTCGCGGGCTGGATGGTCCTGCGGCTGGAAAAGAGCGTCGAAATTCCAGAACGCCAACTCCACTATAGGGCCTTCAATTTCTTCAAAACCCATCTCGACGTAAGCTTGCTTCACCATCCGGATGACCGTGTTGAGCGGGTGCCGTTTCGCCGCAAAGACCGGTGGTGTCGGGGCTCTGACATCGTAAGCGCTTAGAACCACTTCACGCCACGCACCAGTTTTAAGAAGCTCTGGACTGAGACGCGTCACCTCCGGAACAACCACAGCTGATAACTGTTCAGAAACACGACGCCCCTCTTCGGTCAAAAACACGTTTTTCACAGTCTTTTCAACAAGCTTAACAACCCGTTGCCTCCGCAACAGCTCGTCAACCAACTGCTTAACCGCGCCTGATTCAGGAATTTCCAACCCTTCCACCTTGCTCAAAGATTTAAGAAAATCTTCCATGTCAGTTTTTTCAGGAACATCGTGTTTCAACACAACCAGCGTCGCTGAATTTTTCCTTACGAAATCAATCCAGCCTCTTCGACGGGCCCACATCAATCCGATGTCATGCTTGTCCAACGCCTTCAACTCATCAACCGAAGCCGTGCCGCCTTTTTGACGGAGAAACTCGACAAGCCGTCTTTCCGGAAGCCCCGTCGTCAAATATTCGCGGCCTTCGAGGTCCAAGACAACGAACTTCTTCGGCTTGCTTTCCGTAATTTTGACAAGGTTTTTGTCGCTAAGCCATCCGCAAGCCTTCGCTACGGAGGAGATGCGGGCTTCTCTGTCATGATGCCAGTCTATTCTTTCTGATGGGACTATTTCTTTCACTTTGTCGGCGACTTCCTCGAAAGTAGCTTCGCCCCCAAGCTCTCTTAAAGCGACCAAAACCGCTTTCTCAATCCAGTGAAGAACCGATGCCATGTCCCGGTTTTTTGACAAAAAACTCGGTAAAAAATACAAACGAAGTTATTCGGGTGCGGTCAAAAAAGCGACAGCCGAAAAGATATTGCTCAATAGGGCGCCGATTTGGAGCGGTAGTAATAGCAGGAAATAAGTTCCGCCCAAAGATCCGAAGTCGGCTAAAGCCATTGGGCTCGCCACAAACAGAGCAATAAACACAGCCACGAACACCACAATCAAAAGGATGACGATAATTCTCATCCAGCCAGCTCTCCTAAACCATGCCGATCGGAAAACCGTGCCCGCGCGGAAATGAGAAGCCACTTCGAGGACGAAAGAAGCCATGCCGAGAGCCGCAAGCATGATAGCCCCAAGTATAAACGCGGCGAAGATGCCTACGATGTCCGGCATTATGGTGAAGAAGACGTCTGGGGTGATTTCCTTGAAGCCGTTCACAACCGGCAGCGCCAACAAAATAGAGAATATGGAGCCGAAGAAAAAAGCGAGAACTCCCATCAACGCCACAAAAGTCACAATCATAAGGACACCAGTTGCTTTGAAAAGGCTTTGGCCTGTATTTCTGCCGGCTTGAAACCACGCGATTCCAATCAATACGGGGGCGACAATGTTTACAACCGGGATGATAGAGAGAATATATCCAATTCCACCCAGTATCTTCAAGGTGTGTCTCGGTATTTTTCGACTGATATAAGGATTGCATTCGACTGTTTAAGATTATATTGATTCCGTGCTGTTCTTTTTTTGAGTAAATGGCTGAAGAAGGTAGAGGTCTGCTTATACTGGTGGTCGACCGCGATGACGACCTCGGTCAGAAAGCAGAGGTCAGGGGGCCTGTTATAGGTAGACAGGAGAACCTCGATGCGGCGGTGAAGCTCGCATTAGCCGACCCCGAAGACCCCGACGCCAACACAATCTTCTACGCGGTAAAACTTTATGATGACATGAGTCAGAAATTTGCCGGCGAGAAAATCGAAGTCGCCACCGTGACGGGTTCGCGGAAAGAAGGCATCGAAGCGGACATGAATGTTTTCAACCAGCTGCGGGAAGTTTTAGAAAAATTTCCCGCACAAAGATGTGTTTTCGTCAGCGACGGCGAAACTGACGCCGTCGTAACACCGATCATATCGTCCCAGCTCTCCATTGTATCTGTTCAAAGAGTGACAGTTCGACAAAGTCAGACCGTTGAACAGTCTTGGCTGATCCTTGGAAAATATCTCCGTCTTGGGTTAACAGACCCTCGTTATGCGAAATTTCTCGTCGGAATACCCGGCGGCTTCATCGCTCTCTCCGCTTTACTTAGCACTTTCGGTCTTGCCCAGCCTTCAATATTTCTCCTATTTCTCGGCTTGTTGCTGTTCTTTTGGGGTTTCAGGTTTGACATTCATCTTTCCAAACTATTCACGGGATTTTACAGGATATCTCAGATGCCGGCAATTGGTCAAATAAGAGCCTTCGCCTACTTAAGCGCGGGAGCATCCCTACTCGTCGCCCTCTACCTCGGAATATCCTCGGCTTACAGCACTTTCGTATCCCTCGGACTTTCGCAAGAACAACTCAGCGACCCCAGCGTAGTTCTCGCAACAACAGTTAGGCTAGCTGGTGTTTTCATCGGCCAAAGCATCGACTTGATAGCGGTAAGCGCCCTTATAGTCGTGCTATCCAACATGATATACTACTACATCATCCGCTACTACGGATTCTGGCGAACCATTCACGCAGGAGTGCTCGCGATATGGCTTTGGGCGCTGTTGAAGAGAGCCGGCGTCATACTGCAACAGCCTCAAGCAATCTCGATAACCGATAGCTCGATATTTCTGTTCATTTTGACGGCGGTAATGGGCGTAATAACCCTCGGAATAACCTTCGCCATGACACGTATACTACGTTCAACCTTCGGGAAGCACTTCAAGAAAGGGACATCCAAACGTTAGGGGCTGAAAAATTGTTACGAACTATCTTTCAAATGTTCGGCGTCTACTGGATGTATGAAAGATGGCTTCAGCACACGGTTTCTTCCAAACCCATGCCGCAGCATATCGCTCTAATCCTAGATGGAAACCGGAGGTGGGCGAGAAGTAGGGGATGGCCGCCTTGGCGGGGCCACATCGCCGGCGCGGACAAGGTTGAGGAAATTTTGGACTGGCTTCTCGACCTCGGAATCAAAACTGTTACACTGTATGTTCTATCGACGGAGAATTTGAGAAGACCACCTGAAGAAGTCAACGAAATATTCCGATTGATAAAGGAAAAGGCTGAAAAACTTCTCAAAAGCCAGAAAATCCACCGCAACAAGGTGAAGGTCAAGGTTATCGGAAGCAAGGAGCTTTTACTCCGTGACGTTGCGGAAGCTCTTGAAAAGCTCGAGGAGGCGACGAAAAATTATGACAGGTATTTTCTCAACCTTGCAGTTGCGTATGGCGGCCGCAGGGAAATACTCGATGCTGTTAGAGCAGTGGCTGCCGAGGTGGAACGCGGCAATTTGTCCGTAGACCAGATTAACGAGGAAGTTTTCGAAGCGCATCTTTACACTAACGGTGTTCCGAACCCCGAGCCCGACCTCATCATCAGAACTTCAGGCGAATCGCGTATAAGCAATTTTCTACTCTGGCAGTCTGCTTACAGCGAATACGTTTTCCAAGACGTAAACCTCCCCGACTTTAGATACATCGACCTTTTACGCGCCATTCGAACTTATCAGAACCGTGAAAGAAGATATGGACTTTAACCTATTTCGAGAGACGAATCCGAGTCGGTCAGCTGCGTTATCTGTCGCGATGTAACGTGATAAATGTCGGAAACTGACAGCCCGTATCGGCCCGGAAGAAGCAGCTCGGGCCCTATCGACATGACGGTTGATTCGCGGATGATGTCGGCGCTTCCCGCCTGAATAAACGGCGGTTCTTCTTCCTCTATTCCAATTCCTTTCCCGAAAAGCGTCAGAGTCGACGGCTCGAAACCCATTTCGAGAGCATACGCTCTACCTCGGTCGTATATCGACACGGCTGAAGACCAAACTCCGAGAAGAGATTTTATGTATTCGTTGAGTTTGAGAAGCTGTTGGTGGTGTTTTACGATTTTTTCAGGTGCTTTTCCGCCGAAATAAAACGTTCGAGAAACATGTGAAACATATCCCTCGTACGAGACGTAGACGGTGATTTTGACAAGTTCCTTCTGCCTTATCCCTCGCGTCATCATGCTGTTTGCTTTCAGAAAGGTGTCGTCGCCGAATGAAATCTGTGGGCTTCTCGCCAAATCAGCACCGGCACGGTAAACGGTATCCGCTATCGCTCGGCGAATGTCCGACGGAGTAGTACCGTCTGTCAGAATTTCTCGTGAAATGTCTAAAGCCAGACACGCGATCGACGAAGCTTTTTTCAATAGCTCGATTTCAAGCTCTGACTTGGTCTGCCGCTGCTCATAAACTATGTCCTTGACTGACGTCAAAGAAAGAGACGGATAAGTTTTGATGATGGATTGGTAGGTTTCAACAGGCATCGTGTCATAACCCAACGTCATTCTTTTGTCGCCAATGTATTCGAGGGCGATTGGAATGAGGTCTCTTCGGCCGAATTTTTCAAGTATGGAGATTCTGCCCTCCAGAGGCGTGCTGACTGGCACGTTTGAGAAAATGTTGACGTCTCCGTCGCCTGAAACCACGAGAACACCGTTGCTGTAACCAGTGTAGTAGAAAACGTTCGCAGGGGAAGACAGCATGACGACTTCGATGGAGGACGACCTTAGGCGTGTCACCAGCTTCTCAAGCCTGTCTTCGTATATTTGCGGGTTCAACCGTTTTGACTCCATAATTTCCATATTTATGCATAGAAGAGGCCCTGAGTTTTACCTCGAAAATTCCACAATATCACCGGTGTAGAAGAGCCGCGGCATGTTGATAAACATCCAAATAACTCATTTTAGCCGAATGGTTTGGATAAAATCCATCACGATTCAGGGTTTTAAATCGTTTGGAAACAAACGTACAACTATTAAGATGCCGCTTGGGCTTGTCGTGATTACAGGCCCCAACGGCGGCGGGAAATCAACCGTTCTTGACGCGGTGAAGTTCGCGTTGGGGGAGTTGAGCGCCCATAACTTGCGAGTCGACCGGTTCTCCAAGCTTTTACACGAATCAAGCAAGGGTATTGATAACTCGGCTTACGTCACCATTTCTCTCGATAATTCAGACCACAGCCTACCGGTGGATTCCGAAGAAGTCGTCATCACGAGAAAACTGTATGCCACGGGCGAAAGCGAATACATTCTAAATGGTAGAACAGTTTCCCGAAACGAGATACTCACAATTCTTGCTGCCGCAAACATCAAGCCTGACGGCCTCAACCTCGTAACACAGGGCTCCGTGGTTGGAATAGCGGAAATGACGAGCAAGGAAATCCGCCAAGTTTTAGAGGATGCCGCTGGGATATCGGGGTATAGGAAGCGGAGAGACGAAGCCTACAAAGAGCTTGAGGTCGCGCAGAAAAACATTGACATCGCCAAGGCCGCTACATCAGAGGTTAGAGCCCGTGTCAAACAGTTGGAAATAGAACGAAACCAGCTTCTCCGCAAAAACCTTCTCGAAAAAGCCATCAACTCTTTGAAATCAGTTTCACTAATAAACGAGGCGAAATCTCTCAGAGAATCTTTGACTGCGCTGGAAAACCGAGACATAGAAATCGTGGCCTCCATGTCATCTAAACAGAAAGAGGCTGATGAAATTCGACAAACCTTAGCGGCTGCGAAGAACGAAGTTGAACAGCTTACAACAAGAATGGATGAAATAATAAACCAGCTTCGCGAAACAGACCGACAAATCTATTCGCTCGACTCACAGAAAACCAGGAAACACGTCGAAAAAAATTCTGCGCAGAATGCGTTGCAACGATCAACCCTACAGCAGAAAATCCTCCGCGAAAGAATTGAAAAATGGCGAGAAAGAACTGCTCAGCTTCAACAACTTTTTGAAAAGAAGAAAGCCGAAGCGGAGAAAACTCTTTCCGAATACACAGCCCTGGAACAATACATCAGCACATTGCGTAACGAAGTTGAAGAACAGAGGTCAGCAGTCAACGAAGTAGAAAACCGATACACAGCTATTCTTGAAGAATTAAGGTTTCTCAAAATAAGCGATGATGGAAAATCGCTTCTCATCGAAAATCTTGAAAAACAAATAAGTAGAAAGCAGGCGGAGAAAGCAGAAGCCGAGAAACAGGTCATCGAAAACCAAAACCGTATAAACAGTGTACAATCCAAGCTAAACCAGGTCACGAAGGATATCGAATTGAGTTCCTCCCAAATTGCCGAAGCATCAGCCCACCTCGAGGAGCTTGAAAAAAACATACTTGATGAGACGGAGAAAATCAGCCGCATCGAAAAGACACTGGAAGAAGCACGGATGCTGAAGACCTCCATCCAACAAATGGTGGATACTTTGCGAACTGAAGAAAACGGTGAAGTTTCCAACGGGGGCGTTAAGACGGTTCGCTCTGTTTTGGGAAATAAGATGACTGATTGGCACAAAGCCGTCGTTGGCGATTGGCTAAACGCCGTCGTAGTGGATGATTTTCAGACAGCTCATATGCTGGCGTCAACGGCGGCTGAAAATCGAATTCCGTTAAAAATCGTCTTCGAGCCGCTTGATGTAGACGAGCTGGTCGGGGCGCTGGCTCACGGCTCCAATCCGAGAGCCCTCGATTCTGTCAAGAAGCTTACCGTTATGGACAGAAATGTCGCTACGGCGGACGGTGTCTACGTTGGGCCGCGAGGTCTTATCAGCGTCTTCGCCGAGAAAAACAGAGAACAGATAGTCGAACACCTAGTCCAAAACCTACAAAAAATACAGACGATCGAAGAAAAACTTTCGAAAGCCCGAGAGGCTAAAAATTTGAAGCTGGCAGATCTCAGAAAACAGAGTTCAGACATTCGTTCCCAACTATCGGGTCTGCGGGAAAAAGTGCAGGCGAAAAGCCTCGAGAAAGCTAAGCTCGAAACCGAATTCGAAACCCTGATGAAAACACATGAAACATTGAACCAGAGGATTCGTACAGCTGACGATGAGCGCTCACGGCTTGAAGCTGAAAAACGAAAACTTCTGCAACTTGTTCAAGAGAAAACGGACGACCTTTCAAAAATCCAAGCGTTGAAAACGGAGCTTGAAACACAGCGGGCCGCGCTTAAACGTTTGGAAGAGCTTCTTCGTCAGAAATCGCTTCAGTCATCCAATCTTTACCGAGCTCATGTAAACGTTGAACGCGAAATCGACGCGCTGAACATCGAGCTGGGAAAACTCGCCGAACTAATTTCCCAGGCCGAAAAAGAGCTCGAATCAAATCTTGCTCTCGACGAAAAACTTAGCCAAGACCTTGAAAAAATTACGGTCGAAATCGAAAACATCGATAATCAGCTGTCGGAAATCAATCGCCGAAAAAACGAGCTTGAAGAGACGCGAAAACAACTGTCTTCTCAGATAAACGAGAAAAACATGTTGGTTCGGCAGCTCGAGCAGAAGCTTTCCTCTATTTTGGTGGAATTGGATGAATTGGAGAAACAGCACAACGTCTTGGCTGTTGAAAGAGTTCGGATTGAAGCTATGCTCAAGACTCTGAATGACCGGCTGCAGTCTTTCACCGACCCAAACCAAGAGGAATCAGTGCTTCCAACATCGCTATTCCAGCTGCTGGAAAACGAGTACGCCGAAATTCCAGTCGTCAACCAGCTCGCCGCTATGCAATACGACTCTATCATCGAGAACTATAGGCTGCGGTCCAGCCGGATTAACGAACTCGAACTTGAGAGAAAACGGATTCTTGACTTGATAGAATCCATCAACCGAGAGGAGGCTGAAGCTTTCTCAAAAGCTTTGAAATCGGTTTCGGATTCGTTTGGCTTTTATTTCAACCAGTTGACGGGGGGAGAAGGTTTTCTCCGGCTTGAAAATCCAGAAGACCCTTTGGCCTCAGGGGTTGAAATGGTGGTCAAATTCATCGGCAAGCAGGCCCGTAGCACCGTATCAATAAGCGGTGGTGAAAAATCTGTTTCGGCGGTGGCGTTAATTCTCGCACTGCAGGACTTAACACCAGCTCAGTTCTACATTTTCGACGAAATAGACGCACATCTTGACAACGTTTACGTGAAAAACCTCGTCAACCTATTGAAGAAAATGTCGTCGAAGAAACAGATAATAATCATCACTTTGAAGGACATCATTGCTGAGCATGCGGATGCCTTGTTCGGAGTTTACATGGTTAACGAGTCTTCACACGTTGTGAGGACGAAGTTGGCCGAGGTGGTTGATGTTGGAAAATGATTTAGCGGAACAGTTGATGACAGCCCCATGGAGGATACTTTTCGACGTAACGCGAATCGACAGGATAAAAGTCTGGGAAATACAGCTGGCTGAAATACTTTACGAATTTTCGCGGACTCTCCGTAGTCAAGGCTATATCGACTTCAACCTATGCGGCATAGCTGTCCATTCCGCCGCTGTCATCCATCGAATCAAGTCGGAAAAATTATTGCAGGGGGATGTGCCGCCCAAACCAAAGCCCAAACCAGAAATAACCGTTCTACCCCCCATCGAGCTTCCGTTCAAACCTGAATTGATGACAGCGACGATACAAGAAATAGTCACGGCGTTGCAGAAAGCTTTGTCACAGTCGACGCGCAAAAAGGCTGATTCAGTTCCGCCACAAATTCAGGAAAACAGAATAATCCTCAACGAATTTATTGTCAAAATAGAAGAAGAATTGGACAAATTCATCGAAAAGTTAAGAATTTTATTTGGACAGCGGAATTCTGTTTCTTTTTCCGAGCTTGTTTATGGATGCAGTCGTCTGGAGGCCGCGCAGACGTTCATATTGTTGTTGTTTGCGGCGGTCCGTCGGTATGTTTTGCTCTTTCAACCCGAAGACGCCGGCGATTTGGTGGTCATAAGAGGTGAAATGATTGGACAAACTTCAGGAAGGTAAGGTGCTTGCCGAGGCAGTGTTGTTTGCTAGCGATAAACCTGTGCCGCTTAAAACCCTTCAAAGAGCTATAGGCACTCGTTCACCTGATAAAGTCAGGAAAATTGTTGAGATGCTGAAGCAGGAATATAGCGGACGAGCTGTGGAAATCGTCGAACTCGAGGGCGACAGGTTTTTCATGAGGCTGAGGCCCGACCTCATGAACATAGTCAAGAGATACACCCGCCGCAAAGTTCTTCCACACGGTGTTCTTAAAACGTTAGCCACTATCGCGTATTATCAACCGCTCCCGCTATCAACTCTCGCAGCGATACGGGGTAAGGACGCCTATCGCCAGCTCAAAATTCTCGTCGAAAGGGGGTTGGTTGAAACCGAGAAAAAAGGCAGGACTTCTCTGCTTCGGACGACATCCCTTTTCGCAGACTTTTTCGGAATCGAAAACAACCCAAACGCAGTAAAGTCCTTGATTGAGAAGATGATTGCTTCTCAGGATGAATCAAGTATAAAACATGCCTTAAAACCTGTGAAAAGCGATGGTTCAGTGGCACACCGACATTCACAAGAGAAAGAAGACGGGCGCTAAGGCTCATCCAAGCTCGGGCAAGCGTAAAAGGGAGCGAGGCGGGGAAATTCATCTTGTTTCACTCGGTAATCCGGAAACGGTTGTTAGGCGAGCGCGGGGCGGGAACTTGAAAACCGCAGTTATTTCGACCAATTTCGCAAACGTGGCCATCGGGCCCGTTGTCAAAAGGCTTGAAATTCTCCGCGTGATTTCCAACCCCAGCAACAGAGACTACGACCGCAGAAAGGTGATCACTAGGGGTGCGTTGATAGAAACGGCGGAGGGAATCGCCCGAGTTACTTCTTCCCCGGGCCAAGATGGAACGGTTAACGCCGTTCTCGTCAAACAGGGACAGGCTTGATTAGACGTGACGGCTTGATTTTATGGCCTGTGTATTTTGACGTTAAAGTTTCAAGGAATGAAGGCAGGCGTGTTCCGCAAAAGCTTGCCGTGAATAAAGTTTCTGTCGACGACTTGGCCAAGGTTTGTAAAAAGCTTGAGCTTGACGTTGAGAAGGTTGACGGAAGCCATCCACGGTTTTGGTTTCGAAAAACCGGATACGTAATTGTCAAACCACGTTCAAAGTTGTCGAAGCAGAGGTTGGTCAGAATAGTCGCCGAGGAGCTGGGAAAGCTTGGTGAATAAACAGTCGTCGCTTCGGAGGCTGAAGCTTCTCGGCGAGGTTTTCCGCGTCGGGAGAACACGTGTCGTCGTAAAAGCATATCTGGTTCCAAAGCTCGCGGCCCGTGTTTACGATGGGAAGGGCAGGGAACTGGGTTATGTTTCGAACGTTTTTGGCCCCGTAACTTCACCATTTGTTTCGCTTAAGCTTTTGGAAGACCGGGAAGTGCGGGAAGGTGATGACATATATATAGAGAAAACATGAACTGCCCGGTCTGCGGAGCTACCTCGCATGTTTTAGATAGTTTGACAGGTGAGGTTGTATGCAGTTTTTGCGGTGCAGTCATCGAGGAAAAAACCGTTTCTACAAAAGCCACACAAAAAATGTTGGCCAATTCAAGAGGTGGCGTCGGGCCTCCTGTAACAGAGCTTCTGCATGATAAAGGGATTGGCACGATAAGGTCGGGAAGGTTTTCGCCGCGCGATGAGAAGCTATTGGTCCGGCTTCTCGGCGATGTTTTCTGGGTGGCTGACAAAATTTGTGTGCCCAGAGAGGTGGCTGAAACGGCGGGCGAGCTCGCCAGAAAGGCTGTAGCAACCAAAGCGGTTAAAAAGGCACGGAAAACAACAGCCGCTGCTCTCGTCTACATTTCATGCAGTCATCACGGTTTCTGCAGAACCCTTGAAGATATAGCTTCAAACACCGACATACCTGTAAACCAGCTCAACCGTGAAGTGGGACGAATGGTTTTCGGGCTCAAAATCAAGGTTAAGCCCCTTGACGTGTCTTCTTTGATTGAAAGGATTTCGAGAAGTTTAGAGCTGAGCCATGAAACAACCGCAGCAGCGTGTGAAATTTACAGAATTTCGACCTTTTCGAGAAAGCTCGCGGGGCGGAAGCCATCGGCGATTTCTGCAGCGGCTGTTTACATCGCTTGCCGCAAACACGGCGTCAAAACCACTATGACACAATTGGCCGAAGCGGGTAAAATTAGCCTCCTGACGCTCCGGAAAACCATAACACTGCTGGAATCGATACTTGAAGAACTCAGAAACAAGGGAGAAAACAACCAAAAATGAATAAACATCCATCAGCTTTAAGTTGGAGCTATATAGTTATAATATATTGGATAAACTTTGCCAGCTAAGCTTTCGAAACTCGAAGAAAAGGCTCTCACTCTGTTGATGCAGCACGAAGAAGGAATGCTGCAGTCCGAGCTTTGGCACAAGCTCGGCGTAACCAGTCGGGAAGGCTCTCGTATCGGCATTAAGCTTGAACGGAAAGGATACATTAAACGCGTCAAAGCTTTTTCAAACGACCGCTGGACAAGACGTCTCGTCCCCCTTATAAAGCAGATCAATATCACACCTTTGATCGGTGTTCCCTGTCCTTCATGTGTGTATGATCAGGTATGCGGGCCTCGCGGCGAGCCACACTATAAAACATGTATACTGCTAGATGAATGGCTGAACAGTTCGAAATGACGAAGGAGCAGTGGCTTCAGCGGAGGAGTGAAGACCCGTTTTGGCGAAAGGCTAAGGAGTTTGGCTACCCCTCGAGGGCGGCGTTTAAGCTTCTCGAAATTCAGAAGCGTTGGCGTGTCATCCGTGAAGGAGACAAGGTTCTCGACCTCGGCGCCGCTCCTGGTGGAATGACGGCTGTCGAGTCTGACATCGTCGGCGATAAAGGACTCGTGGTCGCTGTTGATGTCGAGGAATTGAAGTTGCAAAGGCCGAACGTGATTTTCGTCAAAGCGGACGTGTTTGAAACCCGGTTTGTCCGCGAGCTGGAAAACATTCTCCAAAGTGAATTTTTCGACACCGTCATTTCAGACCTTTCACCACATCATTCCGGAGACTATGACCTGCTTGTTGAACAACAGCTCGAACTTCTTGACGCTGTTTTGGATATTTGCCGACGGTTTCTCAGACCTGGTGGAACCGTTGTCTTGAAAGCGTTTGAACATCCCTCTCTGCGGGTCTTCGAGCAGAGGATGGTGAGAAGCTTTCGAAAAATTGAAAGATACGTGCCCCGCGCCTCTAAGAAAGGCAGTAGCGAAATCTTTCTTCTCGGCTTCGGATACAGAGGTATGCGTCGGCTGCAACACGTCGAGCCTACCCGAGCTTAACCGAAAGCTAATTCGAAAATTTTCTCGATGGGAGCGTTTGTTTTCACAGCCGTTGGGTCGATGTGTGTCTGCGACGCCAAATACCCCGACTGCCTGAGCTTCTGAACGAGCTTCAAAGGCGAGGGGGGATGTGTCTTCGCTACTTGAGCGATTCGGTCAACAGGATAGAACCCCACAGTGTCTATTTCCTCCGCGATGGTTGAGAGGATTTTGGCTGCGTGGGTTAGGTCATCCGAATTCTTTAACATCTTGTCCACGATCTCGGGTTCGTGTAAGGGTCCTGTCCAAGCAGGTCCGGAGACAGACATCTGTTTTCCGCATTTTGGACACGTCGGGTTTGGGAGGGTTAGAGCGGGATGCTGGCTGTGGTATAGGCATGTGCAGGCCAGTATCCATCCCAGTTGTTCGACGAGTTTGATGGTTTTCGAGCGTCTTCGTGTTACGTGGAAAAAAATACGGATGAAATGCCGGTGATAAACGCTGAGAACAGGTTTCGCAGCGATGTTGTTGGCCGCCGCACGCAAGATGACGTTGCCGGCGAGAACACGGACCCCAGTCTCTTTCGCGAAAAAATTTTTCCCCACCAACAGGCCGTATTTTCGAAGACACGCGGATGGCTTGTTTCCCACTAAAGTCGACACATCTGTGGCCGAAACACCGATAAAACCATCATTCTTCACCGCGCGCAAACTGTTTTCCAGAAACTTGACCGGTGAACCAACCGGGTCCACGTCCACGTAGTCAACTCGTTTCTCCTTAGCAGCCAATTCGGAAAGAAGCACGGCCGCGTCGCCTTCGTAAAAGTCGCATCTATCAATAACACCGTTTATCTCCGCGTTGTGTTTAGCTGTTTTGACTGCGTTAGGGTTGATGTCGTTTATCAAAGCTTTCGACACGGTGTCGGTTTCGACGAGCAGCCGGATACTTCGGACACCGGAGCCGCCGAGTGGCTCAGCGACGACCACGCCGCGGTTGAATGCTCTTGCCAGGACAACTGTCAAATCACGGGATAGGCTGGAAAACGGGTTGTAGAAAACGGGCCATTTTCTTGGTGCGGCTGGCTCCCCTATCGGCGTTGTCGGAAACGCTGGTGCAAGAAACTTTACACGTCCTTCGCTGTACCATTTGACCGGAAACCCGAATTCGTTCAGCTTTTCAACCAATCTTTCATCACCGTGTAGACTTTCTCAGGAATGATGGCTCGGTTTTCCAGCGTCAACTCGTAGAGATGACTTCCGGCGTGTCTCTTCACGGCCTCCACGACGGCGTGCTTTGCCGCGTAATGAACCGTGAACAGGCTTAATTTGTCGGCATTTAAGATTTCAAACACAGTTTCTACGAATTGCGGGGCGGTTAACTCCATGGGCCCTATTTCGTCCACCGCTATAACCTCTACATCAGTTTCCAACTGTTCCCGCATATGTTTCGACATATTCCCCACGTTGAATACATTGACAACGTATTTGCCGACACGCGGTCCCCGGCCTTCACCAACCCATGCAAGCGTCGAAACATTTCCGGAAACGAGGTCAACCATTTCAAAACCAACTCTGAGACCTCTTTCACGTACTTCACGCGAATAAAACCCAGCCACGTTTACTCCGTCTTTTCGAAGCAATTCGACTATTTTGACGAACGCGGTTGTTTTCCCGATTCCTGGCCTGCCCGTCAAAGCTGCAATCCTAGAACTGGTCAAGAGTAGTCTGCCTCAGCCTGTCTAAAGTTTTCCATCCATGCCGCACATATTTTCCGTATTCGGGCTTGCTGCTGTTTTCCATCAACCATTTGCGTGTCAAGGGGTCCGATGGATAGCCTGAGCCAAAATCGCCCAAAATTTTTCTAAGCTGCTCGATTTTCTTATCCCGCATGACTTTTGCCACAATAGAAGCAGCGGCAATCAAAACATTTCTACTATCGCCGTGAACCATGCAACGCACCTCGACATCATGTCTGACGTGGCTGACTATTCGGCTCCTGGCTTTCCGCACGTCTCTATCGGGTGAATCAACGTAGACAACATCAGGCCTGAATCGTTTGACGAGCTCGGCGATGGACATGTATTCGACCTCGTTCAACCCCATGCCGCCGTGAACACGGAGGCTCTCCGAAACTTTCCGCGGCTTTATCACCACGTATTCGAACCGGTAATGCTGTTTGAAAATCTGGAATAGCTCGAGCCTCCGACGCGGCGACAAAACCTTCGAATCCGCCACACCGTAATCTTTCAACTTCCTCAAATCACGCGGAGCCGCTGCAAAAGCGGCAATAACCAAAGGCCCGATTACACAGCCTCTACCTGCTTCATCTATGCCGCAAACCAGTTTACCGGCCATGGTAAACCGCTACAACCATAACGTGGTCCTTTTCATAAGGCTCAAGGTTCAGCTTCTGGATGATTTCGAATTTGTTTTCTGCGAGTATTTTCACCTCTTTATCGACGACTTTTTCCGGGTCTTCGACGCTGTCTATGCTTCGGGCTTTAACCGCGACCAACACACCTCCACCACGTTTCAGCATCAGCCGGCAGTTCGACGCCACCAGCCTCGCCTGTTCAGGCTGGGCGACATCCGCGTAAACAACATCAACAGCGCCAACTAGGTGGCTGTAGTTTTCAGGCCGAGTCGCATCCGCCAAAATAGGGACCACGTTCTTCCTTTTTTCAACGACGTTGCGGATAAACTGCTGCATCACCTTAGCTGAAAAATCGACGCCGTAAACCATCCCTATGTTACCGACGATATCCGACACATGGGAGACAGTGGTGCCGGAGGCTGAGCCAAGATACAATACTCTGGCTCCGGGCTTGATGAAAATTTCATCGACATCTTTGACTATGGCTGCGGCAAGCTTGCTTCGGAAAGGATTCCAAACACGGTATTCTACGCCTTCGAACCGAATTAAATCCTCCCCATACACCTGAAAACCTTCAGCCAAGTTGATTGTTGCGGGACGTGTGCCTTCATATCCTTCAACCATGAAAACACCTTCAAATCGTGGATGCTTCTTCATAATAGGCTTCATCGCCTTCTCCTTCTCCTTTCAACAGGCTTGGTCACAGCTTTTTTCACCGGTGGCGAAGCATATTTGCGGCGGATTTCCTCCACCCGTTTCTCAAGCGATTCACGAAGAACTGCACTACGGTCCTCTTTGCTGAAATAGTCGATGCGAGCGGCGATGCTAATCTTAGTTGCAAGAGCTCTGGCGATTTTACCCCTCTGCCATTTCGGCGCGCTGTGAACAAGCGGGTGCTGGAAGATAACTCCGTGTTTCGGTGCTCCACGCCCAGTCTTTAGGAAGCGGAACAGTGCTTTTTCAGCTCCCAAAACCTGCACCGTGCTCGCCGGAAGACGGGCCAATTTTTCCAAACTACCGGCAAGAGAAATCAACCGACTGCCCAACACGGGGCCCGCGACAGCGGAAAGATTAGGCGCCTCGGACGCCATCAATTCTCGAACGTATTCTGACATCTTTTCTGCAAGCCTGCTCACCTCAACTCCGAGCGCGGCGAGCGATGAAAGAGCTGACGCGTCTTTTTTAAACAACGGTCCACCTATGGATTTCCGGGCTGCGTCAGCCACTTTGGCAACGTCTTCGCTTTTCAAAAGCTTCGACAGCATTTTCTCTTCAACCTCGTCCCGTAAAAGAGGCTGCGAAACAAGTTGCAGAAAATCGTCAATGTCCGAAACTATGCTTGAAAGTTCAGGAAAATGAACGTCATACCATTCTTTCACCCTGACGTAGATTTGGTTTTTCATTTTTTCGAGGTCGTCTAAAGCCCTAACTGAATGCACTATGTGAAGGTCTCTTCTTCCCGCTACGGTCGCGATTGCTTGACGAGCCATTTCCGTCAAAACATCTCTGACAAGGCTTCGGTAACGTTCCACTTCTTCACCAGAGAGAAGAGATTCCAAATCAATTACAGAGGGTTCAGCATATTCGACTACGAGGCCGAATCTTCCAGCAAAATTTTTCAAGAACTCGCCGATTCTTTCATCCCAGTAAGCCAAAACGCCGAAACCTTTTTCACGTGCTGATGTGAGAAAACTTTCGACATAGCTTTCTGGAACATATCCTGATTGGAGATTTTTAGCGATTTCAGCAGGAGTTTGGGCGAAAGGCTTCAACTCCACCCGTCCAAGGCTTTCGTCCAACAAAGCCCAACCGACCGCCGTCAAAACAACAACAGCCCGCGACATCCTTCACTCAAACTGTTAACGCGACATTTAAAAAATATGAACACAGCTATCGACACGCGTTACACATCGACTCTGTGAACCAGGGTTTAAACAAACAGGTTCTCTTTAAAGAGTTGCGACAAAGACAGAGGCTATCCCCTTGACCTTCTTATTAGCAGCCCTTCCACACACTCCCCGCTTTTATGCTCGAAGACAGTTACATCCAAGCTAACTCCAACACCTTTTTTCATCTCAAACGCTCATAAGGATTTTACCGCCATTCGTTTGAGCACATGTCTATCAAATGCTAATCAGTCCATAACCATGCCTTCAAACCAGTTGTCGAGATAAGGTTCCGGTCAGGTTTTATCCGTAGGTCGTTGATAAGGTAAAAAGGTTTTTCGCCGACTTGTTATTCGCCGATTACTTGGATGAGGATTTTACGGGTTCTAGGGCCGTCGAATTCGGCGGCGATGATTGACTGCCATGTGCCGCGGACTGTTTTTCCGTCCTGCACTGCGAGAGTGACCACGGGCGACAGAAGTATCGACCGTAGGTGTGAAAATGTGTTTGCTGTTGGGTCGATGGTGTCGTGGTGATAGCCTTTCTGCGGCGGTGCGAGTTTTTCGAGAAATTCGAGAACATCCTGCCGAAGGTTCGACTCGTTTTCGTTGAGATAAAGAGCCATCGTCGTATGCATCGAAAAAACGTTGACAACTCCGTTTTTGATTCCCGAAGCTTGAACAGATTTTTCAACTCTGTCGGAAACATCATTGAGCTCGATTCGGGATTTCGTGTTCAAAACAATTGTGTCGAAAAAGACCTTCATCAGTTACTTTACTAGCGCGCGGTTAATAAGAGTTAGCTGAAGCTGGGTAACACTTCGCGGGCGAACGACCTGACGTTCGATGAATCGGGGTCCATGTCCCGTAAAATTATTAACCCGGCACCTAGGTTTTTGAGTTCTTCAACTTGCTTGATGACTTTGTCAGGTGTTCCGTGTAGGATGGTGAATGTTTTCCGTAACGCGCCTTCCTCGGATTCGAAGGGCCCGAAATGTTTGAGCCTCTCAGCTTTTTCAGCGTCGTTCGAGTAAATTAACGTGTTGGTGAAAACTGATTTGGATGGTTTGCGGCCGAAGTTTTTTACGGCTTCGTCGTAAACAGCCACTGCGTTACGGTATTCCTCCAATGTCTCGCCGTAGAAGTTCCATCCGTCTCCAAGCTCCGCGGCAATTTGTATCATTTTTCTCTTCCGCGCCCCTATCCAGATGAATGTTGTGGGCCGTTGAACGGATGGCGTGTTGCAAACCGCTTTCGAAAGACGGTAAAACTTGCCGTCAAAATCAACCGCTCCAGAATCTTTGAGCAAAAGCCTCAGAACAGTCACGTATTCCCTGAATCTGTTCGACGTTTCTTTAGGGGGCCATTTTTCCATTCCGAGTGATTCAAGCTCTTCGGCCTGCGGCTCGGATCCTGTGCCGATTCCAAGTTCAAGGCGGCCGTTGCTAATGACGTCGAGTGTTCCGGCCATTTTCGCGAGAAGAGATGGATGACGATAGCAGGAACAGAGCACGACCGTGCCAAGCCTCGCATCGGTCAGCGGAGCAAGAGCCGACAGAAGAGTCCACGATTCTAAAATTCTTGACGCCCGCCGCGGCTGAAGATGGTCGGTGACCCATAAAGACGAAAATCCAAGGTCTTCAAACATCACCGCGGAATCAACGACCTTGCGGAAATCCACGTCGTATCGTGGAAGAACCGCTCCAAAGAAAACAACCATGACCAATTTTCCACATGATGCAATATTAAACGTTGCATTTTCAAGCAACTCTCTCATGATAAATTCTGGAACACGTTTTCATCTGTTGTGGAAGGCCGTTTACTCGACGTTGTCTGCCGTAATGACGGAGTAGTGATATGGGTTCGAAACGAGAAAACCGTGTTCAAAGATTTTGTGAAATGGATGCCGTCACTCTACTTCGCGGGCCCTCGCGATGTTTTAGATGAGCTGGGGAAGGCTTTGGAGGAAAGATACGTTGTTAGAAATAGGTTGAAACGAGTTCTTGGAATCGGTTGGGTTGATGTTCTCGAAGTGGAAACACCCGTTTCCGAGAAGAGGTTTCTCGCCGACTTTGTGACGTCTCGCTGGGGTTCGCGCGGAATCCAAGTCTTCAACGTAGACCTGCCGGCTTCTCAGGAATTTCTCTACAGGTTTGATTTAGCTCCCATCGTCACGGTGGAAAAAAGGGACGGAATGTTCAGAGCGGTCGAGTCTGTTGAAAACCCCTTTTACGACGTTTCTTTTCTCCGCGTGTGCTTTCTCAAAGCGGTCGTCGGCTCTGGGCCTTTGCCCTCTTTCACGGATGTTCTCCGCATGGTTCAGCTCGAAATTGACGGAGAGAAAATCGTTCTCGAAGGCGGTGAAGAAACAATTCTCATGGATTTTGCCAAGGTTTTGAATGATTTTGACGTCGACGTTGTCATCACGGAGGGCGGCGATTCTTTTTTGATGCGATATCTTCGTTACAGGGCGAAGCTTCATGGAATTGTTCTTCGGCTCGGCCGAGAAGAAGACCCGCGAAGCCGTGGCAAAAGTTTTTCCTACATGAGCTACGGCAGAGTTTACCATAGCTTTTCAGCGTTCAAGCTACGTGGAAGGCTTCACATCGACGCCGACAACTCCATGCTCTACAGAGAAACAGGTCTTCACGGTGTTTTAGAGGTAGCCCGAGTGGTCCGGGTTCCTGTTCAAGACGCGGCGCGGTACACCATAGGCCGCTGCATGACATCTCTTCAGTATCATCAAGCTTTTCTCAACGATGTTTTGATTCCCGCCGATGGTGGAAGGCCTTTCTACGCCACAGGTGCGGAGTTGATGCATGTCGATAGAGGCGGATGGATTCTCGACCATAGGCCCGGCGTGTACTGGAACGTCGGCGAACTTGACTTCCACAGCCTTTACCCCATGTTGATGGTGAAAAACAACATCAGCGGTGAAACGGTTAACTGCCGCTGCTGCGGCGGCGACGACATACCGGAAATCGGCTACCACGTCTGCCGAAAATGGCGGGGAATTGTGCCGCGAGCCGTCGAAAAGCCTTTGAAAAGAAGACTCGAATACAAAAAACTTTTCCAAGAAACGGGAAACAAGATTTTCAAAGCGAGGTCGGACGCGCTCAAATGGATTTTAGTGACTTCTTTCGGATATCTCGGATACAAGAAAGCGAAGTTCGGTAGCAGAGAAGCACATCTCGCCGTCTGCGCTCTCGCCCGTGATACGTTGCTGAAAAGCGTGCGGCTCGCCGAAGAACATGGATTCAAAGTTTTACACGGCATCGTCGACTGTCTCTGGATTTGGAAGGAAAATGCTTCGGAAGACGACTACAGAAAGTTTGGAGAAATCCTGGAAAAGGAAGTCAACCTACCGGTCGGATACGAAGGAACTTTTCAATGGATAGTTTTCCTCGAATCGAGAAAAACTCCTGAAAGACCTGTTAACAACAGGTATTTCGGCGTCTACACCGACGGCCGGATAAAATGCAGGGGAATAGAGGCGCGGCGAAGAGACACGCCTCAACTGGTTAAGAAGATGCAACTGGAGATGATCGGGAAGCTTGCTGAAATTCGTTCACGTGATGAAGTGGATGAAAAAATACGTGAATGCGAAAAAATCTATCGGGCATATTTGAAAACGCTTTATCTCGGTGGTTTCGACGTCGAGGAGCTGGCGGTTAAGCGGAGCATTTCAGCTCCGGTAAACAGCTACTGTAAAAAACTCAAACACGTCGAGGCGGCGAAGATGCTTGAAGAGATGGGTGCCGTGGTTGCTCCCGGCGAATCTGTGAAATACGTGGTGAAAAAAACCCGCGGCATCCCGGTTCAGCTTCTACAGAGCAGGGACTACGACCCAGACTACTACGCCGATTTTCTCCGAAGAAGCTACGAAACTGTTGTATCGCCTTTTCTACTCTATCTCGGCGGCGGTCGGTAGCGCCATGAAGTCTTCCGGCTTTACGATGGCGTCGAAATCCGGTGTAAGCTGCCCCCTTTCTTCAAGTACACGCCTAGTCAAATACCAGAACGCGTAGGGGAGAGATGTTCGGCTTCTGTTGTTCATCGGGATTACAAGGTCAACGTTCGAACATGTGTTGTCGGTGCTGCACATCGCTATGACAGGTATCCTCGCTATCGCAGCTTCTTCAAGTGCTTGAACATCGTAACGAGGGTCTGATATGATTACCAACGATGGCTCCATGTAGTTTTTCAGCGTCCTGTTAGTGAGCACGCCTGCCATCATCTTTCCAGCCACCGCCACCGCGCCCGTGAGCTCAGCGAACTTCGTTACAGCCCTCATCCCGAAAACATGTGTCGAAACAGCAACCACTTCGTTCGCCGGATAATATGAGATGAGTTTGGCGGCGAGGTTTAGCCTTTCCAGAATTTTTTTGACGTCGAAGAGATAAACACCGTCATACCTCATGCGGAATATGAAGGACTCCATATGTTTGACTTTGATGCGTGAGCCGATGTGGACGTTGTATTTGACGAGTTGTTCCAGAATTTCAGCTTCTTGTTCAGCGGACAAGGTCATCGCGCCTCACCTGTTTGCATGGGGATGGAATTACCCCAGCGATACCAGATACGTAGAAGCTCATTAGCCTTAGCCATCCTTTCACCTCCGACTACGCCTGCCTTAATAAATTTGCCGCCCAGACCAACGGCGAGATGGGCGAGAAAGTCGTCACATGTTTCGCCTGACCTATGTGAAACCACGCGGATAATTCCATGTTTCTCAGCTTCCTTCGCCGCATTAACCGTGTCGGAAATCGTGCCCACCTGGTTCGGCTTAATTATGACTGCTCTAACAGCTTTCATTTCCGCTGCTCTGCGTATGATTTCGGCCCGTGTCACGACGAGGTCGTCCCCGCACACGAGAATATTCGGAAAAGCTCTGCAAAGCTCCGCGAAAGAGTCGAAATCCGATTCGTGGAACGGGTCTTCCACGTATTTGAGGGCATACTTTTCGACGAGGCTTGAAATGAATTCCGCGTGTCTTTCCTTGGTCATTTTGATTTTCCTATTCCGGTATTGATATTGGTTTGACGACATGTCATATAGGCTTGACGCCGCGACATCGAGCCCAAGGCCCGACGAAGTTCCCTCCACCGCTTCTTTCACGGCTTCAAGAGCTTTTTCATCGTCGATGGGAGGAGCGTATGCGCCTTCGTCTCCCTTACCACCGCCGAACCTCCCAACTTTTCTTGACAAAATATTGCCCAGCCGTCTGTGAACAGCGATGTTGTTTTTCAAGGCATCTTCGACTGTAGAGGGTTTGATTGGAAATACGAGGAATTCCTGTATGTCTGGAGCTCCTGCACCAGCATGTGAGCCTCCGCCTAAAACATTGCCTAAAGGTAGTGGATATGTGGGCTGGAGGCCTGATTGGTCGGCGATTCGACGCCACGCAGGGATTTGTTTAAGTTTTGCTGTGAGCAGCGTGGTGCAGGCGGATATGGCGTAGGCTAGGTTTCCGCCGATCTTGGAAAAGAGCGGTGTGCCGTCGACTTGTTTGAGCAGTTCATCTACCCCTGTTTGGTCTGTTGGGTCGAAGCCTATTAGCTTCGGCTTGATGTCGCGTCTAAAGATGGTTAATGACTCTGTCACTCCGCCGTTTGGAAAAGGCATGACTTCCCTACTTCCCCTGCTTTTACCTGAAGGAGCTGAAACTCGGGCCTGTACGTTCCGTGAAGTCAGCTCAACTTCGACCGTTTCAGAGCCGCGGCTGTCGAAAATCATCCATGCATCCGCATCAGAAATTGTGAATGATTCTGAATTCATATCTGGCTCCTTCCAGCCTCGCTGTACTTTGTGTAAAACTCTAAAACTTCATCCATCACATTTACCGCGGATATGAACATTCGTTTGCAGCAATAGCGTTTAAAACCGAGGCTTTCCAGAACATCTTTCGGGTTTTCCCCGGCGTTGACTCGGTTACGGTATTCATCCCATTTATGGGCTATGACTCGGCCACAGCTAAAACATCTTACAGGAAACATCATGGACGCATAATCACCTGTAGCTCTTTTGACGGAACCTTCTGGCGCTGCGGCGGTTAGGTTTCTTAGGCTCCGTTCTCCGCGGGTCGTCGACCAGCAAGTGACGATCATAGCTGAGCAGGGTCTGCTTGTTTTCAGGTGAAACGGACGCAGCGGCTTTAGACAACGCTATCGCGATGGCTTCCGCTGATGACATGATTCCTCCGCCTTTTACCGAAACTATGAAATCATGTTTGCTCCTGAACTCGGGAAGAAGCCTAAGCGGTGTCAGAACTTTGTTTTTGAAGAATTCGTTGAAAAGGTCGATGGGCGTTTTGTTGACGATCACGTTTCCTTTACCGGGCCTCATGAAAACTTTAGCAACCGATGTTTTCCTTTTTCCAACGAAAATGGTGTCGGTCTTTCTCATTCACGTCCACCTCGTAGAAGAGACGATAACTCCTTAAGTGTGATGTATCTGATGATTTTTCCCGACCTGCTGACCGGTGTTCTAAGTTTCGCATCCTCAAATTCGATGGCTTCGCCGACCACGTTGGCCTGTCCTGTGACAACTTTGAGCTTTTTGATAGCTTCTCGTCCACGAGCTTTTTTCCTCGGCAACATTCTAATAATAGCAAGCCGGAGAAGCGCGTCTGGCTTCGTAGGATACCAAACAGTTATTTTTTTATGAGAGCTAAATTGTTTTCGCCGCCGAAGTTTCAAATAGTGTTCCAGTACGGCTGATTTTTTACCCGTGATGACCGCTTTTTCAGCGTTGTAAATGGTGACCCGATGTCCCTTCAACAGCAACTTAGCAACGTAGGACGCGAGCCGTCCCAGCCGATAGCCTTCCGCGTTCATGACGTAGCTTTTCTCAGCCAATAATTGTCACCTCTGACCCACGTGGAAATTCTTTCAGGAAATCTTGGACAAGAAGAGCTCGTCCACCAGCGGCCGTTATTTTCTTAATAGCTGATTCTGAAAAGCTGAACGCGCCGACCGTTATTTTCTTTGTGAAAACGCCGCTGCCCAAAACCTTGCCGGGAACAAACACAACATCATTATCCTCAGCGTGACGTTGAATGCGTGAAAGGTTAACCACTCTTCTATTTCTTTTACTCCTTTTAATTTCCCGTAGCAACCTTTCTCTAAAAGCCGTCTTCGGAGCGTTTCGTCTGATGGCGATCTCGATTTCAGTTCGAGGCCTCATATTTCATCAACTCTTTTAGGCTGGAGTCGATTTGTAACAGCCTTGTCTTAACTGTTTTGGCCGCTTCGAGAATCATGCGGCGAGGGGGCAGAAAACCGAAGCTTTCCACGTAGAGAAACCGCTTATTATCCTCCTCGTACAAGGTCGCTATTCCTGACTGCCATTTCGAATGCCTCTTCCCTCTACCAAGCCGAACATAGAGCTCGAGCTCGACTTTCTGGCCTGGGGCCAGAGCGACGACTGGTATGTCGCCGCTAAAAGGCACAACAATTGAACCGTGTTTTTCTGGTTTTATATCACGTGAATAAACCGTCACAGGTTCCGTTATAGCTTCAGCTCTTAACACAAACCTTACAACGCATTTTTCACAACCCAGCCTGCTTTTACAGGCACATTCTTCGGCCACGTTATAGTTGTCTAAATCAGTTATAAACGGAATGAGCGAAATTCGATGAGAGAGAACTTCGTTGGTCATCACGGACGAATTTTCGATAATTAGAACTTCTTCGACCGCCATGACGGGGACCTCCCTCATGATTACCCTCCGTAACGCATTTGCATATGGCTGAGGCAGGTCTGTCACGTCCAAAGTAATCGAGTCGGCGTCTTCCTTGACGATTTTCAACCCGTTTCGCTGCATTCACACGTAATACGTTATTTAAATGTGTAGCCGAAAAAGATTTTAATCCAACCGTAAGCTGCTACCGACATCATGGAAACGATTCACCAGACGTTTGACCTAAAGGTCACAGAAAGAGCGGCTAAGAAAATTGCGCAACTCATCAAGGAAGAAGGCGGAAGCGAAAAGATGGCTCTCCGGATATACATTACGGGTGGAGGATGTTCAGGCTATCGGTACGGCATGGCCTTGGATGAAAACGTTTACGACGACGATGTCGTGGTTGAAACGGGCGGAGTAAGAATAGTTATAGACTCGTTTAGCGCGCCCTTCATCGAAGGTTCTGAAATCGACTACATCGAAGACGTGATGGGGTCTGGTTTCGCCATCAACAACCCCAACGTAACATCCACATGCGGCTGCGGCCATTCCTTCAACCTGAAATGAAGCCTGAAAAAGGAGACAAAGCCCCAGATTTCGAGCTCATAGACTCGGAAGGAAGAAAAGTAACATTATCGGACCTGCTGAAAGGATACAAGGCTTTAGTTCTGTATTTCTATCCAAAGGATGACACGCCGGGATGCACGACGGAGGCCTGCGGGTTCAGGGATTCGATGCAGCAGCTCAAACCACTAAACGTAAACGTGGTCGGAGTCAGCGTCGACACGCCTGAATCACATCGAAAATTCATCAAAAAATACGGCCTCAACTTCAACTTGCTGTCCGACGTAGACGGTAAAGTCGCTTCGCTATACAATTCCTACAGCGAAGAAAAAGGACGCGCCCTACGGAAAACCTTCATCATAGATTCCTCGGGCACAATCATTGAAGCTTTTCACAAAGTTTCGGCCGACGGCCACGCAAAAGAAGTTCTCGAAACTATCAAGAAGCTGGGGCTGTGAATTTTTCAGCATAATATCTGCATTTATGCGATATTGGGCAGATTTGGCATCGAGGTTTCTGCTTGCGGCAGATATCGCGGCCAAACCTGACAAATAACATGTTTACGTAGGGAGCGTCGGCGACTGAAACCATTTCAGTCAAAGCTTTTTTCACTTCTTCGTACCCGGCTTTTTCGGATGCGATTCCCAGCCTTTTCGCAACCGTGTCAACATGAGTGTCGACGGCGATTTCAGGCCTTCCGAACGCAAACGACAAAACGATGTCAGCGGACTTCGGCCCCACGCCGGGAAGCTTCATCAACTCTTCACGGTCATCTGGAACATGGCCGCCTTTTTCTCCGTAGATAATTTGGGCGATTTTTTTTATTCGTTTGGCTTTCTGCCTGTAAAACCCTACTGGCTTGATAAGGTGGGCGATTTCTCGGACATCTGCGTTGGCAAGCTCGTGACCATCTTTGAACTTGGAAAAAAGCCGGTGGTAGGCTTCGTCGGTTTTCTCATCCTTGGTTCGATGAGAAAGAACAGCTCCTATCAAGACTCTGAAAGGCATCTGGTCAGAAACGTGAAGAGTACCGTTCCCATGTTGATAACGTTCTTTCAAAATTTTCAGGATTTCAGCGAAATCTTCGGGCTTCAACCCGTGGACCATGAAAACGCCGCCTTGATAAAGACGTTCTGCAATTACGTGTTGAGATGATAGATTTTTTATATTCCCGTCATCCAAATTCTATACCATGAAGAAATACACTCTTCCACCGCTCCCTTATGCGTACAACGCTTTGGAGCCCGTGATTTCCGCCGAAATCATGACGCTTCACCACACCAAACATCATCAAGCATACGTGAACGGCGCCAACGCTGCTTTGGAACGGCTTGAAAAACAGCGGAAAGGCGAAAACCCCGAAAACGTCCGAGGCATTCTCCGCGACCTCAGCTTCAACCTTAGCGGCCACAAGCTTCACGCAGTGTTTTGGCCTAACATGGCTCCGCCGGGCAAAGGCGGCGGCAAACCCGGAGGAAGCATAGCTGACCAGATCAACAAAGATTTCGGCGATTTCGAATCCTTCAAAAAACAGTTCAGCGACGCGGCGAAAAATGTCGAAGCAGTCGGCTGGGCCATTCTTACCTACGACGCAGAATCCGAATCCCTCATCATCTACCAAGTCGAGAAGCAGAACTTCATGCACCCGCCCGACCTACCGCTCATCCTAACGCTTGACGTATGGGAACACGCCTACTACCTACAGTACAAAAACGATCGAGCCTCATACGTCGATAACTGGTGGAACGTGGTCAACTGGGACGACGTCGAAAAACGATTTTCCAAAGTAAAGGTTTAGCTTTTCTCCTCCTCTTTTTCTTGTTTGCTAGTTTTACGCATAGCCATTTTCCGGTAGTATTGCATGGGGTTTTTGACACCGCCGCAGAGCTTCCCATCCTCTATGCATAGACCGTGTGTCTGCATCGTCACACATTTAGGAACGGAATATTTTGTCCGGCTTCCCTTTAGCCCAGCGATATGTTCAACTTGGTAGCGGGCGATTTTCGGGTCGAAATCACCCCTCTGCATGTAAACGCTCATCACCTCCTCAACCGTCATGCCGATTCGAAGCATGAAGGCCGCGATGGCAAAATTTCCAAAATGGCTGACCGATTCGCCGCTAAGCAATCTGTTCCGTAAAGCCTGCATACAGGGCGGCCATCTTTCAGGCTCAAGCCTAACATTAGCTGTCGACTCTCTCTGTCGAGATGCTTCGAGCTTTTTCCTCAACTGCTCAACGTATTCCGCGAGAAAAGGCGGTGGAGCAATGCGGCCCATTTTTTCCAAACGTTGATGTATGAGTTTTTCCATCCCGTTTTTGACGAGTGTAAGAGCTTCGGCTCTCGTCACCGCGACATAGCCTTTATCGAGAAGCCTGTTGACGAGACGAAACCGCGGCTCGTTCAAATCAACAGCGACCTTCAGATAATCTGCGAAATGAATCCAGAACTCGTAGGGAGGATTGTCTTCCCGGATGCGGAAACCGAGAACCTCTCGAGCAACGTATGCGATGACTTTTTTCTGTTCTTCACGAATGTTTTTCAGCATGGACACGTATCGTTCAGCTTCGTAAGCTGCGAACCGCCTCTTCGCAAACGGGCTTTCCAGCATCGCAATCAACGCCATGGCCAAGGGATGGCTGAAAATCTCAACCTCACTGGTGCGAAACCGGGTGACAGGCTTCGAAGGCCATTTTAGCAAAGCTTCTTCAACCTTTTCCACTGCAGCGGCAATGTATTCGTTGTTTCCTTCAAAATCTTCGAGACGAAGCCCCCGCTGAGCGACGTAGTCTCTTATTTCGCGGAGGAATGGAAAATCCGCCAGCAATGCTTTCACTATGTAGTCATCGTCAGCCAATCCTACCATATATCCCTCCGCGTCTAATAAAACCGCTTCCGCGAATTCCGAATCTTTTTAGATTGATTTTCTGGCGAGCCGCAATCCACAAGGCTTCGTTCACAAGCTCTTCCCGGTCGAGCTTGTGGACCAAACGTGCTTCAGACGAGGATTTTTCCAGGTATTCAACGTAAAGGTTATAGTATTGTTCAGCTTGTCTCGGCGGCAGTTCTGAAAATAGCTCGTGGAAAATCGCTTTTTCTACTGTTTCGAGAATTTTTCTTGGAATTTTCTTTTTCATTCTTGGGGTGAGGTCTCCGAGAAAGCTTTCAGGAATGTCGTGGACAAGTGCCATTTTTACGGCTTTTTCCGCGTCGAGGCCGAGCTTATCGGCTGAGATGAAAGCCATGACTGCGAGGGCGTAGGAATGGTCTGCAACTGACTCGGGGCTCTTGACGCCTACTTCAACCCATCCAGTTCTTCGAAGTCTCTTTAACAGAAGAAGGGCGTTGGTTATTCTGTTCAACGCAGCCGTTTCACCAACTTCTCTATGCCTGACCCGTATTGAAGAGCTTTCTTCCCGACATCGACGTATTCAAGCAAACCCAGCTCTCTGCAGACAAGCCTGAGAAAATGTTTGCGGACAATTCTGCCGTCTATTATCGTCAATTTCGATGTTACCGGTAAGTTCAAACCCAGGCTCAACACGGTTTTGGTCAAGTATAGTGGTAGGGGATATGCACCGCCCAACCTGACAGCTGTGAAATCGCGAACAAGCCCTTCTAACCCGAGCATCGAAAAATCATGCATCAAAGAGCGATGCAACCCATCGTATCCCTCCCTCTGCAAAACATTCTCGTATTTCTTATAGCCGCCGAAAACCTCGTCAGCACCTTGGCCTATAACCGCACAGTAATACCCTTGCTCTGAAGCCATAGTTGAGAGAATATGCATAGCGGCCCCGATGGCTGCGTCCATCGGCTTCAGAGGCCCCAAAACTTTTTCAAGCTCCGCAACACTCCGTTGTACATCGTTGCTGTCAACCACGATTTTCACCGCGTCTAACCCAATGGTTTTCGCGGCTTTTTCCACGCTTCTCAAATCCGTGCTTTGAGCCGTTCCGACGGTGAGTAGCAGAGGTGAAAGACCAGCGTCTACTATTATCTTCGCCAAAATGAGGCTATCAATTCCGCCTGAAAAGAAAACAGCCGTTTTAGGTGGACAAAATTTCCTCACGGCACCCCTCAATGCATCGATGAAATTGTTAACATCTGTTCTGACATGTGGCTGATGATGGTAATTTTTCTTTTCGCCTGTTTTCACGTCATAGATTGTGCCGGGTTCGAGAGGGACGAGCCCATGGATGATGGCTTCTCTTTTGACGTTGGTTATGGTGAAAGGATGGCCGCCGGCGAAAACGGGAATCAAGCCGACAAAATCCCTGAACAAAACAACATCATTGAAAAGCACGCCGGAGCAAAAATCCTCCGACTCCGCGAGAAAATGCGTCAACTCATTTACTTTTGAGAAAAATGGTTCGAACGGGCTTTTGACAGAGTGCACGGCTTGAAGAAAGGCTTTTTCGGCTTCGACCCGTTCCAGATAACCGTCGAATTTGACAGGCGCTCCTTCGACATAGGCTACCGCGTTATATATGCCGAGTTCGATTTTGGTCGGTGAAGCGAATGTCTGCGGCTTTACGTCAGTTCCAAACGTAAGAAAATATTTCAGCATCCGGCAAATAAGTTGACGCGCTGGTCAAAAGATATTTCGTGACGCCGCATCATGGTGAAATGCTCGCAGTACGGGTTTCTGTAATCATTTGACCAACAAGGTTATAAACCCTTATCTGACGAATTCGGTTGTGAACGAATCCTGCGAGCACAGCCTCGAATACCTGGGGGATCAGAAAGGCGAAAAAGGAGTTAACAAATATTATCGATGCGTCAAATGTGGAGACGTTTTCGTCTACACCGACGAAGAGATGATAATTTACCGGATTCCCGGGATTAAGAAATAAAAGTCAGACTCCGAGATGAAGTTCGTCGGCTGTCAACCCGACGGCGTGAAACAGCTCTTCCCCAACTTTCGTCACAGGTGCTTTCTCCTTTTCCTTAAGCTTGTTGTAGACGGTGTAGAAAGCCCTTCGGACCTTCTCGACTCTGTTGAAAAGGTCTTCTGCATCCCGGTATTCCGCGGTCTTTCTTTTCAAGGTTTTTCCCGAAGCCGTTTGGACACTAAGTGTGTAGACAACTTTTCCCGGTGAGCTGAGGAAATCCTGCACAAAATCCGAGGAAACAGATGCCTCGGCCTCAACTAGGACAGAGTGAATTGTCCTGACTCCGCGAACCATTTTGACCACGTCGATGGCGAACCCGCATCTACCGAAGCGGCTGTATATCATTCTTTCACGAGGATAATGACGGTGGGTTGCTAAGCCGACAACGTCATCAGACATAATCAATTCAACAATTTCTTTCGTAATTTCGTCTTCCAAGGCATCAAATGGTTGAACGGGCTGACAAATAAGCCTTGACCAGTCGACAGCGTATTAAGGTTTTTATGATGCATCCCTTGTAGAGAAGCAGGTTATCAAAATTGGGCAGAAGAAAATATTCTAGGCCGCGGCATGGGTCGTTGGCTTTCCTACCACGTGGAAGAGCAAAAAGTCTTCTTCCGCGGGTGAAACACTGGCCCGACGGAAAAGAAGGGCCGCTTGGTTTCGTTGGCTACAAAGTAGGGATGACATCTATCCATTTCATCGACAACACTCCGGGTTCGCCCACCCAAGGTAGCGAAATTACCAAATCATGCACCGTCGTAGCTGCTCCACCTCTCAAAGTCATCGGCTTAGTTGTCTACGGACAAGAAAACGGAAGGCTAAAAGATTTGGGTAGGTTTTGGGTTTCAAATGTTCCAGAAGAAATAAAGAGAAGAAACCCAACTTTCAGACCAACTCCAGGTCCCGAGAACATCAATAGGTTGAAGGACCAAATCGCTGAAGTTAGGTTGATAGTTGCGACGCAGCCCAACCTGGTTGGTGCTGGAAAAACTCCGAACATTTTGGAAATCAAGGTCGGAGGCTCGGTGTCGTCCGCGCTGGAAAAAGCACAACAACTTCTCGGCTCGGAAATCCGTGTTTCCGATGTCTTCAAGGAAGGGGAATACGTAGACATCATCGGCGTAACTAAAGGCAAAGGGTTTCAAGGAGTAGTGAAACGATACGGTGTATCGATTCTCCAGCGAAAATCGAGAAAAACAAGAAGAGGCGTCGCGGCCATAGGGCCGTGGAATCCTCATTATGTCATGTACACCGTTCCACGGTCGGGCCAGATGGGATATCACAGAAGAACCGAATACAACAAACGTATTCTCCGAATTTCCCAAGACCCTTCAACCATAAACCCATCGTCCGGATGGTATCGCTTCGGGCTGGTAAAAACGGACTACTTAGTTCTCGAAGGTTCTGTAGCAGGAACTCCTCTGAGACCTCTCATCTTAAGGGCACCAGCACGTCCTCCCAAACATCAGGAACCACCCGAAATAACGCTGTTGGAGGTTTAGGATATGAACTTCACATCTCTGCTTATACTTCAGAGAAAAGAACATCATGAAAGAAACGTCTACGACACCGAGGGCAACATTACTGAAACAATCACGCTTCCCTGGTTCTTCAACGCACCTTTACGAGAAGACCTCGTCGCAAGAGCCTACATCCACCTATTCACTCATAGGCTACAGCCGAAAGGCACGTCGAAGCTTTCGGGTCACAAACATTCGGTCGAGTCATGGGGCCCCGGTTTCGGAATGGCGAGAATTTCACGCGTCAAGGGTAGGGGGACACCGAAATACGGCGCGGGAGGAATGGTTCCTTCAGCCGTCGGTGGAAGGCCCACGCATCCACCTACCACAGAGAAGAAAATCCACAAGAAAATCAACGCAAAAGAACTTCGCAACGCGTTTCTTTCAGCACTTGCCTTCACCGCAGCTCCGGAATACGTGAAAAAACGTGGGCACAGAATACCTGACGACATAAAAACACCAATACTGTTGGAAGACTCGGTGGAATCTCTGACCAAGACATCCGACGTGAAGAAGTTACTCGAAAAACTCGGTTTGAAGCAGGAGCTTGAAAGATGCGATGAGAAGAAGATTCGCGCGGGTAAGGGCAAGATGCGGGGCAGACGATACAAGAAAAGACGCGGCCCCTTAATCATTGTGGGAGAGGATAGAGGATTGGGAAAGTCGGCCTCTAACATCCCAGGCGTCGAAGTGGTTTTAGCGCGTGACCTCAGCGTTCTACATCTCGCCCCCGGCGCTAAGCCAAGCAGGCTCACCCTATTTTCCAAGAGCGCATTGAAGGTTTTGGAGGAGAGGTTGAAATGAATTTACAAGACGTGGTTAAAAGGGTTCTGATCACGCAGGACGCGGTGGCCTTGATAGAGAAGGAGAACAAACTTGTCTTCATCGTGGATATCAAAGCGGACAAACGAACAATCAAGCGCGCGGTTGAACAGCTCTACGACGTCAAGGTTGATAAAGTGAACACGATGATTACGGCGAAAGGTGAGAAAAAGGCATACGTCCGGCTCAAGCCCGAATATAAGGCGTCTGAGCTCGCCGTCAAGCTCGGAATCTTCTGATGGTGATGAAAGATGGGACGTAACATCCGTGCTCAAAGAATTGGCAGGGGTTCGCCACGATTCATAGCTTCCAAACACCGGAGATTCATGGTCGGCTACCCCTCAGCAATCATCGGCGAGAAAGGCTTGGTCACCGGAGTCGTCAGCGACATCGTTCACGACCCTGGGAGAGGTGCACCGGTAGCAATCATCAAACACGACGGAAGTGAATTCTACATTCCCGCAGTCGAGGGCATGTATGTCGGACAAGTTATCGAGATGGGTTCATCAGCATCTCCTGCCACCGGGAACATCTTGCCCGTCGGAAAACTTCCCGAAGGAACCATCGTTTCCGTCGTTGAAAGGATACCAGGTGACGGTGGAAAGCTAGTCCGAAGCTCCGGCGGCTACGGTATCGTTGCGGCACAGCTTGGAGATACGACGGTCATCAAGCTACCATCTAAAAAAGACATAGAAGTTCCGTCGAAGTCACTTGCTGTACTCGGGGTTGTGGCTGGCGGAGGAAGACAGGAAAAACCATTCCTCAAAGCGGGAGCAAAATACCACCTAATGAAAGCACGACACCGCTACTGGCCGAAATCAAGAGGCGTCGCCATGGTTCCAGCCGTTCATCCCTTCGGCGGTGGCAGCCACAAACGAATCGGAAGGCCAGAAACCGTGAAACGCACGACACCGCCTGGAAGAAAAGTCGGGCTGATCGCGGCCCGCAGAACAGGAAGGAAGAAGAAAGCGTGACGACTGCTTTTCGACGTAAATTTATAAACAGCCGCGAAATCATGGGGTTGGAAAATGGTTCGTGAACTGACTTACAGAGGATACACGATAGAACAACTAAAGTCCATGAGCATGGATGCTGTCATCAAACTTTTGCCCAGCAGAGCCCGCCGCAGCCTCTACAAAAGAGGATTAACTCCCGCGCAGTCCAAACTATTGCTCAAAATCAGAAAGGCCAGAAAACTTCTCGAGTCAGGTAAGAAGCTTGAAAAACCCATCAAAACTCACTGCCGAGACATGTTCATACTGCCTGAAATGGTCGGCCTAACCATACACGTTCACAACGGCAAGGAATTCCAACCGGTTGAGATAACGCCAGAAATGATTGGACACAGGCTGGGAGAATACGCCATAACCAACAAAAAAGTCGTACATGGCCGAGCTGGCATAGGAGCAACACGAAGTAGCATGTACGTCCCCCTCAAGTAAACTCAACCTACAGCTTTGCAGATATGCATCATGAAAACCATAACAACTCATATATATCGACGCGCTCACGTATAGATTTCTGCAGAGGCTTCATGTCATGGTCGTTTCAGATGGACGTATCATTGAGTTGAATCTAGACGGTGTTGAAGGTTGGCTCGTCATAGACACTTTCATCATGGGTCGATGCTGGGGCGGAATAAGAATCTCCCCATACGTGACGGTGTCGGAAACAAAGTTGCTGGCAAGGGCGATAACTTTGAAGTCTGCCTTAGCCGGAATCCCTATCGGAGGAGCGAAAATCGGAATAAAAGCAGAGCCATCAGACATCAAAAGACTAAAAATTATTGAAAAACTCGCCACTAACATCCGCAAGCTCGTCTATGCGAGACGTTACACACCTGGCACCGACATAGGGTTCAGCGAAGAAAACCTCAAACAGCTATACGCACACATCGGGCTCCGACCGACTCACACACTTCATAAAATGAGTGAAAATCTTTCTCTAACGGGTCTGGCCGTTGCTGAAAGCCTTCACGCAGCCATACAAGAAACGGTGAATTTGTTTGGAATGCATGACTGTGAAACAGTCGCAATACAGGGTTTCGGCAACATGGGCTCAGCGGCGGCCTACGTGTTAAGCAGGCGAGGATACCGTATCGTGGCGGTGGGGGACCGGTACTACACTCTAGTCGACCGTGAAGGAATTAACATCGATGACTTGTTAGAACAAAAGAAAACTTTCGGCGAGGACTGCTTGCGTGAATACAGTCGTAAGAATCCGAACTCGAAAATCTATCCACCTCAAGAGTTTCTCAACCTAGAATCTGACATACACGTGCCAGGTGCCGGAATTCTAAGTATAGTGAAAAAACCGAACTGCAGGATAATAGCTCCAATAGCTAATTATCCGGTGTCCATACAGTTTGCGAAAAATCTCGAACAACACGGTATAAAGACCATTCCGGACATCATCTCTAACGCAGGCGGCGCCATAGGCAGCGCTCTATCAATCCTTCAAAGGGAATTTGATGCCGACACAAGAATCATAGCTCAACTAACACGAAACAACTTGAAACAAACTGTATTAGACGCGTCGAAAAAAGGCATCACACCGATTGAGGAGGCATATGCACGTGCTTGGCGGAGGTTGAAAAGACTGCGTATGCTCGGTCCATTAGGGCTGCCAGGCTACTTGAACCCTATGGTCAAGCTAGTCGGTTGGCATATCTTCTCGAAGTACGCAGTGTTGCAACAGAATTTGAAATAGATTTGAAAATATCGATTCACTTGGCCACCTTTGATTCAACTAAGCGAAACTTCGGCCAGACATCCTGCTCAAGAGTTTCAACAATTTTCACCCGGACTTGAAGTCCGTTGAGAATGTTTACTACGCCCGATGTCAAAGTGTCGATGAGACGTTCATGGTCTGATTCGGGTTTCGGAACTGTGATGATTTCAACCGAGTAGTCAGCGTCTTGTACTACACGGAATTCAACCACACCGTCGACTTTTTCGATGCGAGAAATAACAGCGTAGCGCGAAATCATGTCGCCGTTTTTCTTGTAAATGCAGTCCACGGTTCTGCCTTCAACGCTTCTCAAAAGTGGAAGGTCTCGACCACAAGGACATTCATCATCTACTAACTCAACTAATTCTCCCGCCCTATACCTGATGAAAGGAGTTGCGTACCTATACAGACACATAACGACCGCTTCTCCTTGCACATACTTTGAGCCGACTATTTTTGGATTGAGTAGTTCCAACACCACGGCCTCACTGTTGATATGATATGCTGTATGAGTAGGGCACTCCCAAGGGATGTTCCCCATTTCGATGGTGGAATATCTGTCAAACACCTCTGTGGAGAAAAAATTTTGCACAGCCTTTCGCGTTGATGGTGTTAAAGTTTCACCGGTAGTTATGATGGTTTTTACAGAAATTGTCGCCCCGTGTCTTTCAGAGTATTCCATCAAGCGGCGTAAAGTTTACGGCTGAGCGATCAATACGTCGGGCTTGATTTCAGACATCCTCACTATATTGCTGCGAACATCTCCTGAAAGATCGATAAAAGCAGGTTTTGTAGTAGCTATTCTAAATAGCATATCCCCGAAAAAACTTATACTTTGAGGCGACGGATTCTGCAGAAATCTCACGACCTTCATTCCGGGCCTAACACCGTATGCCCACAGGCTCCGTAGATATAAAGCCGTCCAAAATGCCGCTTACTTTTTGGTCTCGAGCATGACTAACGGCTCACCCGTAGAGCCGGACGTCCCCGCTTAAGTATCAGGTCTAATAGACGAAGCCCTGCGTTCGTCGAGCGGAATTCTGACCAGTTCAGACCTCGAGACCACAGGAAGGCCGTCGAGAGCAGATTTTCCCAGAACTTTCAACCGGTCGACCATAGCTTTTTCATACAGTCTCCTGTAGAGGGGAACATCTTCGTATGACTTGACAACCAGTTTCTTGAGCTTTTCCGACTGAAGACGGATGAGTTTCTCAGTGTTGAACCACTGTGAATGTTGTAGGTTCGCCCAGTAAAACAACGTGTCAAACATCTAACCTCACAAATGAGAGCAAACTTTTATTTTTGTCCATAACCGACGTACACGGATTGTGACTCATGGCAGCTTGGTGGAAAGACAAACGACTTTGGTTTGTAGTTTTTCTCACGTTGTTGGCTTTCGGTATAAGGATTTACAAAATTCATATTCCGGACCGATTAATCGGTGACGAAGTTTACTACGTGCCGGCTGCCCGTAGTATCTTGGGGCAGAACGAAGCAGGTGTTCCACGGGATGTTGGATACGCTCATCCACCTTTAGCTAAGATGATTATCGCTGTCGGAATCGCATTATTCGGAGACAACCCTTTTGGATGGAGAATAATGTCAGTAATCGCCGGCACCATAATCATCCCAGCGTTCTATGTTCTTGTCAAAAAACTGACGCAAGACTCGAAAGAGTTGGAGAACGCGCCAACGTTGGCTGCTTTTCTAATGTCTTTCGAAACATTAACCTTCTATTTTTCACATGTGGCTAGAATCGACATTTTCATGATGCTGTTTTTCATAGTCGGCGCGGTCTTTTTGATGGAGAAAAAAACTTGGAGAAAGCTTCTTGCCGCACCTCTGTTTGCCTTGTCTTTTCTTTCGAAGGAAGCCGCATTACTCATGATTCTACCACTTCTACTCTGGGCCGGGATAAGAACGGAGGCGAAAAACACGAGGAAAACAGCAAAAAAAGCCCCCCTCAAACATAGATTTGACTGGAAAACTGTCGGTGTTCTTTTGGCCGCTACAGGCATATGCATAGCAGGTATGTGGTATGTGCTCGAGTGGGTTGTTCTCACTCCTCGGGTTCCAAGCTTGGTCGAACGGATTTCGCTGATGTTGCGAAGGCTTGATATAGACAATCCAGCGGCACGTGGTCGTAGCGAAATTTGGATGTGGTTCTTCAACCAACCCGTTACAAGAGCTGCGGCTGTTCAGCCAGGGGTCAGAATAGACCCAGCAACCATAAACGTTGGTCCAATCCTCAATCCTGTTCTCCAGTACGCATACATCGTTCAACCAAGCTGGACCATCATCCTGCCCATGATTCCGACGATGGTCTACATGCTGTATCTTTCGCGGTCCAGCAGCGTCGCAAGGTTTGTGGCGATGTCCTGGTTTGGTGTACTGATAGGATGGATAATAGTCAACGTTGCTTTCAGAGGTTTGATGTACTTGTTTTACGTCTTGACCTTAGTTCCAGCGGTGATAATCGGAATCTCGATATATTTGAGTCGAGGCCTTTACTATGAATCAAAAAACAAATCCGTCAAAATATCGCTGATTAGTTTTGTGTATTTGTTGTTACATGTAGTCAATTTCGTCGCGTTATATCCCGTACCAGTCTCATAAAAACACCAGCGCGCGATTGATTCCGATGCGGGGGGTGGGATTTGAACCCACGAACCCCTTCGGGACAGGGGCCTGAACCCTGCGCCGTTGACCAGGCTTGGCGACCCCCGCAGCGGTTCTAATTTTCGTATCGGAATTGATAAGGGTTGCGAATTCGTTTGACGACTTTTTCGTGAGTTTTATTTCTTTATGTTTTTATGTTCGGGGTTATGTGATGTGGCCGGAGAAAATTGACCGAAGTTGTGACAGGTTTAGGCTACATGAACAAGGTTTACAAAAACGTTAGCAGCATTGACATGAACAGTTTGGAAAGACTTTTGCATGACATTCAGTCCGCAGGCGTGATTATTCCGCTTGGTGAAGGCCGTTCAAAAGGTGCTTTAAGCATCGCCATGAGTGAGTTGGCGAAGATGCGTGACGGCAAAATCGTGATAGACCGCGGGGACATCGGGTTTCCGGGCCGAGAAATGGCTGAAGCAGCTCCCATACTCAAGCAAAGGTTTGGCCGGGTTTGTCTCCTCATCAACTCCGGGTCGGGAAGAAGCATGACACCTTTGGTGGACGCGCAAAACCTCGCCTCATACATCGGGAAAACCGGCGCACACCGCGATTACATAATTGATTTAGTCACTTCGGACGTCGAATCACCTCTCGCAAAAATCGCTTCCAAATACGGCAGCGTTGTCGAGCTTGCGGGAAGAGAGGAAGTCGTCGAAGCTGAAGAAGCCAAAGTTTTCCGCGACGTAGGAATCATGGAAGACACGTTTATTCTCGGAAGCGGAGTCGTTTTTCATGCCATCGCGGAAACTCTTTATGATAAAGCGTTGCCGCACAAAGCTCACGAATACGCTCGCGAAATCTGCGCTGAGGCGGCGAGGGTGGTGGAAAAAAGCCTTTCATCGGAATTCTATGAATTCGTCACAAGAAAGCTTGAGACACGGAGCCTCGCATTCTTCGCCGGGTTGGGGAGTAGCTATGAAGTAGCTCGAATGACCGCTGTCAGAGTTGGGCATATCAAGCGCGCGATAGGCGACCAAGTTTATGTCGCGAGAGAATCCAGCACCCCGGCCCCCAGGAACGGAGACCTTCTCATAGTTGTCTCAAGCAGCGGTGAAACGGAAATTGTAGCGACATGGTGTAAAAGCTTTAAACGGATGGGTGGGCAAATCGCCGCCGTCGTGGGAAATGCTGACAGCACCATCGCAGCCATGGCCGATGGTGTTTTAGAAATTCCCGCGAAAACCGAACCAGGGCGGCCAAACCGGTTCTACGTATATGCGGAATTCGTCCTCAGCCCACTACCTATCTTACTCGTCGAAAGCCTTGAAGCAAAAGGATTCAGGCTACCGGAATATATCCTCCGCTGGCACCAAAGCGTGACTGCATAGCTATTCCAGCACAGGCCTTATCGGTCTACCCAACTGTTCATAAAACTCTCTCATCCAAGGCAATATATCACGGCCCAGTAAGTTGAGAAACCTTTCCTCGTTCGGGCTCGCGCTGTGGATGTAAACGCGGTCAAACCCAAGCCTGAGGAAATTGGCCAAAGCCTTGAAAATATCGTCGACGTCCGTAGTTATGAGCCACGTTTCTTTGATTTTTTGTCTTTCGACTTCTCCGACCATAGCCTCTAACACACGCGGGTCTGAAATCTGTTCGCGTTTGTCCCGAGGAATCGCTGTCGGGGCCCAGAACAAAGCAGCACGATACGCTCTTTCGTAATCGTGGTCGTAGGATACTTTGAATTCGAGACATTTGCTCAATTTCGAAGGGTCTTTACCCGCTTTTTTCGCCCCTCTCTCCAACGCATTCACAATCGACATGTAATTCTCCATACCACGTGGATTCGTGATTATTCCGTCGCAATATTCTCCAGCTATTTCAGCAACAGTCGCGTTAGACGTCGCAACGTAGATCGGAATCTTCGTCTTCGGCTTGGTGTACAGCTTGGCACTCTTAATCTTGTAATACATCCCGTCGTAGTCGACGAAATCGCCGCGCCAAAGCAATTGAATTATCTCAATCGCTTCTTTAAGCCGTTGAACTTTTTCCTTAAATCCGGGCCATTTGAAGCCGAGAGGTGTTTCATTCATCGCATGCCCCGTTCCGACCGTTATGAAAATCCTGCCGGGATATAGATAGTTGAGTGTGGCAAACGCTTGAGCAACTATAGCGGGATGATACCTGAAAAGAGGAGTGGTAACAGCTGTCCCTACTTCGACTTTCTTCGTCTTCTCCGCGATTGCCCCTACAACAACCCACGGAAAACCGGCCTGCCCGCCGGTGTCTACCCATGGATGAAAATGATCACTTACTGCTATGATGTCAAACCCAACAGCTTCAGCGTGAATCGCATGAGCTACAATTCTGTCCGGGTCATACTGTTCCATCCCAGCCCAATAACCCAGCCGAAGAACACCTTCAGCAGCCACATCAGTCAAGAGCCCGCCCTACTATTAAAAATTGCACAGCTCATACATGGTCACAATTTTCTTCACAAATTGATAAAAGCGACGTTTGAAATTCTTTCGCTTCAAATCACTACCTGATTTTGTATGTTTCTTGAGCCTAAGATGGTTGTTTCACGTGCTGAAGCTCTTACGCCTTTAACAATTATCATTTCGGCGAAGTTTCTGAAGAAAGGAGATCTTAACTCCAAAAGGGCGAAGAATTTTAGGAGCAGTCTAAAGGATTTGCTGTTTCGAAGTCTATCAACCCCTCTGTTCGAGGTCCAAAGGTCAAGCCACCTTAATTGCTTGGGAAACAGATGATAACCTGACAGTTCAATGTTAGAAAGGATTGCTGCCTTCGCAAGCGAATAAAGCTGAGTTCTGTGGAAATGTTTCTCTGGGTTTGTGAAGTTTGCCATGAAGCCCAACACATGCAGAATTTTTGATGAAAGAAGACGCATGGAATAGTTCGCGATGTTTGGAACGGCGACTAAAACCTCTCCACCGTATTTGACAACTCGTGTCTGTTGGTAAAACGCTTGAGCATACTCTTCCACATGTTCTATGCTGCCGAAGCTGCAGGAGATGTCCACCGCCTGCGACCTGATCGGCAACCTTCGAAAGTCCGAAACTATGAAATGCGACCTGTTATACAGATTTCTCTCTTTGGCTCTCTCCGCCGCTCTTTTAATTATTCCGGCTGAAATATCGACGGAAATCAAGTCTGCATCTTCGCCCATCATGTAAAAGCCGTATTGTGTGTTTGTCGCTTCATTATACGCGTCAAGCTTGAGAATCCGACTGCGTTTCACTGAGGTGAGGGACGACACCAAGGAAATCACTAGTCGTCGGTAGAAAATGTCCGTAACGGTGGGTCTCTTTTGTCTGAGATGATAAGACGTTTTTGCCACGTGGTCCCAGTATTCGGTCAATGATTCAATCTGTGTTGGCGTCTGTTTTTTACGCAATTCGATGTATGGATTTATGAAGTTGGTAAAATATGTTTTGTGGCTTTCGAAGGGTTGATAAATAGTGTTGTCGCTGTGTTGTTATGTGGATTTTTCTTTCACACAAATTATCAACTTCGACACCGAGCTATGATGACGGTCCACGACTTGAGACAACGCCCGTCAAGCAGATTGCCAGGGGAGACAGCAGCAACACATACTTCATCAAAATGCTTAACCATTTGGGAACCCATGTGGATGCCCCTAACCATTTTGACCGTGAGGGCCGACCGATAGCGTCCTACACCGCGGAAGAGCTGGTCTTTGAAAAGCCGTTGTTCATCGAAATCACGAAAAGCGTAGGTGAGGTTATCAAAGCTGAGGATATTCAGTCCCACGAAGCTGAAATCGCGGATTCCGACCTCCTTTTGATAAGAACGGGAATTCAGAGGTTTCGAGAATCCAACCCAGAGGCATTCATGAAGAGAGGAGTCTGCCTTTCGGTTGAGGCCGCTGAATTTCTGCGTAAATTCAAAAGGTTGCGAGCTCTAGGAGTTGACGCCATATCCATTTCCTCACCTTTGATGCGTGAAGTTGGACGTGAGGCTCACAGGAGGCTTCTCATGGGCCGAAGCTTTCTCATCATCGAAGACATGGACCTTCTCGGCAAACCCACGAGGTTGAAAAAAGTCATCGTTGCGCCTTTGATGGTGGAAGGGGTTGACAGTTCTCCGTGCACTGTTTTGGCCGAAGTTTAGAAGATTCCGCCCACTGCAAAGGAAATCAAGGCGAGCAGCATCCAGACGAGGGTGAGGTTTTTCTGTTTTCTCGCTGTGCCTGATGTTGGGCTTTGCAACACTTTGACGCTCGAGTAGATGAATCCGGCGTCGGCAACTGCGACAACGGGCATGTAGAGGGGTCCTACTACGTTGAGCAGGTAGGGCAGCGGGCTGAGAGCTACCGCTGTCAAGTAAAATGCCGCACCTAGCATGGCTGCTGCCGGTAGCCCATGTTTACGCGCTATCGTGGATACTTTTCTTACGGAGTCGCCCTCCACGTCTGTCATGCCTTTGATGACTTCCCGACCCGTGTTAGCTAAAAAGGCGAGCAGAGCTAGGATTAGAACTCTCGAAGTAACCGTGCCGTCTGAAAGCAGCGACCCGTAGATAAACGGGGCGACGACCGTGAAGCTTACGACCAAGTTGCCGAGAAAACCGGTTTTCTTGAGAAACCAATTATACAAGGTGGCTACGACATAGGTGAACGACGCCATCAACCCACATGGCATCGAAGTCAAAAACGCCGCCGAAAGGCCAACAAAAGCGGTAAAGCCTGCGAAAACAACTGCCTTGCTTTCTGAAATTTGACCGGAAGGAATAGGTCGGGAGGGGTTGTTAACTAAATCAACTTCCTTATCGAAGTAGTCGTTTAGAGCCATCGAAGAGCTGGTCAACCCAAACGAAGTGACAAAAGCGTACACGGCTGTTTCGATGTTAATATTGCGGTTTTCTGAGAAAAGAACACCAATGAGGACTGCGAAAAACATCATCAACCCATTAGGCGGCCTAGAAAGCTTCAGCAACGCTGATGCCGACAACTGCTTCACCTCATTTGTTCCAAAGCTCGACAACCGATGCCTGATAGTACACGACTTCGTTTCTTCTGTCAAGAACGGCTACAACGCCCGTTTTGTCCATGGCTCGACATGTTCTCAACAAACTCAATAATTCATCCATCTGCAAGCTTTCACCTTCGTAAACTGGAATGATCAAGTATTTGGCTGGTTTTTCCAAGTATTCCCCTCTTTCGAAGACGCGGAACCGCAGTTTTGGGCCGAAGCCTTCTTTAACGACGTATCGACGTTTACGAAGGTCCATGTAGATTACGTAGTCCCTCCAAATGTTTCTGTCAACCGAGCTGAAACGAGTTAAAAGGTCGTTAAATTCGAGTTTTCGACCCGCTTGGTAGACCACGGCTTTGCCATTTCTGACCAAGTAGAGTGTTTCGACGGGGCTGAACGTGTATTTGTCATTCGTTTGCCGATCTCCGTATCCTCTTTCCTTGAACCATGCCAGGTCACCGCTGATAAACAACGCTTTGCCGTCTTCGGTTAACTCAAGCTTCGCCGGCTCAGCCAAAGGCTTTTCCTCGGTCAAAGCCCTTTATGAAGAGGGTAAGTCGATATATATTCCTGAAACATTGTTTAAGTAGCGTAAAGAATAAGAAAAGGTCGGTCCACGTGGTCGTGGTGAAACATTCAAGAACACTGCTACTCTTAGTTATTCTGTCGTTTCTCATAGCGTTCAATGTTTTCGAGATAATTCCCCCAATTTCATCAAGTTCTGTCACCATTGATATTCAGTTAGGCGAATCGCCTGTAAGGCCTTACATTCTCAGGGTGAAGGTCGAAAAAATGGTTGAACCGGATGGATTGGTTCGGCCAGTTGCACGTGCTGCCGTCAGCTTTAATGAGTTGGTTAGCTTGACGAACACGAACGGTTATGCATATTTCACGGCTTTACCGGGCAAACACGTTGTTACGATTTCCTCTCCACAATCATTTTTCCCCACCTACTCTACAGAGGTAGAAATAAACACGCGTGTGACAGAGGTCGTTGTCCGCTTCACTGAATATAGGCTCAGACCCGAACAAATCAACATACTGGTCGATACACCGGCTCAAGTAACAATCGTGACCTTCACACAATCCCTTGTCAGCAACAAAACATTATACGTTGGCCTCCCGTACATCACTTTTATCAACTTCGAAAACTACTTGAAGCGATTTATCGGTGAGACAACGATACCCTACCTTGCGGAAGCTCCAGCCCAGTACAGTGGTCCGTTCACCTTGGTTGAAGCATCAGATAATTTTACGAATTATCAGACCAGCGCCGCTGTTCAAGACCTGATTCAATTAATCGTGGTCGACGAAAGCTTTGTTCCAGCTTATCATGTGGAAGCGGTTATTTTTAAGATGGGGTGAAGGAAGATGGAATCTATTATCTACGATGTTTCTTTCTGGCTCGTCGTCAACTTCCTATTAATTGTGGCGGTTTTAGGACTTGTGCTGATACGGCAGCAACTGACAAAACCGGTAGCCCATGCTGCGGCTGTAATCCAACAAAAAAAGCTCGACGAAGAGTTGGCATTGTACAAATCGATGATAGATGAAGGGAACGGAAAAGAAGCCGTCAAAACTGTTTTTCGATCGGTTTGGAAAAAAATTTGCCGGCTATATGCGGTCGATGAAAGGGGCTTGACAGTGGTCGAAGTTATGAGCTCTGGGAAGCTGCCAGAAAAAATCCGAGAAAAAATTCTTCTACTTTATCGGATTTATGAGCCTGTGAAATTCGGTGATGTCGAGCCTTCGCGTGAACAGTTGATGGTTTTCGGTAAAACTTTAGAACAGTTGTCGGAGGATTTTTAGGGCCTTGATAGAGCCTGCGCTGCTTGTCTTAATCTTTCTCGTGGCTGCGGGGTTCTTACTTCTCTACCTGACGCCGAGGGAGAAAACAAAGAAATCGACCCCGCGTGGTAAGGAGTTTGAATGGCTTGACGATTTCGCACTCCTGCTTGTTTTGGTGAAATCCCGCAAATACGTGGAAGCTTTGAAGAGGGTGAAAAAGATTCTTCGGAAAGAACGGAACGCAGAAAGACGGCTTATACTCGAAAAATTCAGAGCGGAGGTGAAAAAAGCTGTCTAATCCCACAAGTGCTGCTGAAATCGCTGCCAAAGTCAAAGCCGAAGTCGGCAAAGCCATCGTCGGCATGAACGAAGCTATCGAATCTCTAATCATCGCGCTTCTCACTGGGGGGCACGTCATAATGGAGGGCGTGCCAGGGCTCGCGAAGACTCTTCTCGCAAAATCTTTCGCGCTGTCTCTCGGTCTCAGCTTCAAACGTCTTCAGTTTACCGTGGATATCTTACCGTCGGACATCATCGGGGGCCTTGTGTTCAACAGAAAGACGGGCGAATTAGAATTTCGTCCTGGGCCGATTTTCGCTAACGTGGTTTTGATCGATGAAATTAACAGGGCGCCGCCCCGTAGTCAGTCGGCTCTGCTCGAAGCCATGCAAGAAAGACAAGTTACCGTGGAAGGTGTGACCTACAAACTGCCCAATCCTTTTTTGGTTATCGCGACGCAGAACCCGGTGGAGCTTGAGGGAACGTTTCCTCTGCCGGAGGCAGAAATTGACCGCTTCATGATGCGAGTTCTCGTGTCGTATCCAAGCCGTGAAGATGAGGAGAAAATTCTTCAGATGAGGAACGTTATGGGTGAAGAAGTAAATATCGACGCCGTGACTGACCAGCAAGCTTTAGCCGTCGCGGCTGAAGAAGTTCACGCGGTAAAAGTCGTCCCTGAAATAATCCAGTTCATCGTGGATATCGTTGGGAGAACCCGCTCGGATGAAAAGCTTGTTATCGGTGCAAGCCCAAGGGCTGAAATCGCACTCCTATACGCGTCGAAAGCATTAGCTGCTCTCAACAACCGTAGCTATGTCATTCCCGACGACGTCAAAAAAGCATGCTTCCGCGTTCTCAACCACCGGCTTGTTCCCAAACCCGAATACATCGAAATATCCAAGAGAATCGACTACGGATTTGTGTCAAAAGCTATCAGCGAATATCTTGCATCAGTTGAGGTTCCCGTGTAATGCTAACAAACCAGGGCTTTAAACTGGTCGCGACTTTGCTCATTCTTTCTGTTGCGTCAACCACAATCGCGGTCTACCGACCCCTCACCCTCTCGGTTTACGTGATAACACTTTTCGTGTTGATTTACGCTCTTTTTGCTCAACAGGGCCTTAAAGCGTTTAAGCCAAATGATTTCGCTTTTGTAAGGAAGTTAAGCAAAGTTTTGCCGACCGCTGGTGAAAAGTTTGATGTCTCGGTCTCCGTGGTAAACCGGTCTGGTCGCAGGGTTCGTGTGATGGTTATCGACAGCGCTGATGGACTTCGCCTCGTTGGAGGAACTTTGACAGCCGAAAAAACCCTAGACCCGGACGATTTTCTGGAAATCCAATATAGTTTGGCAGCTAACGCAAGAGGAATCTATCGAATAGGTCCGTTGAAAGTCCGGGTTTCGGATGACCAAGGCTTGGTCTGCAAATATTTCATTCTTGAGGACGAAATGAAAGTAACTGTGGTGAGTGCTGGCGTGGAAAGACCACGGCTGTCTGAAGCCGTGAAAAAAGTCAAGCCGACGCTTTTCAGCGGGTCTGGCTCTTCCTATGAGCAGGGTGTTGATGATGTTTTCCGAGAGCTGACGGTCTACGAGGAAGGCCAGCCGCTCAAGGCGATTGATTGGAGAAGAAGCGCGAGAGAAGACGGTGAAATCTATGTCCGCAAATACGACAAGCTAAATCTGCTTCGCGTTTTGTTTTTAATCGACTGCTCGCTTCCGAACAGCGTCGGTTCTCCGAGTCTGCTTGATTCATGCATTACGGCGGTGTCAGGGGCCGCGATGGCGATGTGCGAAAAAGGTGATTTGGTTACAGTAGCGACAATCGGTGCTTCGACGCCTGGGGTTTACCGAATATCGCGTATCCGAGAATTCGAAGGGTTGGTGAAGTTTCTCGCATCAATTGTGCCGGGTAAAAGCTCTGACATTCTCGAAGAGGTTAAACAGTTTAGGGGATACGACGTCGTTTTCATGTTGGGTAGATACGTTTGGGTCAGAGGAGAGTTACTCCGAGCAGTGTTTGAACATTTCAGAAGAAACGGTGCAATCGTCTTCCTTCTAGTGCCGCTTGCAGACGCACAAAACAAAGTTGAAACAATCCTTAATCAGTTGGAGAAACACCGAATCGAATCACTCAAACAATACACTGGCTACGTTTTCGGTATCCAGCAGACAGAGTTGACTTCGCATTTAACATATCTTCACAAAACTCTGAGGATGACGGCATGATTGAGAAACTTCTTAAAATCAACGTTCTTTTTGCTCCCGCCTTTTTGTCACTGATGACGCTGAGTCGCATAGAGCTCTCTAACCCGTTCGTTTTGGTCGGCCTGCTTTCGCTCATCATAATCTCTTCAACCGAAGGTTTCAAATGGGCTGGAATTGTCTTCGTTTACGTGCCCGCCGGCTACTGTGTTTATCTTCTATTAACCGGCGTTGTTTCTCCTTTCCTCGGACTTGCCGCGGGATACATCATTTCCACACCTTTCGTGTTGCTGATTTCGGCCTATCGGAGCATCAACATGATAGGCTTGGTTTCAGGATATTATGCCTCTTACATGTTCGCCCTGCTGCTTAACAACGCGGTGGGTGCAGGCGGAGTTCAACCTGAACGACTATTCATAACTGTCATCCGAAATTTGTTAGGCCTGTTTACCGCCGAAAGAATAAACGTGACACCGTCTGTTCCAGAGCCAGCAATACTCTATAACTCTCTGGCGGCTTTGGCCACTTTCTCTCTGATAATATTCTTCGTTCTACAAAACAATCCTCGAAAGCCGGAGTTCAACACCTATTTTGTCAAGTCGTTGGCCGCTGTGGCCGGAGCAACACTTCTGGTCGTCGGGTTATCCGATTTATGGCCGCCACTCAGCACATACATTCTTTTAGCAGTTGTCGTAGGGCTTCTCGCCTTCACAGCATGGAAGATGCGTGAATAAAATGAGCAGAACTTTCTGGACCTTGTTTTTCGCCGGCCTAGCTCTGATGCCTGTAGGAGTGAGTGGTCTAAATGATTACTGGCTGATAGGTTTTGGAGGAAACGTTTTTCTTCCTTTTCTCGACGGCGGAGTACTCGAATATGATGTAGGAGAAAGTCTCGCTGTCAAAATTGTGGGGAGAGACGGGTTTGTGTGGGTTGTTTCCCCGGCGGGCGTCGTGGAAGAAGTATCGGTGGCAGACGGCGAAGGAAAGGTGTTGAAGGAGTTTGGTTTTGGGGATATCGGCGAATGGATTGTGATAACAGACAGAAACGAAACTATGAAAGTCGTGGTCAGGCCGCCAGTTACGAGACCGTCCGTTCAGCTTTCGTTCAGTTTAGAAGGCAACGAAGTGAAAGCGACAGCTCTAACTTCTCGGCAGTCTTTCGCATTGTTCGCGGAAGGAAAAAGCGACACCGTGAAAGCCGCGGGCAGCGTGGTCGAAATAAGGCTTCCGGGAATCAACGAAACAAGAGTGAAAGCAGAAATCTATCGGGTCGACCAGCCCATACGTTACAACGGAACGCTTAGCGGAATACAGTATAATGTGGAGGTTGAACAGCTTGTTTCGTCAACCATTTTGACTGGGCAGCGAATTAACGGAACCACGACTTTCACGGTCAAGATTCCTGATGAAGAGGAAACAACATCCGGAATCAAGCCCGTTGGGATAGGGCTTCACAGACTCAGGCTTTTATCCGCCTCCGACAGGAGACTTTTGTACGAAACGGAATTGATTGTAGTTCCCTCTTCCAAAAAGAATTTGGAAGGTTTGAGCAGGACTTTGTCTGTAGATTTTTGGGAGGCTTTTCGTAGAAACTACACTCTGATAGTTGGAGACGGCGTTGGAACCATATGGAGGATAACAATTAGACTTCCTGTAGTTGTTTTCCGCATTTTAGACGACGAGCACCGACGATACCACGTAGGAGCCATGATCCAGATACCTGACGCATACACGAGAACAATCGGCTCAGAAATCATCGCGGTATTCACCACAACGCTTGAAATCACTGACTACACCAACATGTCAGACTTCATCCCAACTCGGGAAACAGCCGCATCGATATCCTTCGACGCATCCTCGATAGAAACGTCCTCGTTGACCATTACAGCGGGAGATGTTATCGAGCTAGGGGTGTCTCTTTATGAAACAACCGTTGAACTTGTTTTCCCCAACGGAACAAAATACGAGGGCCCGCAAATCATCGAAATAAACGGAATAACTTATTCGAACACCAGAGCTCGCTACTTGCCCAGAGGAACATACACTGTCCGAGCCCTCAGTCCAGAAAGCTTCACATACGAAACTTTCTATTTAGCCAGAGATACGACTTGGACCATAATAGTGGTCGACAACTTGGCTGGGCTCGCTGGTCTCAGAGCCTCCGCCGTTCTTTTAGGCTTCTTGCTGATATATATCGCTTATAAAACGCTGAAGCTACGCAACACCTTTTACCGACCAAGTCGAAAGTAAAATGAGTATTCATGAAAACAACTGTTTCAGTGATAAAAGCGGATGTTGGTAGTGTTGCTGGTCATAGTAAACCGCATCCGAAGATGATTGAACATGCTTCGAAAAAGCTTGAGAACGCGGAGCAGACAGGCCTGATTAACAGCGGCTACGCAACACACTGCGGTGACGACATCATTTTGGTCATGACTCACAATCGAGGCGAAGACAATCCTGAAGTTCACGGCTTGGCTTGGGAAATATTCAAAGAAGTTACTGACAAAGTCGCGAAGCCCATGAAGCTTTACGGTGCGGGTCAAGACCTTTTGTCAGACGCGTTTAGCGGAAACGTTAAAGGGCTGGGCCCGGGTGTGGCTGAGATCGAGTTTGAAGAAAGGAAATCAGACCCAATAATTGTTTTCGCAGCGGACAAAACAGAACCAGGTGCATGGAACCTTCCGCTTTACCGCATCTTCGCTTCGCCCGACAACACAGCTGGCCTAGTGATTGACCCCACTCTTCACGACGGTTTCAAATTCGAAGTGCTCGACCTCATCGAATCATGGTCAGTGATGATGAAAACTCCCGAAGAGCTTTATGACTTGGTTGCCCTTATCGGCACGGTGGGGAGATACGCTATATCCAAGGTTTACCGAGCTCGTGATGGTGAGCCAGCAGCCGCGGCGAGCACCACTCGTCTCAGCCTAATCGCGGGCCGTTATGTGGGAAAAGACGACCCCGTGATGGTTGTACGAGCCCAAGCAGGTTTTCCAGCTGTCGGCGAAATTCTCGCTGCTTTCGCGAACCCGCCAATTGTCTCTGGATGGATGAGAGGCTCGCATCGAGGGCCTTTGATGCCGGTTTCTTTCAAGAAGGGACATAATCTTGTTTCGTTCTTTGACGGGCCTCCGCGAGTTGTCGCCATGGGATGGCAGGTTGCTGACGGAAAGCTCATCGGAATTGAAGGAACAGAGCCTGTCGACCTCTTCGAAGACCCGTTCTGGGACATCGTCAGGGCGAAAGCAGCCGAAACCGCGTTAATGTTGAGAACGATGGGGGAATTCGAACCCGCCAGACTCGGTCACGAAGAAATGGAATACACAACCCTTCCACAGATAATAGAAAGACTGAAGCCACGGTTCAAGCCGATTGAAGCAAGAGCCGCGAAAAAATAGAGGCCTTCGGGGAATCGGCGGAATTCAGAAATCTTCTTTCATCAACGTTTTTCTTCCGTTTGCTTGACATCTTTTCACAGCTTTCGCAATCAGTTCTTTGACGGCTTCGTTGAGTCCTTCGAGAGCGTCTCCTCCAAGCCTTATCCCCTCAGGCAGCAATTCCCTGACACGTGATTCAACTACGATGGTTTCTTTCGCCATTTCCAGTCGTCTATACGGGAAAAATAGGCTTTAAATCCTTTTCCGACGCCCTTCTAACAGGCAATATATAGGTATTCTCACGTGAATACGCCATGCTTCTCAGAGTCTTCCCACCAACGTGTAGTGGCTTACCTTAGGTTTTTCAGCCAACAGCGGTTTTTCCGACGGATGAATGAACGGCTCTCGCCAATCTCCGCCGGTGAAAGCCTTGATAGAATCTATGTCTCGCCAAAGAGACACCACTACTGCTGTCGCCGGCGAAGTGGAATAATCGATGCCGAAAAAGGCATCTATGCAGCCTTCGGTTTTACGCATTATTGGAGCGGCTTCTTCAACGGCGAAGCGTTCAAACTGCTTTTCCGCGTCCTTCTTCAAAGGACATGTCCAAACTCTGATAATCATGTGAGCCGAATCGATGATGTTCATACTTAAGGTTTATTGTTTCGCAGCCACAACATTTTGTATGCAGTATTTTGAAGCTGTTCGGCGGGGCGAATTGGTGGCTCAGAGGGCGCAGCATTTTCTTTCAACTTACACCGGATACGCGGTTGCGGCGATGATGGTGAAAGAATCAAAGCATGGATGGGTTCCGGTAGGAGAGGAGAATCTTTACGCTATTGTTGAGAAAGAAGGTGAGATGGCAGTGGTTGTGGTTTGTGACAGCGACGGCTATGTGAAAGCCATGTCAAACCCCCTTCCACGAAGAGTAGCTCAAAGCATCGCGTCGAAAATGGAGAAAGACGGGCTGAAGAAGTACACCGGGCCTCTCGTTCTACCTATTTAGCAAATTCATGAACCGTTGTGCGTCATCGGCCATAGAAACGTTGTTAAACATAACATAAGCCTCCGACACGTTGAGTTGTTCGATTTTGGACATAAGCCTCAACAAATCATTGTCGGTGTAGCGGTAAGAGTAGTTGACTTCGCGTTTTCCAAGCCCGTGGAGCCGGGTGTAGAGGATTTGTTGTATCTCTATAGGCTCGGTTCTTAACAAGTCAACCACGTGAATCAGCGATTTTTCGCAGATTTTCCTAATTGCCTCTCGGTTGGCTGCGAGTTTTCCACGCGGCTCCCAAGCTAGAGTGATGCCAAACGTTGACGCGTATTCGAAGAACTTGACCGCGTCTGATACGGTTGTTTCATCGTCAGGCATGGTGGGTGGAGTTTGGATAACCACGATCTTCGCGTTCAGAACTCGTGCTATTTCAGCGGTTTTTTCCCATGCTTTGAAATTCTCTTTCATGGGTCTGAGAAATCCGTATCGCATGTTCTTTATACGATGCACGGGAATGCCAGACCTCCGCCATGTCGGGCTTGAAACAGGATGACTTATTGCCTGCCAAGCTTTCATGCAGAAAATAAACTCATGAGGAGCGTCGGCTCGCCATTTCGCGGCAGTTTCAACACGTGGAAGCCGGTAAAAAGTTTCCTGCAACTCAATCACCGGAAATTTGCGGAAATAAGCTTGTTTTCCCCCCTTAACAGCCCATCCGCAACAGCCCGTTAAGACCCTTTTCATCAAAGAACGTTCTCCGTAGCTATGTAAATCTTTAAACCATCTCTTGACAAACATTGTGGTGGTGGCGGCGGGAAAGGCCGGGGAGCCAGCCCTTCCCTGAACCCGAAACGGGCTTCATGCGGGGGCCGGATAACCCGCAGGGGCGCGTGAGGTCTTCCGGTTCATCGGCCGCGTGGAGACGATGAGGACACGCCGGATGGGGGCGCCGTAGACGGGTAAAGCCTTCGTAGGAAGGCTCCAACCGTCGAATGCGTCGAACCGTGTCAGGCCCGGGAGGGAGCAGCACTAAGACGCAGCGACGCAGCCCATCCATAAGCGTGTCCGAGTTTTCCACACGGTTCGAAAACCGGGCTAGGCCCTCGCCACCCTGGGGAGCCGCCGCCACCGATAAAACCCACTACACTAATATACGGCACGGAAAGAATTTTGTTGGTGGACGCGACGAGGATTCGGCAGTTTATCATGATCCGTCTGCCTGCTGCGGTCATAGCCATGGTTGTTTTGGTTGCTCTGCTCGCGGTGGGAGCGTTAATGCCGATTTCATATTTAGACGCACGAGCCTTGGTTGATCAGTTTGACGAGCTATTGCCCACACTCATCGCAACGCCTGCAGGCATATTCTTCAACAACCTCTTCGCGTCGCTTTTAATGATGATACCGGCCGTTGGAATCGTTTTAGCCGGCTTCATCGTCTATAACACAGGCGTTGTAATAGGAGCCTATTCTGTTGTCTCGAACACTCCAGTCGTTCTCGCGTTGTTGATCCCGTTTCTGACGGTTTACGGCTTCATCGAAATGTTGGCTTATGGATTCGCTGTTTCCCAAAGCTATTTCTTGGCATCTTCGGTCATCAAGAAAAATTTTCGAACAGAGCTGAAAATAGTTCCTTACACCCTGTTGGCCGTTGTCGCGTTGCTGTTCATAGGAGCCGTTCTCGAATGGGTTCTGATAGTTTTTTTCAGCGGAATGCTACCGGCTTAGCAGACGGAAAAAATGAGCCATGATGTCTCCTGCCAACAAGTTTAGGAAATAGCCAGCGGTGAAAAAAACAAGCAACGGTATCCCAGGAGTTATCCATACATCGTCTCTGTCAACACGGTCAAGCTCCTCAATAGCAATATTGAAACGAAACTTCCTCACACCGTCTTTTTCGTGTTCAATCACTCCCCAGAAAATTTTCCCAGCGGCTTTCTTCATCCTTGTTCCGAGAAACAACGCGAAGAGACGTCGGTAAAGTTTCTCATTTTCGAAGCCGGCGAAAATTTTTTCACCCCACAAAAGCCGGTAACAATTCAACGAAAAGAAGAAAATCGGAAGACTGATTGAAAGAATCATGCCGTTAGTGAGGACGGACAGGGCGTTTACGCCGTGTAGCTGAGGCGCTGTAACTGAAAATGGCTGAACAAGAGCAACCATCGTTAATGCTTTGGCGTCAGCTCCTCCATACAATCCACTGAAGTAGAAGGCGAACGCCACGCCGGCCGATATTAAAACAGCTAAACCGTATCGAATAAACGATTCTATACCGGTTGGCAAGAGAAAATACATGTTTAACGCGATGCCGACGATGGAAGGAACCATCCAGACGACATCGTCAACTTCACGCTTTACCAGGTCTTGGTAGGATGAAAAAAGAAGAGTGACGCTAACGATTAAAGTACTCCAGTACTCCATCAGGTTTACGGCCAGACACCGAGGTAATTTATGGCTTCCGCTACCTTTTCAACGGCCAGTATCATCGCTCCCTGCCGCATGGGCACCTCGTATTTCCGCGCTCTTTCATTCACTTCTTTGAATCCTTTCACGATTTTGGCTTCGAGCTTCGAATGCACTTCTTCGATGGTCCATGTCTCACGTTTAAGGTTCTGAACCCATTCGAGATAGCTGACGGTAACACCGCCCGCGTTTGACAAAATATCCGGTATCACGGGAATCTTCCTTTCCTTCAAAACTCTGTCACCGTCCGGCGTCGTAGGCCCGTTAGCTCCTTCCGCGATGACTTTTGCATCAATTTTTTCAGCCACTTTAGCGTCGATTGCGTTTTCAAGTGCCGCTGGAATGAGTAGGTCACAGGACACGTGCAGCATTTCGTCCGATGAAAGTGGCTCGGCTCCGGGGAAGCCTACAACCGAGCCTGTCTTGTTTTTATGCTCAAGGACTTCGTGTGGGTCTAAGCCGTTGCGATTGTAGATTCCTCCTTTCGAGTCGCTCACCGCCACTATCTTCGCACCATATTCGTCGTGAAGGATTTTCGCGGCGTGATAGCCTACGTTTCCGTATCCTTGAATAGCTACTTTCGCGTCCTTCAACGGCTTCGACATGCTTTTGAAGAATTCACGAGCAGTGATTACGACGCTTCGAGACGTGGCGTCAAGCCTGCCCAAACTTCCGTAGAGGCTGACCGGTTTTCCGGTCGCGACTTCAGGTGTGAAAACTCCTTTGAGCATGCTGTATGTGTCAACCATCCACGCCATCGTTTGAGCGTCGGTGTAAACATCGGGCCCGGGAATGTCAAGGTATGGGCCGATTACATCGTATATCATGGACGTATACCTGCGTGTTATTCGTTCAAGCTCTGTTTTGCTCAAGTTTTTCGGGTTGCAGGCCACTCCTCCTTTCGCACCTCCATATGGAAGGTCTACCACTGCACATTTCCAAGTCATCAACATCGCCAAAGCGGTCACTTCATCGACGTCAACCGTTGGATAATATCTGACACCGCCTTTATACGGGCCTCTGGCGTTGCTGTGCTGAACACGGATACCCGTGAAAACCTTGGTTTCACCGCTGTCAGTTTTTATCGGCACTGAAACTATCACTATTCTTTTAGGCCGTTTTAGAATCTCGTGAAGACCTGGGTCAAGATTAAGATACTCAGCGGCTTCCTTTAAAGAGGATAAAACGCTGTTCAAAAAAAGGGTTCCAGTACTCACAACTTTAAGAATTGTCTCTCAAAATAAAAGGATTATTTGAAATCATAGTGGTTGAAGTTTCGCCTGTGTCGGCGCAGACTAATATATCCGGCATAGTATATGTGCAACATGGAGGAAAAATCCGTCGGCGACCGGAAGTTTCTTCTGCTGAGCTGGCTTGACGTAGAAAAGCAAATCGACGAATTAGCTGATGAAATAGTCGCTGATGGATATCCAGTGGACACGATTGTAGGAATTCTCCGCGGAGGCGTTATCGTTGCCAATCTTCTTTCAGACGTTCTCGACATTCGTGAAATCTATGTCATCGGCTGTCAATCATACAAGGGAACCAAACACGGTGAGTTGAAAATTTATCATGATTTGACCTTGCGAGATTTACGAGGTCGACATGTTCTGTTAGTCGATGACGTGGCTGACACAGGCTCGACTTTGGAAGCGGCTGTGGCGCAAATAATCAAACCACGTGAGCCCCGTGATGTTCGGACGGCGACTTTGCTGAAAAAGCCTTGGAGCAGCCACGTTCCCGACTACTGTACATCATCGACAGATGCATGGATTATTTTCCCGTGGGAAAGATTCGAAACAATTCGCTCTGTGGGAAAAATTTTAGTCGAAAGCCTCGGTCCCGAAAAGGCGGTTGAACAGCTCACGGGTTTTTCGCGTTTGAGCAGGAAGAAAGTCGCGTCTGTGCTCGAGTTTCCGCAGCGGACTTATTAGATGGATGGAGAAGGTTGTTGCAGGATATGGCTCATAGGGTTTACGCTGAAATCTACGGATGTTCGGCGAACCAAGCCGACGGTGAAATAGCGTTAGGCCTTTTGAAAAGCAAAGGATACGAGTTGGTCGACGACGAGTCGAAAGCCGATTACGTGGTGCTGGTTACCTGCGCTGTCAAGAAACCAACTTCCGACCGAATGATTCACCGCATAAAGAAATTCGCGAAGCTCGGGCCTCGGCTCGTGGTCGCGGGCTGCATGGCTACAGGCGAAACCGAACGCGTCAAAAAAACTGCTCCACAAGCTATACTCCTTCCACCCAAGGAAATCACTGGGATCACTGCTACAATTGAGGGAAAACCGTTTGAAGCTAAAAGCATCAAGCTTGGGTTGCCGAGAATTCGGAAAAATCCAGTGATTTCAATCGTGCCGGTGTCTGAGGGATGCCGGTGGAGCCGCTGTAGCTTCTGCATAGTTCCGTTTTCGCGTCCCGGCTACGAAAGCTTCCCAGTCAGACTCGTCGTAGAAGAGGTTTCCAACGCCTTGGCCGAAGGATGCAAAGAGGTGTGGCTCACAAGTCAAGACATGGGGAGCTACGGACTTGAATCAGGAAGAAACCTTCTCCCCGAACTCATCGAATCAATCAACCAGCTACCCGGAAAATTCTTCGTGCGAATTGGTATGATGAACCCAATCTACCTCAAGCCACTAATCTACCGTCTCGTCGAATCATTCAGAGGCGAGAAAATTTTCAAGTTCATCCATCTCCCCGTGCAATCAGGCTCCGACAAAGTATTAGCCGACATGAGACGCGGCCACGATGTAAAAATTTTCCGACATATTTTGTCGCGGTTCCGCGAAACGTTTCCCGAAATTACTCTATCAACCGACATCATAGTCGGCTATCCGACGGAAACGGATGATGATTTCGAACAGACCTTGAAGCTGATAGAAGAAATCAAACCCAGCGTAGTGAACGTTTCGAAATATTTCCCGCGACCCAACACACCGGCCGAGCGACTCAAACCACTGCCGTCAACCATAGTTGCGAAAAGAATAGCGGAAATCAACGCGGTCTTGGCGGAAATTCAGCTGGAAAACAATATGAGATGGGTTGGATGGACCGGTGAATTAATAGTGGACGAACTTGGCAAAAACGGGAAAATGGTCGGACGGAATTACACCTATAGACCTGTAGTATTCGAAGGCAAAGAAAACCTTCTTGGCCAGTTTGTCCAAGTGGAAGTGGTCGAAGCCCGTCGAACCTACTTGATGGGAAGACTACTGTGAAGTCATTTCTGGCATGGGTCCTTCGACGACCGTGACCGTGCCGACCATCCATGGATGCGGCGTGCAGTGATACGGGTAAATGCCGGCCCTGCCGAAAACGAATATCCATCTTTCACCCGGCCCAAAAAGCCCGGAATCAAACAAGCCTTGGTCCGATGTAACTGTGTGAGCGACGTTTACTTTCTCCTCGTTAACCCAGATGACAGTGCTGTTGTATCCCGCCAAGACTTTAACGCTGGCCGGAACATAGGTTTCGGTGGCCGCGGGGTCGAAAGAGCCGGGTAAGATGACGATTGTTACGTTGAAGGGCGTCGGCCCAGTCAAAGCTATTTGTTCAACTTTCGCAAACGGGCCTATCTGAAGAGCAGCCGATACAAGCACGAAAGAAATCAAACCAATTCCGATGAAGCTCAATGCGTAAACTTTTCCACCTGAAATGACTGGAAGCCCTCCTTTAAACAAACCTATCGGAAGCATCACGATTCCCAAACCAAGCAGAAACGCCGAAAACTCGGCTAGTGGCCGCATCGTGTCAGAAATCCCGATGTAAGGGATGAAAACCCCTGCTATTCCCATGATTATGAAGAGAATCGCAACGACCAAAATCGTCTCGTCCATGGCTAAAACTTTTCAGAACCACTTTTTATACTGTAACAAATTTCAACCAAAATTTCACAGCCACAAGCAGGAATGGAGTTAAATAACCAGTGTTTGTTTTTTGGCCGGATTGAAAATCGCCGTCATCGGTGGAACCGGGGATATGGGATTTGGGCTGGCGGCCAGACTTGTTCAAGCCGGATATCATGTCGTGATTGGTTCGAGGAAAACCGAGAAAGCGCTAGAGGCCGTCGAAAAGATAAGAATCATCACGGGAAAAACCAACGTTGAGGGAAAAATAAACAACGAATCTGTCGCAGGGTGCAGGTTTGTTTTCTTTAGCGTTCCCTACGAGGGAATGAAAGAAATCGCCCAAACAGTTGCTGCATCTCTCGAAAAAGATTCTATCGTTGTCTCATGCATAGTGCCTTTCGTCGACGTTGAGAAATCGGCCGCGGAAGAACTTGCAAGCAGTCTTCCCAACGGAACAAAAGTGGTTTCAGCTTTACACACCATCAGTGCATCGCTTTTATCGGAGCTGAATGTCCCGATTGATTCGGACACCTTCGTGTTCGGAGACGACAAGGAAGCGAAAAAACAGCTCGTCAAGCTCCTCGTTTGCATCGAGGGCCTCAGACCTGTGGATGGTGGGCCTTTGAAAAACTCAAGGTATGGCGAGGCTTTTACTCGTTTTCTCGTAGGAATCAACAAAAGATACGGGATCTCATCAGCCGGCCTAAGAATTACACAGCTAGACGATTCAACTGTCCAAGCCTGGTGGCAGAGATGAAGCCATCTCCAACAATTTTCCGAGCCTATGACATCAGAGGAGTTTACGGTAGGGACGTTGACGAAGAGGTCGCGTACATGGTTGGAAGAGCTTTTGGAACCATGGTTCAGGGTAGAGTCATCGTGGGACGCGACGTTCGGCTAAGCGGGGAAACACTTGTGAAAGCTCTGGCCGACGGTTTGAACGAATCGGGAGTAACTGTGTTGATAGCAGGCGTCTGCACCACGCCTGCGTGCTACTTCGGTGGACAATACTTCAAAACTGACGGTGGAGTTATGGTAACAGCCAGTCACAACCCAGCTGAATGGAACGGTTTCAAAATGTTCCTTGCCGACGGCGAAACAGTTTCACAGGGAGCAGGAATGGAACAGCTCCGCGACATGGTTATGAAGAACGAATACGGACCGCTTGCGAAAACAAAAGGAACAATAGAACACGTCGACCTCAACAAAATTTACGTAAACTACCTGGCTGAAAGATTTCAACCATTTGAAGGAATCAAATTGGCTGTCGACATGAGCGACGGCTCCGCGTCACTTGTCTTCCCCAAGATAGCTGAAAAACTGAAGCTCAAAATCATCGCTCTCAACGACAACCCTGACGGATTCTTCCGTGGTCATTCGCCGGAGCCGACAGAGGAAAACATCGGACCCTTGAAACAAATAGTGGTCGAACATAACCTCGATTTCGGAGTTGCTTTCGACGGCGACGCAGATAGAGCGGTCTTCGTAGACGACAAAGGCAGAACACTTGAGGGAGACATCGCGTTAGCGGTTCTACTCAAAACAGTACAGAGAAAAGGGTTGGTCATTTACGACGTTAATTCTTCTTCTGCTTTGAAAGAAACAGCTGAAAAGCTTGGGTTTCAGACTCTTGAATGGAAAGTAGGCCGGGCGTTCATACATAGAAAAGTTCGCGAGCTTAGAGCTGTCATCGGCGGAGAAAAAAGCAACCACCTCTATTTCGGTGAACTTGATGGAAACGACGACGCCATTTACGCCGCGTTAAAAGTCGCCGAGCTCATCCACAAAACCAAGACCAGACTTTCACAACACGTTGAAGAAATTCCAAAATATCCTACAACACCGATACTTGTTTTTGAATGCCCTGACGACAAAAAATTCAAAGCCGTAGAAACTATCGCGGAAAAGTTGGAGTCTCTCGGCTACAAAGTCAGCCGCCTTGACGGAGTGAAAGCCTACACCGAAAACGGATGGATTTTAATCAGAGCATCAAACACAATGCCGCAAGTGAAAATGTCGGTTGAGGCGAAGGATCATGAAACACTTCGAAAACTAAAGGCGCTTGGGGAAAGCCTGATTAGGGAAGCGTTTGCCTCGGTGTAGACCTTGACTGACTGGCTTCAGTCGTTAGCGCTTACCTACGGGCCGGCGGGAGTGTTTGTTGTCTCGCTTCTCGGAAGCGTGCTCCCATTCGTCCCGATTCCCTACCTTTTCGTCGTCGTTCTTTTGAGCGACACGGTTGACCCGCTTTTGTTAGGCATAGTCTCTGGGCTCGGTGGTTCTTTGGGAAAAATTACTTCATATGCGTTGGGCCGGATGGGTTACAGGTTTCTGGGTGAAACACGTCAAAGAAGAATGGATGCTCTAAGGGAAATAATCGGCAAATACGGCGTGATAGGTGTCTTTGTTTTCGCTTTAACCCCGTTACCCGATGATGTCTACATTATTCCAGCGGGTATGGTGAGGCTGAATTTCTGGCGTTTTCTACTCGCGAACACTCTGGGGAAAATCATCTTGGCGACTTTGGTCGCTGTCCTCGGCCGAACCTACTTCGAATATGCGCGAATATTACTTGGAGAATCGACATGGATAACAACGGGGTTAGCGGTTTTGGCCATGGTAATTATCACCGTAATACTTTTGCGAACCGATTGGGAAACTATGCTTCAAACCCTAAAAAAAACGGGCTGGAAAGGCGTTCTACAAAATCTCGGCGTATGGAGAAGAAATACGAAATGACGTTCGCCGGCGCGTAGGAGTTGGAGACGAAAAGAAATTTATGCATGCGAGTACATACAAAAGCGTTGTGAAAGCCGCAGGCTACATACTTGCGTTCATGTCCATGACAGGGCTAGTTTTTTCCATGTGGTTCGCGGCGGCATCATTCCTGGTGCCCGTGCTTTTGAGGTTTTTCATCCCTGATTCTCTCATCTCACTGTTGATAACAGCGTTAATTTTGTCGGCGATTTACACATTCATACATTACAAGCTTCAGCGAACCATTTTCTGGCCTCTCCTTACACTAGGAGCTTTGTAGGGCGGAATCCTAGCATATGTCCTGCTCTACTTAGTAGGTTCATCTTGGCCCCTGGTGCCGTGGTTCTTGGGGTTAGCTACATTTGTTGTTCCTTCTGTCGTAATCAGCGTCGTGTTTGTCGTCCTCAGTCGTGGCAAGAAAGCTACCGCGGTCGAAGTGGAGGCCGTTGAACCTGTTGTCACTGAGAAACCTGCTGAACAACAGCCCGGTGGGGAGGAGAAGAAGCTTGAAATACAACCATCGCCACCGTCACAGCCGCAGCCACAGCAGCAGTTTTCCACATCGCCACAGCCGATCGCTGCAGCCGTAGAACAACCTACGGCTTATCCCCAGGTGCTGGTTTATCAGACACCCCAAATACCAATCGTGCCGGAAAAAATTGACAGTGAGGACATAGAAGATTACATTCTCGACTTCATCGACCAGAAAAAGATAACAGAACTTGTGCCGGTTCAAGCTCCTTCCGCTGATGGGGGAATTTATCCAGCCATTCAAAATGACGTAGATATCGACACTGCTCGCCTAGTTGGCTCCTATGTTCGACCTAAGCAAAAGAGCATGCCCGCCAACTTCAAACAACTCACTCGACTGAACGATGGGTATATGGCTCAACAAATAATACCAAAGACCAATTCCCATGACCACAACAACCGCTGTAACGATGGCCAGTCCAACGATCTCGCTAAGCCCCTTCTTTGATTTCAGGGCTCCCGCACCTCTACGATGATTTCAGAAACAGCGGTCATCCTGACTGCCGGACTTATGTCGAAGAAAACGGAGTCGTTGTATATTCCACGCGGAACCGTTATTGTGTTGCTCGCCGCGTAGACGATTGCTCCGATGCAGTTGCGCAACGTGACTGAAATTACGTATCTGCCGCCGATGAGGTCGTTTATTCCCAGTTCCACCACTACCGTTGAGAGCATCCGTTCATTCGTCGAGGTATCAACGGTCCACCAAAGCTGAACACCTGATGCATGAGCCTTGAACGGTATCCCGCCGAGACTCCAAAATCTCTGCACAACTTCGTAACCTGAGGACTGACCGTAATGTTCATCGGCACCACGAACCCAGATATTGTGCCTGTCAACTCAGATATCGAATTGCTTATGGATGGAATTGTGCCAGACACGCCCGAAACAGCTCCGGACGCGTTTACAATCATGACGTTAACCATCACGTTTTCTGAATGAGAGACGAACGGAGCACGATGAAAAGCTTGTTACTTGGAACACCTGGAACACGTCCCGAATCCGTGAAAGTAATGGGGTCTATCAAGTCAACCGCCATCCATTTAACACCTTCAGGTATTTCGCAGACCGTCGGAAGCCTTCCTCCGGGAAAGAGGAAAACAGTTTCCACGTACTTCATTTCATCCGCTGAATGCACAGGGTTGGCTTCGTCGAAAAGTGCGGACGCCACGTACCATATTCGCATTTTCAACCTTTCACCGGCCACGCAGATATAGCAAGCGGGTATCTCATCATCAGTCAAAGTCGCATTCTCTCCGGGAAGAATTTTTGTCAAGTTTGCGAAAATTGTAGGTGGATAGTGGGCTCGAAGATAACCTTCCGGGGTGACCAGCCCCACTCTCGTCACCGTAACAGGGACTGAAGCGACGTTTCTCACGATGGCACTTCTGGCTGTCGTCGTGTAATTCACAAGTTCAAATGAAAGCTGCGCCGTCGTCTTGACTTGGAGAATTGACCTGTTTAGGTTGGTTGATAGGTTGTTGAAAGAAATGTTTAGCCAGCTAAGAGCAAACCCCCAGACAAAAAAACCCAATTGCGAGCGTGAGTGCCAAAAGAATAATTGCACCTACAGAAATATCTCCCGACGACCTCGCCTCTGAAAATATTTTTGACGATGGCGACGTTCGGGGATTAGTTACTCAAACTGTCCATGCAACGGCTTACACTGATTTAGGCTTTTCAAACCTCTAAACTTGCGTCACGACCAACAGAACTACCTTTAACAATTTTGGCCATTTCATGTCCTCGAACATTCGAGTTGTCGTGCAGCCCTGAGAAGAAGCGATTCTTCGAAAGGCTTGCCTACTAAAGTGAGGCCTATGCCTCGGTCATGGGTTAAAGGCATCGTAACTGCAGGGTAGCCGAGCAGCGCCGCGGGCATGCCGAAAGACGTGTCCACACTTTCCTCATCGCCTCCGACCTGAAACACCGTGGCCAAAAGATGAAACTGTTCAAACAGCTTCTCGACGCGGATATTAATTTCGTTTCTCTTTTTGAGTGCTTTGAGGCAATCGACGGCGGATGTTGTACGGCCTGCCAATAGTAGTTGGCGTGCGTTTGGCCCGTATTTGTCCCTCCATTCCTGAAAGAAATCGTCGTGGAAGGCCGCGGCTTCGGCCAAGCCGATTCGTGTCCATAAATCCGCCAAGCCGTTGATCGAAAAACGAGCTTCAACCGCAGAAAATTCACAACGATCGCACAAATTCATCAACCTCTCAACGCCGACATATTTCTCCTGGGGTGCGATGATGCCGATTTTCAGTCCTTCAGGCTTGCGGAATATCTGTGACATGTAGCGGGGCACTTCGGCGTAAACACTGCTTTCATCCATTAGGTCGAACCCGGCTGTGGCCTTCAACACGGCTGCCAAATCTTCGCCACTTTTTCCAAAAAAGCAAACCGCGTCAAGCGAGTAACTTACCGGAAGAACTCCATGCCTGCTTACCCTTCCAAAAGAGGGTCTGAGTGAAACCACGCCGGCCATGGTTGCGGTAGTCGGCAAAAAGCCGTCACTATCAGTTCCGACAGCTATCGAGGACAAGCCTAGAGAAACTGCTGCAGCTGAGCCGTTGTTCGAGTCGTGCAAGGGGTTTCCGTTCATCAGCTTTACCTGTCCATAGTAGGGGTCATCGTCCTTGTTTGCGAGAGAGAACTCGGTCAGGTTGGTTTTTCCGACGACAACGGCGCCTGCTTGCTCGAGTTTGGCTAAGACCGTCGCGGTTGTTTCGGAAATTTTATCCGCAAACAGCTTTGAACCATAAGTTATTCTGACGTCTTTGAAATGTATGTTGTCTTTGACTCCGATAGGTATCCCTTGAAGAAATCCACGGACTATTCCACGGTTAATTTCGTCCTCGATTTTTCGAGCCTGTTCCAAAGCCTTAGACCTACATAAAGTGATGAACACATTATGCGATGAATTCATCTTTTCAGCTCTATTGATTAGCTGTTCGATCAGTGTAACGGGTGAAATAGTCCTGCTCCGAAGCTTTTCGCCCAACGCTGTCACCGTGATGTTATCCATTTTGACCACCTATGAAGACACGTACTTTCACAAATATGCTCAATAAAGTCATGTATAATTAACGGTGTTTATCTGAAGGCTTGGTTTGGAGCCGAAATACTTCGTCGAAGTCAAAACAGCGGATAAAGCCTACAAGGTTGAGGCTGAAGCTTTGGAAGCGGTGAAAAATGTGATAAAGGGCAAAATGCTCGCCCGCATGAAAAAAGAATACGTCGACTGTCCTGTCGCGGGAGCGCCGGTGGCTTTTCTCAGCTGCTTCGTCTGCGTCAGCTACATTCGACGAGTCCGTGGAGTGGTTCACTGCGCCGGCAGCGAAAGGAGGACCAGAACTTGAGCAGATACACGCTCTTTTTTTCAGGCGTGGTTGTTCTTGTTTTCGGACTTTTCATGGCTTTCGCAGGCCTGCCTTTCTCCTACATTTTCCTTTTCTCCGGAATTATAATGACCGTCGCCGGGTTCTTCATAAAATCGACCGTAACCGTCGAGCCGGAGCAAGGGAAAAAATTCTGCTGGTACTGCTATGAACAAATTCCAGCCGACGCCGGTATCTGTCCCCATTGTAAACTCAAGCAGTAATCTCTAATCTGTCAAGAGAACTTTCAACGGAATGTTGGCGTACAACGCTTTGACAATTTCTTTGCCGTGGCTGGAGTTTTTCCTTACAGCTATCATTCCTTTTCTTCCAACAGTTGCTGAAAAAAGAAATTGGTTTCCAGCGTAGATTCCGACGCTTTTGCCAGCCATGGAGGGGCCTAATTCGATGCGCAGGCTATTGCCTGATTCCGATATCTTGAATTCCACCTCTTTCCCGAAGGAGGGTATTCTGGGCTCAACATCGATTGATACTTCGAGCTCTTTTTCGATTTTGCTTATGTTTTCGCCTTTACGGCCTATGACGCGAGGTATGGCGTCGGGGTCGACTCTTACCACATATCGGTTTCTCGAAACCTCTTCCACTTCAACGTCCTCGTCGAAATTTTGGAGAGCTTGTTTGATCTTTTCCTTTATTTCGCGTTGTTCCACGACGAGTTGTTCAGATATTTTTCGCACGGGGATTATCACGTTTTCCTCCCCAAAGGTGTAGATTTCATATTCGAGCTGGTTCGTGAGGAAATCCCTTACCTCGACCAAAGGTCTTGCCAAGTCCTCCTCGGTCATTCCAGTTGGAACTCTCACTGTCATGTTCAGTGTGTAGACTTTTGTTATGTTGCCGGCTTCGAGAAAAACTACTGTGTCGATAATGTGTGGGATCATGCCGAGCTCGACGCGGCCTATGAATCGTTGAATAGCGCTGACAGCGTCGCTGGAATGAACGACGCCGATCATCCCGACGCCTGCAAGCCTCATGTCGCTGAAAATCTGAAAATCCCTGTCCTTGCGGATTTCGTCGAAAACCGTGTAGTCAGGCCGCACAAGCAGCAGAATTTCCGCTGTTTTCTCAAAATCTCCCTCAAGAGGCCCGTATTGTGTGATTTCTGGCCCGACTTGAAGGTCTCGCGGTGACTCGAGCGTTTTGACGATTTTTCCTTTACGGCTGTAGAATTCGGCTAGGCTTGCTGCGAAAGTTGATTTTCCACTTCCAGGGGGGCCGGCGATAAGAATTCCCTCGGCTTTCTTCTCGAACCTTTCGAGGAGACGTGGAGGTAGATTATAATCTTCGATACGTAGCTTGACTATAGGCCTGACAACGGTAATTTCGAGGCCGTCGCTGAACGGAGGTCTCGCAACAGCTATTCGGTAGTTGCCTATCTGTGCTACGAAAGCACCTGCGCGGACTATTTCGATGCTCCCCTCAGGCTTGACCCGTGCGTATTCGGTGATTTCTTTGATTAGGTTGTTGAGTTCCGATTGTTCAAGAGGCCTCTCGTCGAGTTTGATGAGTTGAAAGTTGCCGGGTTTCCCGCGTTTTGCCATTAATGGCGCGCCTTCCTTGAAATGAAGGCTTAACGTGTCCTCGGTAAAGTACTGTTCGAAAGACATTTTCGCCGGAAGCTCGGTCGGAGGAAAATATTTGACTGCAACGCCTTCGGTTTCTGCGACGAGTGATTGGACGTAATCAGAGGTGTATAGGACAGCGTTTTCACGTTTCGCGACTTCTCTAATGAGCGCGTCTATTCGGCCTTTCCTCGCGAGTTTGATATCTTCTAGACTCGGCCTTTCTCCAACTATCCTAATTGTCAACCGGTGTTGAGAAGCGAGAGACCTTATTTTTTTCAGCTCATTTAGTCCAACAAATCCCGGCTCTCGCTTCTGTGATGCTTGGGCTTGCAGCTCGTCTATAGCCGCTGCAGGAATGATTAGTTCAGCGCCGTCAATCTGACTGGTTTCGACTAGCATCGCAACAGTGCCGTTGATGATGGCTGAAGTGTCAGGAACTATTTTCAACTGCTGATGTTGACCAGAAATTCCGAGATGGTTTAACAATTCACGTGGACTGTGAACAATTTGTGTCACTCCAGCTTGCGTCATTTCTTCGGCTGAATGATAGCCCCAGGAAACTCCTATGAAACGGGCTCCCGCCGCTGATGCTGCTCGGAAATCGTTTATGCTGTCTCCGACATATATCAAATTCGAAGGATAAATTTTCAATTCAGATAAGATTTTTAGCAGAATGTCGGGCCGTGGCTTCATTTTTCCCACGTCATCTCTTGTGTAGAGTTTTTCGAAATATGATTCAAGCCCGGTTTTTCGAAGAGCTTGGACGGCCGCTTCTCGATGACTGTTGGTTGCGACGAATAGCCTGTAACCGTTTTTCCTCAGCTGTTCGAGGACTTCGATGATTTCTGGATATGGCTCCGCGTCGGCGGCGGCCTTCAGCTCATCTTCCCGAAGAATCCGTAAAACCTCCTCGCGCATTTTTTCAAAAACTACAGATGGCATTGCTGAGGCGGCCCTGTCGAAAAAATCTTGGAACGATTCTTTTTCGGACATTTGGATGCCGTACTTCAAAACTAGTTCGGCCGCTTTTCTTTTGGCTTGAGAGAGGTCGATTTTCATCTTGATTAGCGTACCGTCGAGGTCCATTACCAAAATTGTCGAACCGTCATTCACAGAAAATTCACCAATCATGTATCCATAAATGGGACATCATAAACTTCTATCATGTGAAAAAAGTCGCAATTGTGGGTGTTGGTCAGTCGCCTTTCGGAAGAATATCTAACAGAAACATAAACGAATTGGCGTGGACGGCTATAAAGCAAGCTCTAGAAGACGCTGGAATAACTCAGAAAGACGTGAAAATGGTTTCTCTTTCGAACGTGGGCGGCTGGAGCGCCGAACCTCTTCCAGCTATTTCAGTTAATGAATATTCTGGGTTGACGGGTGTGGGTACTTACAGGGTGGAAGCGGCGTGTGCTTCTGGCTCAGCGGCGCTTTCCACGGCTTATGGATTTGTTTCATCTGGCTCAGTTGACATCGCGCTCGTGGTTGGTGTTGAGCGGATGAACGAATCACCGACGCCCACTGCTGTTGAGTTGATAGGACGGGCTGGAAACTATTTCTGGGAATTCAGCATGTTTGGATTAACTTTTCCCGGATACTACGCTCTTTACGCAACAGCCTACATGAACAAATTTGGAGCGACCGAAGAGGACCTCGCTAAAATCGCTGTGAAAAACCATTTCTACGCTTCCTTTAACGAGAAAGCATCGTTCAGAAAAAGAATAACAGTCGAAGACGTTTTGAAAAGTAGGCCGGTTGCGTGGCCTTTGAAGTTGCTTGATTGCAGCCCTATAACGGATGGAGCTGCCGCGGTTGTGCTAGCATCTGAAGACGTTGCGAAAAAGCTGACGGATACACCGGTCTGGATAGCCGGCATAGGTTTCGGCTCAGACACATCAAATTTGAGCAAACGACCTGATTTCGTCGGTCTGCGAGCTACAAAAGAAGCCGCAGAACAGGCTTACAAACAAGCCGGCGTCGACCCGGGCAGGGCTGCGAAAAGCTTCGACGTTGCTGAAGTACATGATTGCTTCACTATCGCCGAGATATTGGCCTATGAAGACCTTGGCTTCGCCGCGCCCGGTCAAGGATATATGTTGGCTCGAGAAGGTGAAACCTACAAAGGTGGTTTGATCCCCGTCAACCTCGATGGTGGGTTGAAAGCGAAAGGTCATCCAATCGGTGCGACGGGTGTTAGTATGGCTGCTGAAATAACATCACAGCTGCGTCAAGAACTTCCACTGGATAGGCAGGCTGACATAGTCAAGGGCATGGGACTTATTCACAACGTCGGCGGCACAGGCCATTACGCGTACATTACTGTTATCTCTCTCACGAAGCCGGTGTAAAACCATGACGTCGATTCCACGCGAGGAACTTGAAAGAATGGTTAGGACATGGCTTGAAATGGTTGAGCAGATTACGCGTAACGAAGGCCTTCCGATAATTCCGGATGAAAAGTCCGCTGACCCTTTATGGGTTGACGTCCGGGAGCTGCGTTTAAAATACCTCATTCCAGTCAGCAGGGTTAAGAAATTTTTCGACGGGCTGAAAGATGGTAAGGTTTTCGCGACCAAATGTCCAGTGAAGAATGTTTTCTATTTTCCGCCGCAGGTCGATTGTCCGTTATGTATGGATGAAAACGTTGAATGGGTTGAAATCAAGGGAAACGGGACTTTGCTCACCTACACGATCATCAGCGTAAAACCTGCGAGCTATCTGCATTATCCAGATTACGTAGTAGCGATAGCGAAAATGGATGAAGGATTCAACGTGCTTAGCTGGATGACTGTTGATGACCCGTCAAAAATCAAAGTTGGGATGCCGGTGAAACTCGTCGTCAAAAGAAGAGAACCCGAAGGATTTTTCACTTACTATCTCGAACCAGTTTAAACTGCTCTCCGAGTAGTCGAAACAATCGACAGAACATCGCGGTCTTTGACCCGGTAGTCTCCCGGTAGCCTCAATCCCGACCTAACGTCGATAGCGTACAGCAGCCCCTTCTCAAGCTCGGAATGAATAGTTCTCGCGAGGTCTCGAACTGTTGAGTTTGGCGGCATCAAATAAGCGTCGGGCAAAATCTTCCCAGAGCGGTCTGCAAGTTTCGCAGGGTCCGAAACCGGGTAAACCACGCTCATTCCCAACAGCTTGAAAACCGCGACGTTTATCGCAAACTGGACACCTGTCCGCATGTATTCTCCGAAAACCCGGGACTGAATAAACTCAAGCGCTTTTTTCTGTTCTGGTGTTAATTGTTCTTCGTGAAGTATTTTGAAGCTTTCCTCGCCTGGAATATATTTGACGAGTCCTTTCTGAACAGCTCTTCGCAAAGCGAGCTCCGCCTCAGCACTTGCGGGGATAACCATGTAGTTTGTCAAACTTTCTCGGAGAATTTCAAAGTTTTGATTCGCGGTTTCAAGGTCCATTTTATTAGCCAACACAATCATGGGTTTCGAGGCCTCGAGTAGTTTTTCAGCGAATTTCTTATCCTCGAGCATAGTCCATTTTTCGAATTCTTCGCCTTTCAGCCCCGTTTGTTTGAGGGCTGTTTCGATGTGGACTGCGTTTATCTTCACACCTTGAAGAACTTCTGCAAGAGTCTCGACGAAATCTTTGCCCGATTTGAGGTTGCGGACGATTTTGTCCTCCTGTCTGTCGATGAGCCGCATGAGCCACATCACGAGTTCTTCGTGAATATCGTAGAAATCTGCCAACGGGTTGCCTACCCCCATCTCTGTGATTCTTCCTTCCTCGTCCACGCTGCCGGACGCGTCAACCACGTGAATCAAAGCATCAGCCTGTGAAGCTACTGATAAAAACTGGTTGCCCAACCCTTTTCCAGCCCAAGCACCCTTAATCAGACCCGGTAAGTCAATCAACTCTATGGGGATATGTCTGTACCCGTCGATGCAAAGCGAGTTTCTTGGGTTGTCTTTGACGTTGAATTCTTTGCAGACGCACGGTGTTATGGCGTAGGTTGTGCCATAATTAGGTTGTTTGGTGGTGAAAGGATACGAAGATACTTCCGCGTATTGAAGGGTTGCCGCGTTGAAAAAAGTTGTCTTTCCCGTGTTTGTTTTTCCGATGAGCCCTATCCTTATCGGCATGCCTTACCTATGTATTAATTCACAAGTCTGTGAAAAACTTTATCAAACGACCGCGTCATACTTTTTCAAAACGAATGGAATTTCCGCGATAACGTCCTCCGGCGTAATATGCAGGCCTTTTTTCTGAGCTGCAGCCATTCCTGCATAGCCGTTAGCCACTGCCGCCGCGACGGCGGCGTTGAAAGGTGACACGGCCTTAGCCAAGAAACCCGCAACAACACCTGTCAAAACATCGCCTGTCCCGCCGACAGTCATCGCCGCCGTCAAAGGATCTTTCCTATTGACCACGACTTCCCTTCCGTCAGAAATAACGTCGACATGACCCTTCACAAGAACGACAACTCTGTGAGTTGAAGCTGATTTCAGCGCGTTCTCGGCCCTTTCTTCCAAAGTGTCTCCAGCATCGAAGCCGAACAATCTTTTGAATTCGCCCGCGTGAGGTGTCAAAACTACACGACTTCCAGCGACGTGAAGCAAGATATCGCCAAAGAGAGCGGTTGCGTCAAGGACCATGGGAACATTGTTTTCGGCGAGAAGTTTGACCAATTTAATCACCCCTTTTTCACATCCCTTAGCTAGGCCTGGGCCTATTGCCACAGCAGTCACGTTGTCTAGAACTTTCGTGATTTTGTCAACTGATTTGGATGTTAGCTTGTAATCACGGAGCGGTATGACAATGAGTGAGGGGGAAAGGGCTCTGATCGGTGTGGCAATTTTTTCAGGCACGGCTGTGTAAACGAGGTCTACTCCCGTTCTCATAGCGGCCATAGAAACTAAGAAAGGAGCTCCGTGGTAAAGCCAGCTACCTCCCACAACTAAAACAACACCATTCTCTCCTTTCCGTGACCAAGCCTTTCGCGGTAGACATGTTTTCGCAAGCATTTCCTCGGATGCGTCCAGCCACGCACCGCTCATAATTCTACCCATGTTCTCTATGTTAAAACCACAGCGTTTTTAGGTTCGTGGTATTTATTCCAACGGGTTGATAGTGCTGGGAAGTTCGACATACGCGGTGATGACCGCGTGCAGATTCGCATCGTTGGGATACGATGTCACGCTGGTGAATCCCAGCCGAAGGCTCGGACTCTTCCCTTTCATGGTGATGCCGGAAAGTTTCTTACAGGACACCAAACTCGAAAAATACGAGGCCAAAATAACCAAAACCTCGTTGAATGGCCGGATAACTAATCTGGTTCAGCCTCTGTACGTGTTGATGTCAACTTTGTCACTCGAAAAAATTCTAAGCGAACACGATGTCAAATACACCACTAAAATGACTAAGGAAAACGATAGAATCGTGGACTGCTCGGGGAAAGCCTTGCATGGGTTGAATGTTTACCAAACACTGGAGCTAAATGATACCGCCGAAGAAAATGTTTTGCATGCATGGCTCACTCCGGGGTCAAGCCTCGTGGTTGACGTGTTTTTTCGGGGACTGTGTTTCCGCACGGTTTACACCTTGACCAAAGCGACCTACCACCGGAACCAATTAGCCTTCGTCAGAAGACCGTCAGCTTATATTGACCATGAAACTCAAACAATTTTCAACCCCATATCATACATTGGGCCTGATTTCGCTGAATTCTACTTAAACAACCGTAGGGTGGCTTCAGACGCCGGCAAAATTCTGCAAGCCATCATGACACAAAATGAGGAGCCTAAAATGGGCGAGTTAACATTTTTATCATTCCCGTGAAGGGGTAAACATGCACAAGGAGGCGAAAGACTTGGTCGAAGACTCTGTTGTCTTGGTTGGAAGGAAACCGACGATGAACTACGTGCTGGCCACAACTTTGCCGTTGACAGAAGGCAAGAAAGTTGTGCTGAAGGCCCGTGGAAAAGCAATAGCCAAAGCAGTGGACGTAGTCGAAGTTGTTCGGAGGAGGTTTGTTCAAAACGCCGTCATCGAAAAGATAAACATCGGCACCGAAGAAGGCAGGGTCGGTAACGACGGCCGCCAACGAAACGTCAGCACCATCGAAATCATATTGTCCCAACCGAAGCCAGCGAAGAAATAGGGCAAAACCCGGCTAACATCCGGGTTCCCACATATTTTTATCGCTGCTAAAAGACATTCGTGACGACTTTGGACGAGATACCGAAGACATGGGAATGGGTCGTTTGTCGAAAATGCGGGACAAAAACACTAAAAGCAAAATTCTGCATGAGATGCGGCGCCGAGCTAGTTTACCGTCCTAAAGTTTCGCGGTCTTATGTTTTCGATGCTTTGGTTGTAGGTGAAGACACGGTTGGAAAATCGACGTTCATAGAAAAAATTACGTCAACTGGCGAAGTTGTGTCCCGGCAGCCTCCGTCCGATGGATTATCAGCGATATGGGTGTTGAGGGATGTTGAAGTAATTATCACATTCGTAGAGAAATCCGCTGTCGATTTTAGACCAAATGACCAGATGAACGCGCTTCTTCTCCTTTTCGATTTAACAAATACTTTGACGTTTGTTAAATGTTTCAGAGTGCTTAAGATGGTTAAGGCGATGGAGGATAAGTTCAACACTTATTTGGTTGGAAACAAAGCCGATTTGATTGTTGACCGAGCTGTGCGACGTGAAGAAGCAGTTAAAGCCGCGAATGAATTCGGCGTAAGCTATTTCGAGGTTTCCAGCATTTCGGCTGAGGGGATCAACTCATTACGGCAAACATTAATTAAAGACCTTCTGCAGTTTCGTCTAGAAACAGTAAAAAGAGTGTTGAAACGTGATGGACGATTCGCTTCTCAGACGTAAAGATGTATGGTCGTTGCTTAACTATTTGGACAAAACTCAAACCGAGATGCTTGACCCCGTTCTGGAGAGAGGCATATACAGATACCCGGTGGTCGAGGAATTCGTCAAAGACGATGTTGACTCGGTTTTGGAAGGTTTGGCTGACCTCGGTTTTCTGCAGAGGCAGCTCTTAGACTCCGTTATGAGCTGCCCCGCGTGCGAAGGTTTTTCACATCTTTTGAAGCCAGTTTGTCCCACATGCAGCTCAGGACGGTTGATGAAGGGAAACGTCATCGAACATCTCCTATGTGGATACGTCGACTTTGAACATGAATTCCTGTCGCATGGATTCAAATGCATAAAGTGCGGAAAAGAACTGAAGACTTTGGGAGTAGACTATCGAAAAACAGGAGTGTTCTTCAAATGCATTTCATGTGGAAGAATAACGGCGGTCCCTATCAGACGTTACATCTGCACCAATTGCGGCAGGGCAAACATGGAGGAAGAACTGAACCTGAAACCTGTCTACCGATACATTGTTGTAAAAGAAAAGTTTCCACTTCTCAAGGGAATCTTCTACGACTTATCCCCACTGATAGATTACATAGCTGCTAAGGGATACATGGTGCAGTCACCAGCGAAAATAGTCGGCACTTCGGGAGTCACTCACGAGTTCACATTGTACATTAACGTGTGGGGGCAGGTTATTTCCTCAGGACTCGTCGTAGACATCGTAAGCGAGGTCAGCGAAGAAAAAATCTACGAATTCTTCACGAAATGCTTAGACGTAAAAGCAGGGGCGTCACTGCTTCTTGTCGTCGGCCAAGCGAGCGAAAAAGCGCGAAAACTCGCCTCAACCTTCAACATTAGGCTCGCCGAATTCGTAACAGTCGACGAACTGATTGAAAAATCAAAGACGATAATCGAGGAGTTGCTGGAACGTCTGCGTGAAAAAGAACTTATGTCTGAAGCCGGTTTTCTGGAAGACCTACTGCGTGAACTCGAAAAGAAATAAGCATAGCGGCCAACTCGTAGGTTCTTACAAAAACTGACTTCTCCCATGGTATGGTTTGCTGCACTGGTTCAACGATGGGTTTTGTTCGTCTGATTTCACCATCCATAGTAATCTGCCATCGAGTCTTTCATGATGATTGGATTAGTCCCGAAACAATAGCTCTTGAACCAAATTTAACGCTATAGAATCTTGACCCAAAGGGTTTTGGCGTTCAACCCCTTTGTGATGGTTCGCATAGCTGTTAAGATCTAACACGGCTGCTGTAGTTTTTCTGCACCCCTATTTAGTGCCTGTGTTCATGGTCAACCATGTCTTTGACACAGGTCAGGCGAAAAATGTTTTAGAATCAGGTTAAAACGCTGTGTCCATGGTTGATAGAAGAGAAGCAGCTGCATCTGGATTAGCGGTCTTCTCTATCGCCTTGATACTGATGGAGTATTTCTTTGAGCTTGGCGTCGATCAATTTTTTGTGATTCTGGTTGTTGATGGAATCGTTGTCACAGCTTTGTTCGCGGAATTGTTGATGAGAGCCCGTGAATCAGGTCGGCTTGGCGTTTACATGTTACGACATTGGTACGAGGTTTTGGCGCTGGTTCCGCTGGCATTTTTCTACTTCATCGAAACATACACAGTGCTCGGTGCTTCAATCAGAGCGTTGAGGCTTTCGAGGGCTTTGCGGCTGCTTTTAGTATTGGCTCGGACGAGGAAAACTCTGAACTATGTGGTCGAAATCGTGAAAATTAGCAGGCTCGGATACTTGTTCGCCGTCTCTGCCGCCATGGTTTTTGCTGGGACGATTTCCGCTTTCCTCCTCGAAGTAGGTGTAGCGGACTCGAAAATTAGAGACCTAGGGGACGCGTTTTGGTGGGCCTTAGCAACGGTTACGACCGTCGGCTACGGCGATGTTGTCCCTGTCACGCCTTTAGGACGCGTGATCGGCTCAATACTCATGATTACGGGAATCGCTATACTCGGCGTCTTCATCTCCTCGCTCGGCTCCACTTTATTGTCGATTTCAAAACCACCGACGTCGCCGCTTCAAGAAATGAAAGATTTTGTGAAAAACAAGGTCGACATCATCGAGAACTTATCAGAGAAGGATGTAAACGAGCTGGTGGAATTAATAAGAATGCTTCACGCTATCAATTCAAGTAGGTCCGGCAGATAGCGAAATGTCGACTGGTCTCAGAATTGTGTTGATAATCGGGCTTCTGTCGCTTTTTGGCGACTTTGTCTACGAAGGCGGACGCTCAGTATTGCCGGACTACATGCGTCAACTCGGAATGAACGCCTTCCTCATCGGATTGGTCCTCGGCTTCGCCGAATTCGCGGGATGGGCTGTGAGGCCTTTGGGCGGATACATCGCCGACCGAACTAGGAAATACGCTTTGATGGTGCGGCTTGGATACGCAGGTCTGATCATCATACCCTTGATGGGAGTTTTTCCAGTGTGGTGGGCCATCGCCATATTCGCGGTATTGGAGAGAATATTCAGAGGGTTGCGAACCCCTCCGAGGGACGCGATGCTGGCGAAGTTGAGAGGAAACGTGGGTTTGGGAACAACGTTTGGCATACACGAGCTTCTTGACCAAGTTGGTGCGGCTGCAGGACCGTTACTGGCCATCGCCGTTCTCGCAGCCTTCCAGTCCACGCAGTACGTATTCTTCTTTATGGCGATCCCATACATCGCATTGCTTATTACATTGACCCGTGTTCCAAACTACAAAGAACCATTTAATATCAAACCGGAAATCAAGCCTTCCAGAGCCGTGGCGCTTTATTCCGCTGCCGCAGGCTTTAACGCGGCTGGACTTTTGCCGCTTCCGTTAGTCCTTTTCATGGTGTCAGTGGTAGAAGGAGAAGGTTCATGGCTAGTTCCCGCTGCCTACACACTGGCTATGGTCATAGACGCTGTCGCGGGTCTAGTGTTTGGAAGAGCATTCGACAGATGGGGTGCTTCGGTTGTTCTAACGGCGGTCGCCGTGTCGATTTTCCCACCTCTTCTTATCTATTCATCCACAAACCTGTTGATGTTGGCGGCGTTGTTGATAGGCATGGTCATCGGAGCTCAAGAATCGATTTTCAGGGCTGCGGTCGCTCATCTTTCAAACAAAAGCGGTTTGAGCTATGCTTACGCGTTATATGGTCTGGGGTTGGGAACGGGGGGAGCAGTCGCGGGAATCATCTACGGCTACATGATACAGATAAACGCACCGATAGCTTTCATGTTTCTTTATGCAGTCGTTGCACAAACAGCTGCGGCAACACTACTGGTAAAAATATTCAGAATGAGCAAGAGTTAATTGCCGCTAAATTACTTCCATACCACAAATGCTGAATTTGCACACTGTATACTACGCGAAGAAAATCATCGGCAAATACTTGAAACCAACGCCGTTGATGTACTCCAAAGGACTTTCTCGCAAACTCGGTGCTGAAATCTACTTTAAGCTGGAAAACCACAACCCCACTCATTCATTCAAGATAAGGGGAGGAATCTATTTAATGAATCAGCTACGTGACAAGGTTCGCGGTGTTGTAACCGCCTCGATGGGTAACCACGCTCAGTCAATTGCGTATGCGGGTTTGGTTTTCGGGGTCTACACGGTCGTGGTGATGCCGGACTGGGTTTCTGAAATAAAGAAACAAGCCGTGGAAGAGCTTGGAGCGAAAATCATTACGTATGGTTCTTACTATGACGAATCAGCTGCATACGCCGAAAAATACGCAAAGGAACATGGGCTCTATTTTGTCGACGGAATAAACGAAGAAAACCTATACCCAGGCGTGGCCACTATGCATCTAGAAGTAGTTGAAGAGCTGCCGGACCTGGATGTTTTCATCAACCCATTAGGCGGAGGTTCAGGCGCGATTGGAGCTGTGACGGTGTATAAATCGATAAACCCATCCATCAAGCTTTATGCAGTCCAGTCCGAAGGAGCCCCCGCGTTCTACCTATCCTGGAAAAGTGGGAAATTGGTGTCGACGGATGGAGTGAAAACCAGGGCTGAAGGCCTTGCCGTGGCAAAAGCATACGCTCGGCCTTTCGAGCTTCTAAGAAACAAGCTGGATGATGTTTTGCTCGTTTCGGACGATGAAATGGAGAGAGCGGTGGTGGAAATTTATCAGTCAGTCCGGGAAGTAGCCGAACTTGCCGGAGCCGCTTCAACCGCCGCCGCATTCAAATACGCGGAGCTGCTTAGAGGCAAAACCGTTGTTCTCAACCTGACCGGCGCAAACATCGATCACAGAAAGTTTGCAGAAATCTTGTCTAAACATTAGCCTAAATACTGGAGTTGAAATTCTATCGTCGGTGTCGACATCATGGGTAAGCGGAAGATAGTGTCGGAGCCTGACGAGCTCGACCAGTTGGTTGAGCCAGGGCCAGGCGACGTCTACGGTGTGGTGAGCAAGATGTATGGCTATGACCGGTTGTTGGTCGACTGTGCAGACGGCAAGCAAAGGATTTGCCGAATCCGTGGCCAGCTCAAACGTAGAATATGGATTAAGGAAGGTGATTTGGTTCTTGTTTCGCCTTGGGATTTTCAGAGTGAAAGCCGAGGCGATGTTTGGTGGCGGTTCACTCACAACCAAGCACTCGAACTCGCAAAAAAAGGCGTAATCCCTGATTTTTTGAAGGCGAAGCTCGGCGCGTCTTAGTTAACGTCGATGAGTTTAGTTACGACTCCTATTCCTTTTGTTTTGCCTTCTCGGAAAACAAATTTGTCTCCGACCCTAATGAAAAACGGCCGGTATTTGAAGCGCATTTCCACTTTGCCTGATTCGCCTGCTTTTAGATATTGTTTGTCGAGCATTTTTAGGCGTGCTGTGGATGCTATTGTGTGGATGTGGACGATTGGTTCGTAGCCGTCCCCTATTCTCGTGGGATGCGAAAGGACTGTGATGTCGGCCTCGAAGGACCACACACTTCTGGGGCTGAGTGCGGGGTCGCAGAGAATCATGCCTCTTTCAAGCAATTCCTCTTTGATGCCTTTTATGGCTATTCCGACGATGTATCCTGGCTCGGCCTCCGTCAGCCGTGTATAGTGCATCTCAATGCTTCTCGCCTTCACTGGGATAAACTGACCGGCACGGGTTGGGCCCACGAGCAAATCAGCTCCCGCAGACAAGCTTCCCTGCTTAACGGAGCCCGAAACAACGCTTCCAACTCCTTCTACGTTGTAGACACGGTCAATGTATAGCAGAAACGGCATGTCTTTTCGTTTCGTTCTCGGCGGCAGCCTGCGGAGAAGTGTGTAGACAAGGTCGTATCCCGTCCTTGTAACTGACGATGTTTTAATTACAGGGACTATGACTGAAATCTTATCGACTACGAGGTCGATGTCTTGCTCGGTTTTGACGGCGTAAGGCACTCGGCCTACTCTTTTCAGCAGACTGAATATTTCTTCCTCCGCTTCATCTGTTCTGGCGGGGTCGACTTTGTCGGTTTTTGTGATAACTACTATAACTGGTAGACCCATCGCTAACATGATGCCGAGATGCTCTCTGGAAATGTGTGTTGGGCCGTCGTCGGCAGCCACGATTAGAATTCCGTAATCGATTTCCTGTCCGAGAATTCCTCTTATCGTGGTTCTCAGCCACGGCTCGTGTCCAACGGTGTCGACGAAACTAACGAGTTTGTCTGATTCGCTTGTCACTCGGATTCTCTCAGATTTGTCGAGAGGATTTTTCATGAGGTTCGGTGTGGAGCCTTTGAACCCGAGAACTATGAAATGCAAATCCGCTGACAAATTTCTCTCCACTTCATGAGGTAGCGTGTCCAAATAGAGCCATTTGTTACCATCATCTTTTTCGCCTGTAATTAGGCATGCGAGGAATGTCGATTTGCCGTGGTTAACGTGCCCCGCGACAGAAACCACGATATGGTTAGCGCTTGGCCTCGACCGCATCGAGATGATGACGCGTGAAATCACGCCGCCGTTTGACTCGAACTTCTCCACTCTGTCTATTGTCGCGCCGCATTCAGAAGCCACCTGCCTCAGAACGCTCAGGCTTTCTTCGAGCTCGTATTCGGAAATGCCGGCCGCTGAACCATCGTCCTTAACCCCCACTACGTAGACAGCGGTTCCATCGCCGCTTTCCAAACGATACTTCATCTGGCTAGCGAGCTTCTGCTTCTTTTCAGTCCGGAGATGTATTTCGGGAATAAGCTTCTCCTTAAACTCGATATGCTGTTTTTCAGCTTTGGGAAGTGAAAACCGCCGGCCCTCGGTCAATCCAAACAACCGTCAATGCATCACAATCAACGAAACCACTGATGTAATGTTTTCAATCTTCTTAACCCGGTTGTTAACTACCTGTTTCAACCCCTCCATCGATTCAGCTTCAACCTTAACCACGGTGTCGTAAACGCCGTAAACTCTCTGAGCTTCCTTAACCTCTTTGATTGAACGCAGAAGGCTCAGAACCTCATCCTCTTTACCCGGCCTTACGTTGAGAAGGAGAAAAGCAATAGGCATACACTCGCCCGTCTATACAATGCTCCAGCTTGTATAAATATTTGTAAAAAAAGCTACTTGAATTTGTACCCGCAAAAGTAACACACTGCTGCGTCGACTTCGTTGAGAGCTCGACAGCTGGGACAGTGGAAAGACGTTACAAGCTTGATCTCCTCTTTCTTCTTTCTTTCGCGTTCTTCAACGGGTGTCGGAAGGCAAACAAGTGTTTCGACTTGGACAACATTCGGCTGCTTAGAGACAATCTCATAAACCCTTTGTGATAGTTCGTCTAAACTCGATGCTGAAACAAAGAGAACTGCGTCAAACCTTCCGAAAACGCTGTGGGCCTGAATTACTCCCGGCATGGTTCTCATCGACACTATTTGATGGGAGGTGCCTGGCTCGGTTCTGACCAGAACGTAGGCAAAAACCTTCGTCATCGCTTATTCCCGCTAAACATCACAATACACGTTTCTGTTTTCAGCACGTTAGGGATTTTCTCGATAACTTTGTACAAAACCTGCGAAAGCGTCTCCAAATTTTCGACTTCGAGAGTTATTATGGCATCGTAGCGTCCAAAAACAGAGTCCGCTGCTACGACTCCTTTAACCTCGGATGCTTTTTTGAGGAAGTTGACGATGTCTTCGGACGTGCCGGGCTTAGCCGAAACCAGAACATATGCCTTTACCATCTGTTTCACACATCGAAGTAGAGGTAGAACTCATAGGGATGTGGCTTCGTAGTGACGTCGATAAACGATTTCAGCTGAAGCTCCGTCATGGTATCGATCAAGTCATTGGTGAAAACCGGTTTGAGGAATTCGCTATCGCTTAAAAGCTCTTCGACTGCTTCGCGGAGAGACCCAGGCAGCTCACGTATGCCAAGCTGTTTACGTCTTTCCGGGTCTAACTTGTAAATATCCTCGTTCACCGGGTCGCCTGGGTCGATTTTCTTTTTTATTCCGTCGGCGCCGGCGGCAGCCATGGCTGCAAAGCAGAAGTACGGGTTGCATGACGGGTCGGGTGTCCTAAATTCGATGCGCTTGCTTTTACTGTTCTGCTTACCCCTATAATAGACCGGTACTCGGACGTTCGCCGACCTGTTAGCTCGGCTCCATGCTATGAAGACGGGTGCTTCGTATCCGGGCACGAGTCTACGGTATGAGTTTGTTGTCGGGTTTGTGATTGCGGTTAACGCTCTGCTGTGTTCGAGAAGTCCGCCGATGAAGTATCTGCCTGTTTGGCTGAGCTCGGCGTAGGAATCGTTTTCGTCGTAGAATGTGTTTACGCCATCTTTCCAAAGGCTGACGTGAACATGCATGCCTGAAGCGTTATCTCCAAAAATCGGCTTCGGCATAAAAGTCGCGACCATTCCCATGGAGCTGGCAACTACCCTCGAAACGTATTTGTACGTCTGAGCTTTGTCAGCCATTCGTCTCAATGTGTCGAACCGCATGTCGATTTCGCACTGACCCGCAGTCGCGACCTCGTGGTGATGACCTTCAATTTCGACGCCGAAGAAATCAGTCAGTATTCTGCTGACTTCATTGCGGTAGTCCATCAACGTGTCCTGAGGCGGCGCAGGGTAATAGCCTTCTTTGAACCGTATCGGGTAGCTGTTGCCTCCGCTATTCCACGCAGCTTCTCGTGATTCAATTTTGTAGCTGACGCCTTCGAAAGGAGATTTGACGTCCCAGTGAACTTTGTCGAAGACGAAGAATTCGATTTCAGGGCCCCAGTAAGACGCGTCGAAACCAAGAGCTTTCAAAGCTTCCTCTGCTTTTTGCGCGACGAACCTAGGGTCTCTGCTAAACCTTCCACCACCAAACCCTCTGTAAACATCGCAAATCATACGCGCCGTCTTCTTGTCGTCGGAAGTCCATGGAAGAATCGCGAACGTCGACGGGTCTGGCTTCAAAACCATGTCGGATTCATAGATTTCGCTGAAACCCCGGAGCGATGAGCCGTCAAGCTTTGCGACTCCGTTTTCGAAAACATCTTCCTTCAACGAACTGGCGCTGATGGTGATGTGATGTAGCTTTCCCGGGACGTCGGTGAGCTGGAGGTCGATGTACCTAATGCCATGTCGCTGGACGAAGTCGATCACTTCTATCGACGATGCCGGAAACTTTTTACCACCTTCCATATAATTTCACCATCATCACGAATGCATTTTACGCAAAAAGCCAATATTTAATCTTAAAGTTTGGCGGAACGACAACAAAAAAACCGAATATTGGCAAAAAGACGCTTCGAAACTTTTTTAGGGTTTTTAAATTGGCGTAGAACACGGGAAATATGTCCACTATCGCCATCGGAGTAATTTTCTTGCTATCCGTTGGCTCGCTCGCGGGTGGACTTGCTATGAATTTCGGTTTGGTAGGACGTTCAGAATTGGTTGTTTTAGGTCATTCGGGGCTCGGAGCTATGATAATTTTGCTTAATATCGCAGTAATTAGTGCTCTGCGAAAACAACGGCCTAAAGTTGTTTCGGATTTGTCCTTTCTCCTGTTTCTTACAATTCTCCAGACGTTTGCCGGAATTCTCATGTTTGCTGAAATTGAGTTAGCGTCTCTTGTTCATTTAGTTCTTTCATTTTTCGTCGCGGCATCAGCAGCAAGCTGTTTGATTATTGCTGCCTCTGGTTCTTAGCGATTTTTGACGGCGTAGAAAACAAGACCCGACACGGCCACAACTAGAACATGGGCGCCAGTGCACAGCAAACAGAGAGCGTCGATCAACACAATCTCAACATAAACGAGAACGGCTACGGCCGCCAACCCAACGAAAGACCAAAAGGTCATGAATTTTGCGGCTTTTTTCCTTTCACCAGCGAGAAAAAGCGCGGATGACGCAAGCGCGAACCACACGACTCCATAAAACGCCGTGGGCACTCCGAGAAAGTAAGCGTAAGGACTTGAAAGCACCTTATCACATGAAATGAAGCTAGATATTTCGCAAAACTGCGGCGCGGGCAGAAGAGTCAGATACATGGAGAGAACGAGGCCCACAATAGAAAGTGCCGACGCAATGTAGAAAATCTTCATACGCTCGCTCACTGTCTCAATGCTTTTTCGATTTCGTTTGCGAGTATCTCGTAGCTTTGCTCGCCTTCAAGTTTCGTGATTATTTTTCCGTCGGGACTTATGACGAAATATGTCGGCGTGCCTCTAACACCGTATAATCGGAAAACGTCCAAATTTTGGTCATACACAACCTGCCAATCCACACCGTGTTCTCGAAGGTATGCAGCGGTTTTCTCTGTGTTTGTGTTGTATCCACCGGCCACGGTGAGGAACATAACTCCTCTGTCCCTGTAATTTTCATGAAGCCGGTCTATGACCGGCGCCATCCTTCTACAGAAACCGCACCATTCATGCAGAAAATCAATAAACACGACTTTCCCTGTTGAAGGTTCGAAGTTTAGTTTCTCGTTTCTTAAACCTGTTGAATCTATCAGGTTGAGCGAGAAGGGCTTCGCGGTCTCTCCCGGCCGTACAGTAGTTTGACCAGATGTCGGCGTCGGTGAAACGATGTTGGCAGCAGGTGGAGTCACAACTAAATAAATAATAAACGCCACCAGCAGCGCCGCTGGAATCAAAGCAAGATAAATGCCGTAAGACTTTCGGGGTTTCGGCTTCTGTTTCTTTTGAGGCATCTAGCCATATCACACCCCACTCAGATATAAACCATTTCAAGTATATCGGTGACAGTTATAATACAGACGGAAACGCACCTGTCATGGACTTGCAGGGAAGGAGGTTTTTGATTCTCGGGCTGCTGATCGGAATTTTCCTAGCAGCCATCGATTCAACGGTTGTGGCTATCGCGATGCCGACAATAGCCTCCTCTCTGCGAGGCCTCGAAATCTACAGCTGGACATTCACAGCCTACATTCTCACCTCTACAGTGACAGGGCCTCTATGGGGCCGTGTAAGCGACATTTACGGCAGAAAGCCGGTATATATCCTGGGGCTTGTTGTTTTTCTCGGCGGCAGCCTCCTCTGCGGAATTGCGACCGACATGGTGCAGCTCGTGTTATTTCGGGGAATCCAAGGACTTGGAGGAGGCGCGCTACTAATATTGACATTCACAATCATCGGAGAGATTTTCAGCCTGAAAGAAAGAGCGAAAGCCACGGGTTTAACGTCTAGTGTTTGGGCTTTAGCAAGCATCGTTGGGCCTCCGCTTGGCGGAATAATCGTTGACAGCGTGGGATGGCGATGGATATTTCTCATTAACATTCCACTGGGTATGTTCTGCATTTTGATAGCTTTGAAAAACATCGGCACAACCACCAGAACAGATTCGAAAATCGACGTTGTCGGGTCTTTGTTCTTCCTCGGCGGAGCCTCTTCCCTGCTTCTCTTTTTGACAGAGTTTGAAATCTTGGGTGCGTCTTCATCGCTTCTCCTTCTGTTTTCAGGTGCTTTCCTCGGCATGTTCGTTGTAAACGAAAGAAGAAGTGATTTTCCACTCATTCCTTTCAAGTTGTTTAGAGAAAAAGCACTCAGAGTAGGATTTATCGGCAATCTCTTAGCCGGCTTCATTTTCTTTGGAATAATCGCTTACATGCCGCTTTACCTGCAAGTCGTTCTATCTTATTCTGCGACTGCTTCGGGAATCCTTTTGCTGCCACTTGTAGTGGGATGGGTTGCCGGGGCCAATGTTGCTTCACGAATCGTGATAAAGAGTTCGATAAAATGGCCTGCGCTCGGCAGCGGTCTTTCATTGCTCACGGGCACGCTTCTTTTATCGCTTCTCTCATACAATGAATTGCTATTACTTGTTGGATTTGTTTTCGTCGGCCTCGGCATGGGATTCACCGTGTCAACCTTCCTAATAGCGACACAGACTCTTCTACCGAGGACGATGCTTGGCGTCGGCACGTCATTGCTCAGCTTCCTACGACTACTTGGAGGAGCCGTTTCAGCCGCCGTCCTCTGGATACCTATCGGAAGCCTCGTCAGACTGTATAACATCGAATCAGCGGCGGAAATAGTTCTCTCAGAGACCGACAAAGCGGCTTTTACTTTTGGCATAACTCTTTCAATTTATTTAACTGCTGTGGCCGCCGCCTTGGCTATGCTGATTTATCTGTTTACCCCTGACGTCAAGCTATCGCAGTCGTCTGGAAAATCCGAAAACCGTTAAAAAGGTCTTTATCATCCCGCTTTCTCATTCATTCATGCCGAAATACATCTTCGTAACCGGCGGCGTCGTCAGCAGCGTAGGGAAGGGAACTGTCGCCGCCGCAATCGGACGCATCCTCTCCGTCCGCGGGTTCAAAGTCGGTTTCGTCAAAATCGACCCATACGTGAACGTTGACGCGGGAACCCTGAACCCTTTTTCACACGGAGAAGTATACGTCACCGACGACGGCGGTGAAACAGACCTCGACCTAGGCTGGTATGAAAGATTTCTTGACATAAAAACATCGAGGATGAACAACATAACCACTGGTCAGATTTACGCCGAAGTGATCGCGAGGGAAAGACGCGGTGACTATCTCGGGCAATGCGTCCAGATTGTTCCGCACGTTACGGATGAAATCAAAAGACGGATACGCCTTGCATCGAAGGATGTTGACGTTTTAGTCGTTGAAATAGGGGGGACCGTCGGGGACATAGAAGGCCAGCCCTTCCTCGAAGCAGTGCGGCAGATGCGGCTGGAAGAAGGAATTGAAAACACGTTATTCGCTCACGTGGCGTTGGTGCTGACCCTTAAAGCAACGGGAGAGTTTAAAACCAAGTCGCTTCAGCACAGCATCAATGCGTTAAGAGGTCTCGGCATACAGCCGGACATAATAGTGGCGCGAAGCGACCAACCCATCGACGCCGAAGCACGCCGGAAAATCGCGTTATTCGGCACGATCACCGATAAAGCCGTTTTCTGTTCATACGACGTTGATTATGTCTACAAAGTTCCTGTCATTCTTGAGGAACAGGGTATGGGAGATTTTATCGTGTCGAGGCTTGGTCTTCCGGCTAATAGGCCTGATTGGAGTGAATGGAACAACGTGGTTGAAATGTATGAAAAGGCCCGCTTCCCTGTAAGAATAGCTGTATGCGGCAAATACACGAAGCTAGCTGACTCCTACGTTAGTGTAAAAGAGGCGCTGCAGCACGCTGGGGTTCGTCTCGGTTCTCAAGTCGAAATAGAATGGATTAACACTGAAGATTTTGAGCAAAACGTGAGAACCGTGGAAGAGTTAAGAAAATTCGACGGCATTCTAGTTCCCGGAGGCTTTGGAAAGAGAGGAACAGAGGGAATGATTAAATGTATTCAGTTCGCCCGTGAAAACGACATACCTTTCCTCGGTATCTGTTTCGGTCTTCAGCTTTCGGTTGTTGAGTTCGCGCGGAATGTCTGCGGTTTGGCCAACGCAAATTCCACCGAGTTAAACCCGTCGACTCCCCATCCCGTTATCGACCTCATGCCTGAACAGAGACGCGTGAAAGAACTTGGAGGAACAATGAGGCTTGGGCTTCAGCCGGTGAAAATATTAGAAAATACTATGGCCTATCGTCTCTATGGGACGACGGAGATCAGCCAGCGGCATAGACACCGGTATGAAGTTAACAGCCAGTATTGGGAAACGCTGCAACTACATGGGCTTGTGTTTTCAGGGTTTTCACCTGATGGGGAGAGGGTCGAAATAATTGAACTTCCGCTGAACCGTTTCTTTTTCGCGACGCAGTTTCATCCTGAATATCTTTCGAGGCCCAACAGGCCTGAGCCAGCTTACCTGGGCTTTGTGCAAGCAGCATTGGAAAGAGCCAAAACGATTCACCCCGCTCAAGCACTGGCCTGAATTCTTTTTGAAAGCTGGAGCCTCATAGTCAACAACCTTTCTCCTCTAAACAACGCGGAAGCCAGAAACAGCAACACCGCCATGAAGGCGGCGATGGCTAAGACATGTAGTAGGTAGTTGAGGTATTGTGCGGTGTAAAGTGCTTGCAAGGCGAGCATCATGTGGGTGAATGGGTTGAAGAGGAGAGCGGTTGAAAGCCATAGAGGAAGCGATGAATAGTCTGTGAACATGAATATCACGACTGTCGGTAGGATGAGAGGCATTTGGATGAGTCCAGCGAGTTGGACGCCTCCGCGTACATCACCTGCCATCACGCCGGCGAAAATTCCCAACCCGAGCGTCACCAGCAAAACCACGAACAACAAGACGGCGAGCAAAAGCAGAGAAAATGGTGAAAGCTGAAGGGATGACCCAGCTGGAAGAATAGGTGATTGTGGAAGGCTCGATAAATAAAACGTTAGTCCAAAAATCATAGAGGCTGTTCCCATCAACGCAATCATCGTCGAGCCGAAAAGCTTTGCAGCCAAGATGGAGGAGCGGCTTACCGGCATGGTGAGAAGCATTTCAAGGGTTTTCGCCTCTTTTTCAAGCCCGATGCTGGTGGCGGCGACCGTTCCCGAAGTCGCTACGACGATGAGCAAAACAAGCGGAACAAAAAATCCCGTCGCGAAAAAGCTTTGGAAAAGTGCTGCGACGTCTTCTGTCGAAAGCAGTTGGTCTCGATACAGTATTCCGCCCGTGAATGTGACTGGGTTTTTGTAGAACGTTAGCTTAACCCGCCTTTCAGCCGCGAGCGTTTCGCCGATTAATGAACCGGCCGCGAAGACCCTACCAGTTATCTCTGAAATTCTGTCAAATACATTAATCGTCAGCGAGCTCAAATAAACATACATTTGTGCGGAACCTGGTTTTCCGTCAGACAGACTCTGTGTGAAGCCTTTTTCGAGAATGATGGCGACTTCTCCCCCCGTGCTTCTCATAAACTCACGTATGTCATCTACCTGTTCACGGATAACACGTGGAGTGAACCCAGATTTTTCCAAGGCTTGAACAAATAATTGTGCATACTTTCCTCCATCGTTGTCAACGACTACGAGCTGAATTTCCGAAACTTCTCTGCCAGCTGATTGGAATGAAAGCGAAATCGTCGCTCCGAGCAGAGGAAACAGGATTAAAGGCATCAGAACAACTCCTACGAGGATGGTTTTCTCGCTGAGGAGTTCTTTCAACTCTTTTCTGATTAGGAGAAGTGTTTTCATCGGGTCGACACCACTTTTTTGACGAAGAGTTCTTCGAGGTTTTCCACCATGTATTGCTGAAGCAACTGGCTAGGCTTTCCCTGCTCCACGATTCGGCCTTTGTCAATCAGAGCGATTTCGTCGCAAAGATATTCCACTTCAAGCATGTTATGGCTTGAGACGAGGAACGTTGTTCCCTTAGCTGCAAATTCTTTGATTATTTTCCTTACATAGACCGAATGTTCGACGTCGAGTCCGGCGGTGGGTTCGTCGAGAACCGCGAGCGGTGGATTAACCATGAGACATGACGCCAAAAGAATTCTTCTCCTCATTCCCTTACTATATTCTCCCATCTTTCTTTTGACAGAATCCTCGAGTCCGGAAATCTCAACTCCCTTCCTAACTGCTTCTTCGCCGACGCCGTGGAGACGCGCAACCATTCGCAGAAATTCAAGCCCGGTCAGATGTCTGTAAACTCCACCCTCTTCCGGCAGGTAGGAGATCATTTTTCGCACTTCACCGGGCTGCTTTACAACATCCTTACCGAAAACATGGACCTTTCCCCTGCTCGGTCGCAACAAAGTCGCGACTATTCTGAAAAAAGTTGTCTTACCAGCGCCGTTTGCACCAATCAGACCAGACACTCCGCCCTCCTCAACGACCAAATCTAAATTCTGAAGAGCAGGTTTGTCGCCGAAATAACGCCAGACATCCGACGCCTCTACGGGGTTCATCGTCGCAATTGATTGTTGGCGGCATTTATTAGGTGTTCAAACTACAGGTATTGGTCTTGAGATGTCTGAGCTGACGGCCACGATGTACGGGCTTGCGTCCGCAGTGACTTGGGGTGCGGGAGATTTCTACGGCGGCTTCGCGTCGAGGAAAGCCGACGTGCTCCGGGTTGTTATTTTGTCACAGACCATAGGGCTTGCGTTGATGTTCGTCGCAGCGGTCATAGTAAACGAGCCGCTAATATCATTGACTGATTTGTTCTGGTCTATGGCGGCTGGTGCGTCGAGCGGTTGGGGGCTTATCCTCTACTACGCGGCTTTGGCGAGGGGAAGCATGACCGCTGTAGCACCGATAACAGGAGTGTTAGCTGCCGTTGTTCCTGCAGTGACAGGTGCATTTATCGAAGGGCCCCCATCCCTTTTCCAAGCAATCGGATTTGTCTTTGCCTTCGTTAGCATTGGACTCGTGACGGGCCTCGAACCACGGAAACTTAGGGCTGATACACAGCTGCTATTCGCGATTCTCGGCGGAACCAGCTTTGGAATGTTTCTCGTACTGATTGGACAAGTGTCTGAAGGCTCATCACTTTATCCTCTCGCTTTTTCCAGAATAACCACGATAGCTCTTGCGTTCACAATAGCAACCGCGACAAAGCCATTGAAACCGCTTAGAAAAGGCTTGGGCTTCGCAACTGCCGCCGGTGTGTTCGACGCCCTCGGAAGCCTCTTCTACCTGCTGGCCCGCCACGAAGGAAGGCTCGACGTCGCCGCAGTCCTTTCATCACTCTACCCAATATCAACCGTCGTCATTGCAAAGCTCTTGCTCAAAGAAACGCTCGGCCGAAAAAGAACAACCGGAATACTGTTCGCAGCGATTGCAACTGTGCTGATCAACACGTCAACTATATAAAAAGCAGCGATCACAAAACTTTTGGCCGGGGTAGCTCAGCCTGGTAGAGCGGCGGGCTGTTAACCCGTCGGTCAGCGGTTCAAATCCGCTCCCCGGCGCGGCAAGTAACAACTAAAACTGTCATTAGAGCTGCAAGAACGCGGATATTTGAACCGACGAACTAGCCCGTGAATGGAGCAATCGTGGATGTTGTACAAACATTAAATTTGGGTGTTGGGTGATTTGGGTTGAACAGTTTGAGCGAGGCTCAGTTCGACGTCATTCTTGACCATTACCGCAATCCTCGCAACTACGGAGAGCTAAAAGAATATTCGGTTAGGGTTAAGGATTCGAACCCTTTGTGCGGCGACGTGATAGAAGTATTTCTCAAAATCAACAGTGACGGTGTGATTGAGAAAGCGAGTTTCCGCGGCCACGGCTGCGCGATAAGCCAGGCATCTGCTTCGATGCTTATTGAATCTATTCACGGAAAGAAGCTTGACGATGTCAAAGCTTTGGATAAGCAGAATATTTTCGACATGTTGGGAATCGACGTCGGGCCTGTCAGGGTCAAATGTGCTCTTCTTTCTTTGAAAGCTGTGAAGGCCGCGGTCTACACTTTCCTTGGAAAAGAAATGGACAGCAAAGAATTCGAGGAGTGAATTGGACGGGCTAATCGTAAAACAGCCCTACGCGAACCATATAATCAACAGGCTGAAGAAATGGGAAATGTGGACAAAACCACCGCCCAAGGGGAAAATCGGCTGATGTATCTACCTGCTTTCAGCTGGCTATGTTCTGGGCATCATCATGATAACCGGTGTGAAAGGGCCTTTCAATCAGAGAGAGCTGAAGCAATATCAGCGTTTTCACCTCGGAGCCAGCCCAAGATACAAGTATGCATGGGTCGTGAAAGTGGTGAAGAAGTTTCGAAGACCTCGCAAATATGTTCATCCATGGGGTGCGCAAGTGTGGGTTATAGACGTGAAATATGCGCGGTAAGCTTATTGACAGGACCTTGTCTTTGTATGTCGGCGTGAAGCTCATCAAAGACCCGGTGCATGGCTACATCACTTTCACAGACGAGGAAATCAGGCTCGTGGACTCGAGACCCGTGCAGAGACTACGACGCATCAACCAGCTCCCGCTCGTTTACTTGGTTTACCCTGGTGCGCGTCACAGCAGGTTCGACCATTCGATTGGATGCATACATTTAGCCGGCGAATTCGCAGAACATCTAAACCTAAGCCCACATGAAAAAACACTGCTTAAAACCGCGGCCCTACTACATGACGTAGGACACACTCCATTTTCCCATCTTTTCGAAGAGCTACTGCTAAGCGAAGGCCTCAGTCATGAAGACATGAGCATCCGCGTCATCGAAAATGACGACGAAATATCGAATGGTTTGAACGGTTTAGGCGTCGAAGCCAACGAAGTCGTGTCTGTGTTGAAGGGTGAAACCAGGTTGAGCGGCTTGGTTTCGGGCCCGCTTGACGTCGACCGGCTTGATTTCCTCGTCAGAGACGCTTATTTCTCTGGCGCGACTTATGGAATAATCGATGTTCATAGGATTGTGAGGTTGACGAAGCTTTTAGACGATGGGCCTGCGGTTGACAGCCGTGGCATAGGGGCGGTCGAAGAGCTTGCGCTCGCCCGCTATCATTCTTTCATCAACATCTATTTTCACCACGCGGTCAGGGCGGCGCAAATCATGCTTTTAAGAGCTGCACAGCTTGTCAGAAACAAGCTGGATTTTGCGAGAATGTCGCTTGAAGAATATCTTGACCATGACGATTTCACTGTTTGGTGTTTGCTTAGGGGAGACGAGAGAGCTCGCAAGCTTGTCGAAAGACTGGAAAGACGAATATTGCCGAAACGTATTTATGAGAAGCAGGTTTTAGGCGGCACCGGTCAATTTTTCAACCTTGAAACACGAGTTTCTGTGGAACGAAAAATTGCTGAGGAGGCTGGTGTCGACAGCTCAAAAGTTTACCTCGACTTTTCTTATGGTCCGCCGCTGACAAAGTACGGGCCTCAGCAGATAAGGCTTGACCCGCAGCCGTCATCACAGTCATGGATAATCGACCAATTAACTAAACCTCTCAACATAGTCAGAGTTTACGTGGACCGCGATGTCAAGGAAGCTGACCGCGTCAAGCAGGTCGCCGGAGACGTTATTTCTTCAACTCTGGAATAAACCGTTTCAGTTTCTCGACGATTTCCGCTTGAACTTGTTGAACAGGTTTGCTGCCGTCGACTTTCACAACTTTGGGATGACGTTTCAAGATGCGCAGATATTCTTTGCGAACCTTTTTAAGAAATTCAAGTTTTTCATATCTCTGCTTTAAATGTTTAAGTCGTTTCACGGCTTCCTCGGAAGAAATATCGATGAAAACAACTACGTCTGGCTCTGCGGCGAATTTGTTGATTTCTTCAACCCATTTTCTACGCTTTGTGCTCGCTGACTGGTATGCGAGTGACGAATAGACAGTCCGGTCTGAAATTAAGGAAATATTTCTCTTTAGGCTTGGTTCGATGATTTCACGGCGGAGAACAAGTCTGTCTGCAGCGAAGAGCAAAGCCATCGCCTCCTCCGAGAAATCTACTTTCTTTTTCAACGCGTTTCTGATGATCTTGCCCACTTCGTTTTTTGATGGCTCGTGAATCAAAACGGCCTGAATTCTCTTTTTCAGGAACATTTTGTGGAGAAGCTTGGCCTGTGTTGTTTTTCCGGCGCCGTCTATTCCTTCGATGCCGATGTAAACTGGCTTCTTCAACCTGGATGATGTTGTTTTCGCAAGATTTATATGCGGACATGGGCATGCGGAGCCGTGATTCGGAAGATTTACAGCCGGGACGTTACTGAAGGCCCGGAAAGGGCTCCTCACCGCGCCATGCTACGAGCCGTGGGACTTAAGGACGCTGATTTTAGCAAACCTTTCATCGGTGTAGCCAGCACGGGAAACGAAGTAACTCCCTGCAACCTTCACCTCAACGCGCTCGCAGAGGAAGCGAAACGAGGTGTTTGGGAAAGTGAAGGAGTCGGAATCAAGTTCACAACTATCGCGGTCAGCGACGGCATCTCGATGAACACGGAAGGAATGAAAGGGTCTTTGGTCAGCCGCGAAGTTATAGCCGACTCGATAGAATTGATGTGTTTTGCGCAAAGGTTTGACGGGTTGGTCGGCATCGCTGGATGCGACAAAAGCCTGCCGGGCACTGTTATGGCGATGGCTCGGCTTAACATTCCGTCGGTTTTCCTGTACGGCGGAACGATTTTGCCAGGTAAATACATGGGACGCGACGTAACCATTCAAGACGTTTACGAAGCCGTCGGAGCATACAGCACGGGCCAAATCACTTTACAGCAGCTCATCGAGCTGGAAAAAGTCGCATGTCCCACGGAAGGTTCGTGCGCGGGTCTTTACACAGCGAATACCATGGCCACGGCCATCGAAACCCTCGGCATGTCTCTGCCCGGCACAGCATCAATACCTGCCGTCGACCAGCGAATCTACGACGCCGCATACAGGTCCGGCGCACAGGTAATGATGCTACTTGAAAATGGCATCAAGCCACGCGACATCATGACCTACGAAGCTTTTGAAAACGCGGTAACAGTGGTGTGCGCTATGGGTGGCTCGACTAACGCTGTTCTGCATCTTCCCGCTATAGCGCATGAGGCAGGCGTTAAGTTGGACATCGAAACATTTGACCGCATAAGCAGGAGGACTCCTCACATAGCTGACATGAGGCCAGGTGGACGGTTTGTGATGGTTGACCTTGATAGAGTTGGCGGCGTGCCGGTAGTTTTAAAGAAACTGCTGGACGCGGGCCTGTTGCACGGGGATTGTTTGACCGTTACTGGCAAGACCTTGGCTGAAAACATCCGCGAGCTAAAACCCGGCGACGGCGGCGAAGTTGTCCGTCCTCTATCAAACCCCATCCATCCAACGGGAGGCATCGCCATATTGAAAGGCAATCTCGCGCCCGAAGGCGCCGTCGTAAAGTCGACTGCATCGGTTGTACAGCACTTCAAAGGCCCTGCACGAGTGTTCAACTCGGAAGAAGAGGCATACAGAGCCGCGTTGAAAAGAGAAATCCATCTCGGCGACGTCATCGTGATCAGATACGAAGGCCCACGGGGAGGGCCTGGTATGAGGGAAATGCTTGCGGTCACGGCGATTGTCGTTGGTCAAGGTTTGAAAGAAAAAGTGGCCTTAGTGACTGATGGGCGGTTTTCGGGAGCTACCCACGGCCTCATGGTTGGGCATGTCTCTCCCGAAGCATATGTGGGTGGCCCGTTAGCAGCGCTACGCGACGGAGACCTCATCGAAATCGACGTCCCAAACCGCCGTCTTTCAGTAGAACTCAGCGATGAAGAAATTAGGAAACGACTTGAATCATGGACTCCTCCCAAGCCGAAATATACCTCGGGTGTTTTGGCCAAATACGCGAAGCTTGTGGGGTCAGCTAGCAAAGGAGCGGTCTGCGGATAAAGAGTTTTAAGCACGTCTCAAAAAGGCAAAAACAGGTTGACGAGGTGGATGGCCTTTTGGCACAACCAAGCATGGATTGGGAAGCGAAGCGGCAACAAGTCGTCCAAATACTGGAAACCATAGTCAACGACACAGAAACTCCCCGCAATATTCGACGAATCGCGAAACAGGCGTCCACAGAGCTTTTCAACGAAAAACTAAAACCAGCCGTAAGAGCGGCTAACTCAATCGAAATGATAGAAGAAATAATCAACGACCCAAACATGCCTTCTTTCACGCGTACTCAGCTTTGGTTGGCCATAAGCATTCTCGAAACCATCCGCTCGTCCCAAACATAAACCTGACAAACACTTTATTTCCCAAAAACACTTTTAATAAAATGGTTGGTTAACCGAGTCGCGCAATACGGTCTGATCCTCGTCTTTGTGGCATTGCTAGCATATGTTATTGGTCTAGACATTCGACAAAGTTTGTCCATCATAGTTCTCGGAGGCATGGTCGGTGCCACTTTGATGTTCTGGAAATTCAGGCTTGTCTTCGCGTTCTTCGCACTATCGCTTATGCTGGCGACAAACCTTATCGAACCAAGCCTGCTTATAGAATACGCCAACCTCGACACTATAATGTTTCTCGCAGCCATGATGGTTGTAGTTGGGTATCTCGAAGAAGCGAGATTTTTCGAAGTCTTGATCGACAAAGTAATCAAAGTGTTGGGGGGAAGGCCCGGTCTGTTGGTAATCTTCTTCGCGGCTTTTTCAGGGCTCTTAGCCGCGTTAGTCGACGAAGTCACTTCGATCCTCATCATGACCGCGATTTTACTCGACTACACGTCAAGATATAATCTCGACCCGAAAAAATTCGTCATGATGTCGATATTTGCAACAAACATCGGAAGTGCGGCGACGGTTGTCGGAAACCCTGTAGGAGTTTTGATAGCTTTCGAAGCCAACCTCGGTTTCGCCGATTTTCTTCGATGGGCCACTCCAGTCGCGATTGTTGCGTTACTGATGTGTATTGCAATCACTTATTACTGGTTGCGTAACGAGATAACTCTTCTTAAACAACTCATGACAAAAGAAGCTCTGCTAGTAAAGGTTGGTGAAAGCGGTGACGAGAAAAAGAACATAGACATACGGGTTCCGTCGATAATTTTTCTCGCAACCATAACAGGACTCGTCTTGCACACATACATCGAGAATTTGCTGGGTTTGGAAAAGAACGTTATGTTGCTAGGTGTGCCCATCTTCTTCGCTGGTGTTGTTCTGTTGCTTGAAAGGGAAATGGCCCGCGAGTTGGTTGAAAGAAGAATTGACTGGTGGACTTTACTATTCTTCCTAATCTTCTTCGCCAGTGTTGGCACATTAGCTCATACGGGCGCGACTCAGGTTTTCGCGGAAGTAATTCTCGCGAACGCGGGTTCTTCACTAGAAAATTTGGTGGTGGTCGTGATGTTGGGCAGTGGTTTAATGTCTGCTTTCATTGACAACGTGTTGAGCGTTGCTTCATGGATTCCGATCATACACACTTTAGGCGCCTACGGAGTCAACGCGTTTCCGCTTTGGTGGAGCATGCTGTTCGCCGGAACATTTTGGGGTAACCTCACCGTTATAGGTAGCACAGCTAACATCGTCGCCGTTGGAATTCTTGAAAGACGCGAAAGAATTCACATCACTTTCCGCGAATGGATAAAAATCGGAGCCGCTGTCACGCTGCCGACCATGATGTTCGCCGCGTTGGCGATAATTCTTCAGATTCCTTTGATGACTTAGTCACTGGCCGGCTTAGCCACGATAACCAAAGAATCTTTTTTCTTAGTCACCCAAACTTCATATCCATATTTCAGGAGAGTAGCGAGACAGTCATACCATGGAAAAAACGCCGGCTCCAGAACTTTGATTTCGAAACCCCCGTATTCGGTGTTCACTTCGCCGGTTTTTCCCACTTGCAGTTCAAGACATTTCCGAAAATCCATCTCGTGTTTTGAAACTGTTTTCGCCGACCGCTCGGTGGTGTTTGGCGAATTACTCAACCTGTTGAGGGGTGTTGGTAGAACCTATTTAAACATGGCGAAAACCCCTTTAAATTACGAGCGGCAGAATGCGGATAGGAATTGGTGAAAGTAGCGTTTCAGGGCGAAAAAGGAGCATATAGCGAGGAGGCCGTTTTTTCATACTTTGGCGAAAACGCTGAAACGGTTCCCTGCAAAACGATTCGCGAAGTTTTCAAAAACGTGGAGGCCAAAGTGGTTGACCACGGAGTCGTACCCGTCGAGAACAGCATCGAAGGAAGCGTCTTCGAAACATACGACATGTTTCTCAGCTCAAGCGTAAAAACAACAGGAGAAATTATTCTACGCATAAAACACTGCTTGATCGCTCTGCCCGAAACATCTATCGATGACATCCAAATTGTTTATTCGCATCCGCAAGCCCTGGCCCAGTGCCGCGGTTATCTTACTTCCTTAGGGGTCGCGGTTGATTTGACATACGACACCGCTGGCAGCGTCAAGATGATCAAAGAGAAAGGTTTGAAACATGCGGCTGCGGTGGCGAGTGAAAGGGCTGCGGCCATTTACGGAATGAAAGTTTTGGCGAAGGGCATCGAGGACTACGGACACAACTACACGCGTTTCCTCGTCATATCGTGGAAAGAAACATCTCCTCATCCGAACAGTAAAACATCCATCATCTTCTCGACAGCTCACAAACCTGGTGCACTCTACAACGCCTTAGGCGCATTCGCCCGGAACGGAATAAACCTCACAAAAATCGAGTCAAGACCCACACGACAAAGACCATGGGAATACTATTTCTTCGTAGACTTTGAAGGCCATCTCGAAGAAGATAAGGTGAAAACAGCTTTGACCGAGCTTGCTTCTCAGACAACTTTCGTAAAGATTCTCGGCTCATATCCAAAGGCAGTTACAGAATTTTAGGGTGCAGTCATTCGATGGTTTGAAATGTTTTCCAAAACTTCTATCAAGGCCTGCGTTCCATCTTCCCCGTGATTCATTCCGTCCAAGGCCTTGACCAGTTCGGCTACGAGGCTCACACCCGGTAGAGAAACACCGAATTTCTCAGCGGTTTCTCGCACAATTCGCAGGTCTTTGCGAAGATGCTTAACCTTGAAGCCGGGCTTGTAGTCGCGTTCAATCATCCGGGGCCCGAGGTTGCTTAGCTGCCACGACCCCCCAGCCCCTGTAGAAACAACCTGAATCAGCTTCCGCAAATCCAAGCCCGCCTTCGACCCGAGTATCAGCATTTCGCATACACCTAGAAGATTGAGCGAAACCGCGACTTGGTTGCAGAGCTTGGCAAAGCTTCCGGCACCCGATTCACCCATGTAGAAAATGTTGCTACCCATCGCCTCTAACACTGGTTTGGCCTTCATGAATGCTTCAAAACGGCCGCCCACCATGATCGTTAAAGTTCTCTGCTCGGCAGCCATCGTGCTACCAGACACTGGAGCGTCAAGGAAGTAGCCCCCCGCAGACTCGACGTATGAGGCCATCTCCCTTGAAAAGTGAGGAGAAACAGTCGACATGTCCACCACGATTGTTCCCTGTTTAAGCGACGACAGTACACCTTTTTCACCCGTGAGAACTTGCCTAACCTCCGGCTCGTCAGGCAGCATGGTGACCAAAATTTCAGACTCTTCAGCCACCTCAGCCGGCGAATTATACGGTCTAGCTCCTAGGCTCGTGAGCTGCTCCACAGGCCCTGGACTTCTACTGTGAACCGCGAGCGAAAATCCTTTTCGAAGCAGATTTGTCGCCATCGGCTTGCCCATCAACCCCAACCCGATAAAACCAACCTTCACAGAGGTTAACCAGCAGAGACAAGCTTTAAACAATTAACAATGTTGTAGGTTTTTTACTTGGCATAGTTTGTCAAATTTAGGCGAAGAAGCAAATAATGACGTCTAACCGTCGAGGCCAAATACCGATTGCCGTAAAGGTTGAGGATTTAGCGAGCCTGGTGCGACTAGTCGCATCCCGAGGAGACTACTTCCCCCCTCTGCTCTATTTCGAAAACAACTCGGTTCCAACAATTTCGCACCTGTATTCGATTCCTTTGCAAAGAGGAAACCTTCCCATATTGTTCTACGCGGCTTTAACGGAGAAACCGAAAAAATTCGTCGTCTACACCCCATTAGAAAGAGAAGAAACGAAGTTTTCCGACATTCCTGAAACAGGTAGATATGTTTCCTACCCTGTGATTGAAGCTGAGCCGCCTCCCGAACTTTTTGTTCGTGCTTTGAATGAGCAGCCTCGGCGAAAACTGTCAGGGTTTGAGAAAGTCCATGTAAAAGACGTCGGCTCCTTGATGCGAATCGTATCGGCGATGTCGGATGATGCCTTCAGCCCGCCGGTCTGGTGTTACCAGGGGAAAACAGGCCGAAACCTAGCCGTGCTATACCCCATCTATGAATATTATGACTCAGCTGTCCTGCCACTCCTTTACTACACGACGGTTGAAAGGAAGCCGACAGCTCCGTTCATCGCATATTCTGCCAGCGAAAACAGCATCAAGTACGGCTATTCAATTTCCGACGCCCGCTACGTCTATGGCAGGATAATTTTCATCGAAAAATTTCCGCTCGACGTCTAAGTTCTCCAAAGCTCTTTCCGTAACAGGTCTCTTACCGCGGTTCGCATCAACGCACTCCGGCTCGGATAGACACCTTTTTTGATAAGTTCATCCATTCCATCAATCAGAGCTTCAGGCATTTTAACAGATATCAGCTTCATGCCGATGGCCGTATTACCGAGGCTCGTATATAATTTTGACGTCGCCTTTATGCAACGAAGGAAAAATCTATAAAAAACCATTCATGGCAGTAAGCTAGGTGTGATGTAGTATGGCAGCAACTGTAGGTACTGCTACTCAGCCTGTTATCATTCTGAAAGAAGGCGCGAAAAGGATGCGAGGCCGCGAGGTTCAGAGCGCCAACATCATGGTGGCGAAGATTATCGCCGAAACCATGAAGTCCTCTCTGGGCCCGCGGGGCATGGACAAAATGCTCGTGGACAGCTTCGGAGACATCGTCATCACAAACGACGGAGCCACCATTCTCAAGGAGATGGATGTTGAACATCCAGTTGCTAAGATGCTTGTAGAAGTCTCGAAGGCGCAGGATGAAGAGGTCGGTGACGGAACAACTTCCACAGTGGTCCTCGCCGGCGAACTACTGGCCAAAGCCGAAGAACTCATCGAAAAGGAGGTTCATCCAACCGTAATCATCGAAGGATATCGGAAAGCCGCTGTAAAAGCCCTCGAAATTCTCGACGAAATTGGGATAAAAGTAGACCCCACCGACAAAAAGATTCTCAAAATCGTGGCAAAGACGTCGATGGTAAGCAAACTCGTAGGCGAAGAAGCCGATTACCTGGCCGACCTCGTGGTAGACGCAGTAACGAGAATCGCTGAAAAAGTTGGAGACAAATGGGTGGTTGACCTCGACGACATCAAGCTCGAGAAGAAGGAAGGTCAGTCAATTCGGGACACAAAATTGGTTGAAGGCGTGGTTTTGGACAAGGAAGTCGTTCATCCAGACATGCCGAAGCTCGTGAGGAACGCGAAAATAGCTCTTCTCGACGCTGCTCTCGAGATCGAGAAGACGGAGTTCGACGCCAAACTTAACATCGAAACACCTGAACAGATGCGAGCGTTCATGAAGCAGGAAGAGGACATGCTCCGCCAGATGGTCGAGAAAATCGCAACGACTGGAGCAAATGTCGTCCTTTGCCAGAAAGGCATCGACGACCTAGCACAGTACTTCTTAGCTAAGAAGGGAATCATGGCCGTTAGGCGAATCAAGAAGAGCGACATGGACAAACTCGCTAAAGCAACAAAAGGCCGCGTCATATCAAGAATCGACGACCTGACCCCGGAAGATCTGGGCAAGGCGGCTCTCGTCGAGGAAAGAAGAGTCGGTGAGGACAAAATGGTTTTCGTCGAAGGATGTGAAAATCCGAAATCTTTGACTATTCTGATTAGAGGCGGAACTCAGAGAATTGTGGATGAGGCGGAACGTTCGTTGAAGGACGCGATAAACGTTGTCAAAGACGTGATTGTTGAAGGCAAGGTCATCGCCGGCGGCGGAGCTGGGGAAATTGAAGTAGCTCTCCGGCTGCGCGACTACGCGAAAACACTGCCCGGTAAGGAGCAGCTCGCAGTCAACAAGTTCGCCGAAGCGTTGGAGGTTATTCCTTCACAGCTCGCCGAAAGCTCAGGCATGGACCCGATAGAGGCCATCGTCAACCTGACGTCTAAACACAAAGAAGGATTGCTGAACTATGGCATTAACGTCTTCAAATCCGAGCTCGCTGACATGAAGGAGCTGAACGTCCTCGACCCGTTGCTCGTCAAGAAACAGACAATCAAGTCTGCTATCGAGGCGGCGGCCATGGTGTTGAAAATCGACGACATCATAGCTGCGTCAAGGCTCGAAACACCGGGAGCCGGTAAGAAAGGAGAAACAAAGGAAGAAGGCGGAGTTGGCGAGTCAGAGGACTGAGGCCAAAACGGCCCCGCTCCGCCTCACAAAATATGAGAAAGCGAGAATAATAGGGGGCCGGGCTCTTCAGCTTTCTCTTGGCGCGTTTCCCCTAGTCGAAGTAAGGCCAAACGAGTCGAACATCGACATTGCCATACGAGAGTTTGAAAGAGGAGTATTGCCAATTATCATTCGGAGGAAGAGGTCTGACGGAAGTTACGTGGACATTCCGTTGAAAGAGTTGCTGAAACATGGCGATTGAAGAAAGCGAGGAAGTGAAAGGTTGGCGTAACGCGTTTCTGCTCCTTTTCTTGGTTGCGGCTACTTTTTTCCTGCTCGAACGAATTGTCGGATTTCAACTAACTTTCACTTTTCTCTTTTTCTCCGTCTATTTGCCTCTCGTTTTCACCGGAGCGGTCTACTTGCTACATGTTTTGAGGAGGTTACGCCGGTAATAGCTACAAAAGGTTGTGGTAATAAGAAAATTTTTCCAAACCTACAGCGATATATGATAGCTGTGTAATCGGTCGTTGAATGTACCGCAGCGGCGTCAAAGATTTAAGAGGTTGGGGCGGAAAAACAGAACGTTTTCAATACAATTTGTCGAGGCAAATACTCAACGAAGTTGTTCACAAGTTTCTCAACCTCTACGACGCCGATGAACTCGTCTGCGGTTTCGCCGAACCCTTCTTCACAGATTTCATGATCGTAGTGGCTGGTCTTGATGAAATGTCGGCTGACTCGACCATCACACTGGGCAACATACTCAAAGACGTTGTAACTCCGCGGGACGGCGCGGCCGTTCTCGGCGGCCGATTCTTGAACCGCTTTCGAATACCTCAGGAATTGCCCTCCGTCGCCCAGCTTTTCGGCTTTCCGGAGAAAAAAGTCGAACATCTGCTTTACTGCAGCCGCATGGTTGCTAAAATCGACAGCGTCGCCCTTCAAGACGGATTCGACCTATATTTTCATCTGATGATTGTTTCAAACACGGGTAGTTGGTCGGTCATCCAACAAAGCATTAATCCATACACTTTGGCCGTTAGGAGATATCACTGGTTTTCCGGTAAGTTGAAAAGTTTCGTCGATGAACCGCATATTGGAATTATTTCGGATGAAATTAGGCCGCGTGTTCTAGACATGACGGCTAAGGCAAGCCAAGAATCGCGGCGTGCCTCTCTCGAACTTCTTTCACACGATGTTCCGAAGCTTCAACGAATCCACATGTTTTCAAGGATTCCCAACCAGACAACTCTTGACGAAGAGACGGTGAAGGTCGCGGATTTCCTCAGGCCGAGCGAACGAATTAACTGGGCTTTGGTTTATAAGCTCGAAAACGAAGTGCCAAAAGACTATGAAAGCTTGCTCGCGGTGAAACAAGTGGGTAGAAGCATCGTCAGGCTTCTTGCCTTCGGCGTCTATGTCATATATGGAATAAAACCTAGCTTAAAAGACCCAGCAACTTCAGTCACCGAATACTGTAAAAGATTCGACGAATCACATTACCTTTGGAGGCTCCAGCAAGTCGTCGACTCCGTCAGGTCCTCGCGTCTTTCTGAAGAGATTAAACGTCATGCGTTGAGAAGGTTGGCCGACGTGTTCGGCGGAGAATACGGCGAACCGTTATCTGCTTGACGCACGACCGTTGACGAAGTCTTCCACCATCTGCCTAGCTATGTCGTCTGGATATTGTTTCGGCGGCGACTTCATGAAATAAGCCGACGGCCCCTCCAAAACTCCTCCGATTCCACGGTCTTTTGCGATTTTTATGCATCTGATGGCGTCGATGACCACGCCGGCTGAGTTTGGGCTGTCCCAAACTTCGAGCTTTACTTCGACGTTGAGAGGTGCGTTGCCGAAAGCCAAGCCTTCGAGACGGATGTAAGCCCATTTTCGGTCTTCAAGCCAGGGCACGTAGTCGCTAGGGCCGATGTGAATGCTTTCGGGCGGAATCTCGTAGGGTATGAGTGATGTCACGGCCTGTGTTTTGGATATTTTCTTTGATTGAAGCCTTTCTCTTTCGAGCATGTTGAGGAAGTCGGTGTTACCTCCGAAGTTGAGCTGATAGCTCCTCTCTATTTTGACTCCTCGGTCGACGAAAAGCTTGGTCAGAACACGGTGAAGAATGGTCGCGCCCACCTGTGATTTTACGTCATCGCCGATGAGAGGAATATTTCTCTTCGCAAAAACTTCCTGCCACCTTTTCTCACGGGCGATGAAGACCGGTATGCCGTTTACAAACCCTGTTCCGGCCATCAAAACCTGCTCGACATACCATTTAGTGGCTGATTCGCTGCCGACGGGTAGAAAGTTTACGGCGACGTCTGCGCCGGTGGATTTTAGAACATCTGCCACATCTACCGTCGGCGAATCATGCTTGACCACGACGTCGCGGAGATATTTCCCGATGCTATCATGAGTCATGCCGCGCATGACTTCGACTCCGAGATGCGGAACATCAGCGATCTTGAGCGTGCAGTTGGGTTTCTGGAAAATGGCTTTGGAAAGGTCGAGTCCGACTTTGTTGCGGTCGATGTCAAACGCGGCAACAAACTCTATGTCGCCGACATGATATCCGCCGAGACGAGGATGCATCAACCCCGGAATGAACTGGTCGTCAGGCACGTCACGATAAAAATAAACTCCCTGAACGAGAGCTGAAGCACAGTTCCCAACTCCGATTATGGCGACCTTAACCTTAGGCATGTAAAACATGTTAACCGGAGGGCTAAATACTTTATGGCCATAAAATAGGCTCACCCCAACCTACTTCCCAGTTCAACAATAAAATTCTTCGCCTTCTGCAAAACAGTCTGACCCTGCGGAGTGATGGCGTAATATTTTCTTGCGGGTCCTCGGCTGCCCTTCGATTCGTCAACGACTTTGATAAGGCCTGATTTCTCCAATCGGTATAACACAACGTAGGAAGTCACTTGCCCAGGTCTGAACCCGAATTCTTTTTCGATGAGTTTTCTCACCTCGTACCCGTAGAGAGGTTTCCTGTTCAACAGCGTGAGGATGTACAGCCATAAATTTTCTTGGGTCAGTTTTCTGACCAGCCGTTCGTACGCCATCCGTCTTCAGTTAAACCCACCGGTTTTAAAGCTATGCGGGGATAAATTCATTAACCGCATGCTGACAAAAATCGTTATGGTTAAGACGCTTCCGGTAAAAAAACGTCTCGCCAAGGAGATGCGTCGAGCATGGCCAACTCCAGCTTGGGTTATCGCTAAAACACGTCGTCATGTACGGTCTTCTCATCGTCGCCGAAGTTGGCGGCGTTCGCGGATAAAGCCGTAGCTATTCCCCTTTGAATTCAGGTTTTCGTTTTGCGAAGAACGCTGAAATTCCTTCCATAAAGTCTTTGGTGAATAACAGGTCTGCAAACAGTGTGCGTTCCGCCGCGAGTCCCCTACTCAGAGGTGCTTCACGAGCGGTCAAAACAAGTTGTTTCGCAGCACGTACTGCGAGAGGAGGCATCGAAGCAAGCTTTTCAGCCATGGCCTGAAGTTCTTCGTCGAGCTTTTCAGGCTTTACTACTTTGTTGACTAAGCCTATTCGGAGGGCTTCCTCAGCTCCGATACGGGTTCCGAGAAGGATGAGTTCAAGTGCCTTCGATAATCCGATGAGCCTCGGAAGCCTTTGAGTTCCTCCGGCCCCGGGTATCAATCCCAGATTTATTTCGGGCTGGCCGAATTCCGCTCTTTCAGTGGCTATTCTTAGGTCGCATGCCTGAATCAATTCGCATCCACCGCCCAACGCGTATCCATCGATTCCCGCGATGACTGGTTTGGGCATCGCCTCGATAATGTTCATAACTTCCTGAAAATCTCGTATAAATTTTTCTGCATCGGCTTTCGACCTGACTTCTGTAAATGCCATCACATCGGCGCCAGCTGAAAACGCTCTTTCTCCCACTCCGCGGATGACGACGGCCCTGATTTCTTTGTCGTTCCAGATTTTCAAAAGGGCGTCGCTGAGTTCTTGAATCATTTTTGGCGTGATCGTGTTAAGTCGATGCGGCCTGTTCAAAAGAATACGCGCGACCGGCGGCTTTCTTTCAAGAATTATTTCGCCGTATCCCTCCTCTATTTTTGCGTAGCTGTGAAATCCTTGACCGGTTTTCCGCCCCAGTTTCCCAGCATTCACCAGGTCGGCTATCAGTGGGTCAACACGGTAAACCTCACCGTATTTTGTTTCGGCTTGGCGGAGGGCTGCCACGACCGCGTCCAAGCCGAATTCATCCGCCATCTCGAAAATTCCTTTGGGCCATCCGAGGCCAAGTTTGACCGATGTTTCAACGTCTTCGAGGGATGCGACACCATTACGGACAATCCACGCCGCCATGTTGACTGCCGGGGCTAAAACTGACACCACTTCTACTTTCTGACCGGCGTCCGAGGGAATCGAAGGCCTTTCAAACGGCCCCCCCTTGTATTCGTAGAAACCTTTCCCGGACTTCATTCCGTAATTGCCCTTGTCGTATAACTCTTTGAAGAGAACGCATGGTTCGGGGGCCTGGAGTTCACGTTCTTTAATGGCTTTGCTCGCCAAATGGATGACATCAATTCCGGTGTAGTCTGCGAGCTCAAAAATTCCCATCGGAAGCCCAGCCTTATACTTCAACGCGGAATCGATTTCCACGACCGAATAAACACCGTCCTTAACCAACATACATGAATAATTCATCAAGGGCATCAAAATTCTGTTGACAATAAATCCCGGAACATCTTTCCGACATACCACAACTGTCTTGCCCATTTTCTTTCCAATGTCAACTGCTTTCTCCAAAGTGGCTTGAGAGGTCTTTGCTCCCGCGATCACTTCCAGTAAGGGCATCATGGGTGGCGGGTTGAAGAAATGCATACCGACAACGTTTTCGGGCCTGCTCGTGGCTGAGGCGATTTCGGTTATGGGTAAAGTGCTTGTGTTCGTTGCTAAAATAGCATGTTTTGGTGCATGCGCGTCGAGTGTTGAGAAAATCTGAAGCTTAAGGGAGAGGTTTTCAGGAACAGCCTCAATTACAAGGTCAGCGTCTTTCACAGCTTCGGCAAGGTTCGTTGAAGTTTTAATCCGGGCCAACGCGGCATCAGCCTGCTCCTTAGAAACACGCTTTTTCTCGACGAATTTTTCCAAACTCCAGCGAATTCTCTCCATTCCTTTCGCGAGAAATTCTTCGGCGACGTCGACCATCACCACGTCAAAATCAGCAAGAGCCGCGAGCTCGGCGATTCCATGACCCATGACACCAGCTCCGACAACCACGACTTTCAAAACTTCTCAACTATACATGAGCTGGGAAATATATAAAGACCTTATCAGACTCGGAAGAATTTTAGGGCCCTTTTCAGCGCGTCACCCAATATTTCTATTTCTTCAGCCGTGTTGTATATGTAGAAGCTTGCGCGAGTCGACGCGGGAATGCCTAGCTTTGTGTGTATGGGCATGGCGCAGTGATGACCCGCTCTGACACAGATGTTGTCTTTATCCAGGAATGAGGCTAAGTCGTGTGGATGGATGTCTGCGAGGTTGAAGGCCACAAGGCCGCATCGGTGTTCCGGGTTTTCAGGGCCGTAAATCTTCACCCATTTCAGCTCTGAAAGAGTTTCCAAGACTCTAGCTGTTAGACGATGTTCATGCTCCCGAACGTTGTCCATCCCGAGCCGGCGAAGATAATCAACTGCAGCGCCAAGCCCCACGGCCCCAGCGACATGCGGCGTACCTGCCTCAAACTTCCACGGCGGGTCGTTCCAAACTGCCCTGTCGAGATAAACCTCCTTAATCATTTCGCCGCCACCCATGAAAGGCTCCAGTTCCTCCAGCAACTCTTTCCGACCATACAACACGCCGATACCAGTCGGTGCGAGCATCTTATGCCCGCTGAAAGCCAAAAAATCACATCCAATATCTTGAACGTCGACAGGCATGTGTGGAACCGATTGGGCGGCGTCGACAACTGTTATGGCTCCATTTTCTTGGGCAAGCTTGCATAGTTGTTTCGCGTCGTTGACTGTGCCGAGCACATTCGATGCATGAACAAAGCTGAAAACATCAGCGTCCTTCAAAAGCTTCTCCCCAGCGGCGATGTCGAGGTAGCCGTCGTCAGTGAACGGAACATATTCGACTCGATGGCCCATGATTTTCGACACGATTTGCCAGGGCACGATGTTGCTGTGATGCTCCATCATCGTGAGAACTATTTTGCTTCCCCGCTTGAGCCGGCTAATTCCAAGACTGTGGGCGACGAGATTTAGGGCCTCAGTTGTGTTCCTTACAAAAACAATTTCCCGGCTGCTCCGTGCATTTATAAATTCCGCAACCTTCTTTCTATTTCCTTCATACAATTCAGTGGCTTCAACACTCAGGGCGTAAACACCGCGATGAACGTTTGCGTTAGAGCGACGGTAGAAATCAGCCACCGCTTCAATCACCTGAACCGGTTTCTGACTCGTGGCAGTGCTGTCAAGATAAATCAGATTCGGACGATTTCGGAAAACCGGAAAATCTTCACGAATCTTATACGGGTCGAACGTCAACCCATAACCGTATCTGAATTGGATGAAGACGTATATAGCTTCTCCAGTTCATCTAGTATTTGAGAAAGAAACCAGGTGTTTATTCTGTACCGGCCATGGCCGACGTAAACGATGAACGGATTAGCTTCAAGAAGCTTGGAAAGTTCTTCACCTTTCAAGTTGGTCAGAACCGAAATGTCCCCTGGAGTAACAGTGCTTTCAGTGTTGAAACCAAGCATTTTAGCTAGTATTTTTCCTAGCATGAAAAGTAAAACGCGTGGAATGCCTGGTTGGATGTTGGTTTTTGGCATTACATCGCCGTCCTCGTTGATAACTAAATATCTGCTCATCCTAGGTGCTTCAATTTCAAGCAGTTTTACTTCCTCGAATCGAAGCTCTTGAAATCGAGTTGTTTTTGTCATCGTTCTTCACGTTTTGTAGCAAGGCTTTATTCAACGGCATCGAGCACCTCGTTATGTTTTGCGAGCTGAACAGTATAACCGCCTCGTTCAACCGCTAAAACCAGCTGCGAATCTTTCAGCTCCTTCAAACGTGCCGCTACAACGAAATAATCAGCGCCTAAGGAACCTGAAATTTCCTCTATCGAAGCCACATCACTCTGAACCAATCCCATCTCTCTTGCAAACCTTTTTGCGGCCAGATAGAGCATGATTTGGGCGCGTAACGGAAGTTTATCTTTAGGAATCATGAAGATGACCTTACCATCTTTAGTTAGTCTGATGAACCTTTTCGCACGCTCGACGAGGGCAGTGGAAAGCTCTTCCTCGTCTATCAACAATTCCTTCAATTTCTTTTGCAGTTCATCGTTTTGCATCAAGACCGGGATTTACCGGGAGATTTAAATTTACGTAAAATATCGATATCCGGGACGTTTCGAGTAAGCCATAGGCATCGTCAGGGGCCTGGTTGGGTAGTCCTTTGTTTCTTTCAGGATTAGCTTTACAAGAGAGTTGACAGTTTTGGTCTCTACCTTTTGCGCGCCGCGTATTCTCACGGCGAGTTTTCCGGTTTTGGCTTCTTTGGGACCTATGGTTGCGATGTAGGGTATCCAGCTTGTTTCGGCTTCGCGGACTTTTTTCGCAAGGCTTTCACCACGGTCGTCAACGTCGACGCGAATTCCCTGTGCGGCGATTTTTTCAGCGATGCGGAATGCTTTCGGAACCTGTTTTTCGGTGAGAGGGAGAATTCGGAGCTGTATCGGGGAAAGCCACGTGGGAAGCCGGGGAGGTGTTTGCGAAAGAGCCGAGTCAACGACCACGTATAGATATCTTTCAACCGTGCCGATGATAGCGGAATGAAGTATGACTGGATATTTTTTGTTTCCCTGGCTATCGACATAGGAGATGCCGAACCTTTCCGCGTTGCCTACGTCTATCTGAACGGTTCCTATTTCCCGCGGTCGGCCAAATCTGTCGACGATGTGATATTCGATGTTGAGAACCCAATAGTAGGAACTGTCTTCGGGGTAGAATGAAAGCAAAACAGGTTTGCGTTCACGTCTTAAAAGCCTTAAGAAGAATTCACGGTTTTCTTCGAAGAATTTTCGTGAAGTGAGGTTGTATAGCGAGTAATAGTCCCGTCCGAGCTTCTCTATTTCGAGGTAGATCCGGTCGTGGATTTTTTCAACCATCTCCATGGCTTGCGGTATGTCGCGGCAGAAAACATGGAGGTCCGGCATGGACATTCTTCGGAGACGAAATCCAAGCTCTAGCTCGCCGCGTTGTTCTAATCGATAGCTGTCCGCTACTTCAAACATTCCGAACGGAAGGCTGCGGTAGCTGATAACCCATTTACGGGCGAGAGCAAACTGCTGAAAACACGCCGCGTAGCGAAGCACATGAGGCCTACCATCAACATCGACCTTGTACATCCTCTGGCCGAAAAGGTTTGCATGTTCGCGGATAGGTTTGCTTTCGAGGCTGAACATGTTGGTTCCCTTGACGAAGTAGACGGGGAACCCGAGTTCTCTCACAATCTTCGAAGCATAATCGGAGATGAGGTCGTGGATTAAAGTTCCTTCAGGACCGTAGTGCATGTGCCCGCTGTCGCTTAGCTCTTCCCAATCGATGTCAAATCTTTTCAAAATTTTGCTATGCTCTGGCTCGATGACTTCCGGCAGTGCTTTGCCCAAAGCCTCCTTTTCAACCAGCACTTTGAAGCCGTCTGGCAGCTCCAAGTTGTTCATCTGAGAAGGCGGAAACAGGCTGCCGTCCGGAGTAAGTATGAGGTATGTTTTTTCGAGCGGGGCTGATGGTTTCTGCTGAGCCAGAGACGCCTTCGTGTAGACGCGTGAACGTTCCGCGAGAGGATGGCCTTTCACACTCAACGTCAAGGCCTTGTTCCATCCAAATGGCGAGCGATGAACCTCGACACCGTTTCGCCGGGCGATGTTCTCCATGAATTTCAGTATTTCCAAGGCATGTTCGGGTGTGGCGAGGTCTTTCGAAAGATGAGCGAAAGGATAAATCACCATTCGCGGAACCCTCAACCTTTTCATGAACTCGACAACATCTCTCACCGCTTCTTCGGCGACTTGTTCATCATCCTCCGGCTCCACTGATGTAAGCACGACAAACGCGTCATCGATACGTGTTGGAACGGTCTGAGCTTCCTCGGCAACGGCCGATTCTTTTCTCACGGGCCTGTACTCGATGAAATCGACATGCAATTCAAGAAGTTTCAAACCGTTTCTGAGCTGACACACCACTATATATAACCCTAAATACTTCAGCCGGCATAATGGCTCGCTTTTTCCGACGCCAATGCTTAACGTGTTATGAGTTGGTCATTGATCTGGAAGTTCCTTATCGATGCAGCGACATGTAGTCCCGTGTTCGGTAAGGGCCACATTGTGAGAACTTCATAGTTTATGTTCATGGTTCGCCGAGCTCCGCCACCAAGTAGAAGGTCGAGGAGAGACGGACTTGGAGGCCTAATCCACCTCGTCGGAGCGGTGTCAGGTAGATTGGCGAGCTGCCGCGCTCTTCCAACCGCATCATCGAGGGAACCGACCCCGTCGACCAACCCCACACGTAGGGCCTCCACACCCGTGAACGGCCGGGCCGATAAAACATCATCCCAGTCATTAATCTTCGCTGCGCGGTGTTCGCGGACACGGTCTGCGAAGAGCTTCGCTATGTCGTCAATCATGTTCTGCATGATTTTTCTGTCTTCGTCTGTCATGGATCTCCATTCGCTTCCTATGTCCTTGAATTTTCCGCTTTTGAAAGTTTCAGCCCTTACACCAAGCCTGTCCATCAATTCATGCCAGTTGATGAGGACGCTGACTGCTCCTACCGAACCGGTCAACGCCGCTCGAGATGAAATGATTTCTCGTGCGGGCAAAGCGATGTAATATCCGCCAGAAGCCCCGTATTCACTGATGTAGCTGACAACGACCTTCTCCTCACTGAGCTTTTTGAAAATCCTGTAAATTTCCTCGGAGGCAACGGCGCTTCCGCCCGGACTGTTAATCACAACCACGACAGCTTTGGCATAAGGGTCTCTCCGCACCTGTGAAACAAGATTTTCAACATCACGAGGTGTCAAGAAATCGCCCGCGAGAATTGCTAGAGGCGATTCGGTGTATGCGATAGGGCCGTCTACATTAACCAAAGCAACATAATCAACGGCTACAGTCTGAGGCCGCAAAGTGAATACCGAAACTACTCCGACAACGGCCACCGCGCCGATCAAAAAGCCGACTAAAAACGAAAACCACCATTTCATCGCAACTGAGAAAATTATTGATTGGCCATTTAACGATTGCTCATCTCATAAAGACGGTATTTCTCGGGCAGGTTGAAAACTCACAACACATAAATAATTAGTTTGGTAGGGGAAAGGCATGGGAAAGACCGGAATAGAAATTGTAAAAGCACCTATCGATGAGGTGATTTCCGACCTTCTTAAGGCGTATGCCGATGAATGGCTCGCCCACTACCAATACTGGGTAGCGGCTGTCAATTTGAAGGGGGTTGACGCAGACACTTTCCGGCCTGTTTTGATGGAGATGTCCGCGCACGAGCTCAAACACGCTGAAAAACTCGCCAAAAGAATCATCCAGCTCGGCGGCAAACCAGTGCTCGAATTTGACAAACTAATTCAGACAAGCGGCTGCGGATACATACCACCACCTGCAGACCCAACCAACTACGAACAACTAATCAAAGACATTCTCAAAGCCGAGCAGTGCGCTATCAGGTTTTACAGCAAAATGGTGGAAAAATACCGATTTACCGACGTAGTCACGTACGAGCTCTTCGAAGAATTGCTGGAAGACGAAGTCGAAGACGAGCAGACTTGGGAAGATTTTCTCGCAAAACTCTAACCTTTTTGTCCACAAGCTAAATATCATGGCTTGTTTAATGCGTTTTTGAAAGGAAGCGGTTGAAGGTAGCCCTCATTCAAAGAGTCGATGACTGGTCAGAATATAACTTGGACGAGCTTGAAGAACTTTGCAAAACGGTTGGCTATGAACCAGTGTACAAAATCGTTCAAAAAAGAGCTCCACATTCAAAATTTATGATCGGGCCTGGGAAGGTCGAGGAGCTGCGAGCGGCGGTTAAAAAGCTAAACATCGAGAAGATCGTCTCCGAAAATGAGTTAAAACCTGTTCAAGAATACAACCTAGCCAAGGCTCTGTCTGTACCGGTGATCTCGCGTACACAGCTTATTTTGGAAACCTTCGCATTACGTGCCGCTTCGACAGAGGCTAAGCTCCAAATCAAATTGGCGGAGCTTCAGTACGAGCTTTCACGGGCCAAGGAAAAGGTGCGGCTTGCGAAAAAAGGAGAACAACCGGGTTTTCACGGCCTTGGAGCCTACGAAGCAGACGTTTACTACAACGAAGTGTTTAGAAGAATTTCCACCATCAGAGAAAAGCTAAAAGCTATTCGCATGAGGAAAACTTTGGTCCGTAAGAAGCGAATTGAAGGAGGTTTGCCAGTGGTAGCTTTAACAGGCTACACAAACGCTGGAAAAACTTCTCTGTTCAACTTCCTCGCCGGAGAAAATTTGCCGGTCAGTTCTCAGCTCTTCACTACTTTGGCCACTACGTCGCGGATAGTTCGTTTCAACGGGCGGAAAGCCTACCTAACCGACACAGTCGGGTTCATCAAAAACCTCCCGCATCTATTGGTGGAATCGTTCCATTCAACCTTAAGCGAATTCATCTACGCAGACCTGCTGCTGCTGGTCATCGATGTCAGCGAAGAACTTTCGACGATCGAGACGAAGCTTAACACTTGTTTGAATGTTTTGGACGAAGTTGGTGTGAAAAACGTTCCGCTGCTTGTTGTTTTCAACAAAATCGACAAAAGCCCTGACTACGAGAATAAAATCAGGGCATTAGCACCCGAATTTAGATACGTTGCTATTTCGGCCCAAACCGGTGAAAACATCGACAAGCTTGAGGAAGCTGTGGCCGACATGATGGGCGGATATGTCAGGTGCAGAGCTAGACTCGCCGACGGAGAAACGACATATGAAATCTTAACTGAGATAAGGAAGTTCGGAAATGTGTTGAAAATCGAACATGACCAAGACGCGTTTGAAATCGACTGTGAAGCCCCTGTCCAGCTTGCTGAAAAAATTCGAAACATCGCGGTTAATTTCCATGTCGTTTAAAGAGATTCATCTGCGATACGCGCGGGAACTATTCTCATTCATCTTCGGAATTGATGGACGCGCCTTTTTTCCGGATGAATGTGAAGTGGAAGTTTCTCCTTCAACGGGGAAGCTACGTCGAATCTGGCTGAACGGGAAATGTCTAGCCACGGTTAGAGCTGAGGACGGACTGATCTCGCTCACGCTACATGGTGGGGAAAGATTGCTGGGACTAGTCGAGGGTGTCCGTCATCAGGTCGTGGTGAACGAACGCGGCGTTTCCCGTGTGAAGGAGGGATACGATGTTTCAGCGGGCGAAGTTGTCGACGCCGACCCTGCGATTATCCCCAGCAGTGAAGTTTTGGTCGTGGACGAGGCGCGGCGGCTGGTCGGAGTGGGTAAAGCAGTTCTTACGGCGGTTGAGATGAAGGAGCTTCGGAACGGCACCGCTGTCAAAGTCAGGCATAAGGTTTAAACCTAGATTCGGTATCGTTTTTCGAAGTTGAAAAGGCTAAGCCCGCGGGAGATGCGGCGTGCCCAGGAACGAATGCTGAAATCGCTTGGACTCGACATTGAGGAAGTTGGACAAGCGGAAGAAGTAGTCATCAAGCTTGAGAACCGGACTATCACTTTGAAGGGACCCAGCGTGTTGGTGGTAAAAACCGGTGGCGAAAAAGTTTTCCAACTAGTTGGTGGCGAAGTTTTCGAAGAAGCAAAAAAGGAGCAGCCTACGACATATGTTCCTTCTGACGAGGACGTGTCTTTGGTAATTGCTCAGACAGGTGTTTCTGAGGAGGAGGCACGCGGTGCATTGATGCAGACGTCCGGAGACTTGGCCAAAGCCATTCTCCTGCTTCGTTCAAAACGTTAAAACAGCCAGAGGTTTCAAGTCTTTTAATTGTTCGGCCTCGGTGAAGGGTAGCTTAACCAAAAGGCCGCCGTTGAAAAATTTTGTCAAGTCCCGTGCTTCCGAAGCCTTTGAACAGCTCACGTTGATGGAATAATGCCTGTTTTCAGCAAGATGTTCAACTTGGCGGACACCGTATAAATGGATGTCAGTTCGTTTGAATCGTTCGGCTGCTTTTTCGCTGGATTTGCTCGCCAGAAGCATCGTAATATCTTCGCTGATGCTTCTACATTCTGAAGAGGTTTCTGCAAACAGCTCCGAGCGGCTGATGCCCGTCTTTGAAAAAATCTCCTCAACACCGACCATCGAAATGATGAACTGCTTGTTTTCGACCCGCCAAAACTTCCCTATGTAAGAGTTTTTCCGCAAGAACGCGGTGTAAATTGATTCGATGCATGCCGCAAGTTCGTCCCAAAACTTCCTTTCCATTCCCGCCGCGTTCAAAAAAACATTAACAAGGTTTATCGATGCTTTTCCAATTATTGCAGACGAGCCGTCAAACGGATGACCGTCCGATGTGGTTGGCCCTGTGTTCAAAATGAGTTGAACTTCTCTCTGAGCAGGTTTAATAATCTTTTCATATGATGCAAGGACGCGGGCCCTGACTGCCAAGCCAACAAGAGACACATCACCCGAAAAATACAAAGTGGGTATCTTCCCTCTAAAACTTAAACATTCTATAATCCAGCTCAGATTGCAGTCTTCGAGGTCTGGGTCTTTAAACACCGTCTCAACTTCGACCGCGTCCATTTCACGAACAGCGGACTTCAATTCATCCTCAAAATAGATTCGCGAGTACACGCTGAAAGCCCATGTTTCCAAGCCTTCGAAATCAATTTGTCCCGAATAATATCGTGCTGCTATTTCCTGTGGAAGCATTTTGCTCAATACGTATTCTTTGAAGACGGCTGACGCGACGTTCGAAGTCAACGTGCTGAAGCTCGCCTTTGTCGAATTTTCTTCTAAAAGCTTGTCGAGGTCCGCTATAGGTAATCCAAGCCTAATCAACCTGTTGCGGTATTCGGTCATCCCTTGTTCAACCAAGTAAACGTTTACCAACTCACGGATGAGAGATGACGTCAAACCATCAATTTTCAATTCTTCGAGCCTTTCTTCTACCGCTCGTGCGATTTTGTCGGCGGTTTTCGCAGGCATGCCGGCCTCCTCAATCAGAACCTTTGAAATTTTGTTTCGGTCAAAATCTTCCAAAACAAGGTTGGATCTTTTCACTTTCATGCCTTTTGATTCCAGTACAAATGAACGCATTTCCTTTAACATCCTAACCACTTGATTGCCTTTCGGCGTCAGTTCATACAGCTTACTTTCTCCATTAATCCTCACCAACCCCGTGGCGAAAAGCATCCTTAGGTGGTGCGCAAACTTCCCAGAACCTGTTTTCTTGTCCATTCCAGCCACACGCATTAACTCCGTGTAGTTGAGAGGCTGCTTCTCCAACGCTTTCAATATGTTTATTCTTGCCGGTGACGCGAGAGATTTGAAAATCTTCAATTCATCAAATGAATCACTCATACCTACAACTATCCGTGAATCTTTTCGGCTGCTTATTGGCTTATCGTTACAGTTTTAAATAAATCCATCACGTCAAACACCCGTGCCACGCATTAGTCGCTTCCTCGAAATAGGAGACTTCAGCCCAAAAGAACTCGACATGGTTGTGAAGACCGCGATGAAATGGCGGAAACAAGGCTATCCCAAGACGAAACCATTAACGGGGAAGAATGTTGCGTTGATTTTCCAAAAGCCTTCCACGCGTACCCGTGTTTCGTTTCAGGCGGCGGTAGCGAAGCTCGGCGGCGATTCGATGTACTTAGGTGCTGGGGAGCTTCAGATGGGACGAGGTGAATCTGTGGAGGACACTGGCAAGGTTTTAGCACGATACGTCGACTGCATCGTAGCACGTGTATTTAGCCACAACGACTTGTTAGAGCTCAGCAAAAACGGCAAAATTCCCGTTATCAATGCTTTGAGCGATAAACATCATCCCTGTCAAGCTCTCGCCGACATTATGACGATCTACATGTATGCGAAAAAGCCTTACGAAGCTAAAGTAGCTTTTATCGGAGACGGTAACAACGTCTGTGTATCGTTGATGCAGGCATGCGCATCTATAGGAATTGACATCACAATCGCATCGCCTTCTGGATTCAGTCCACCCGAAGAAGAGGTTGGTAAGGCGCGGAAGAGAGCTGATGAAACAGGCTCATCAGTAGTAATAACCGATGACCCGTTCGAGGCGGTGTCGAACGCCGACTTTGTGTACACCGATGTTTTTGTATCTATGGGACAGGAAGCCGAAAAAGAGAAGCGACTGGCCGCTTTTCTTCCACGCTATCAGGTCAACACGGCTTTGATGAAGCACGCAAAGCCATCTGCGAAATTCATGCATTGCATGCCGATGCATCTAAACGAAGAAGTAACTCCCGAAGTGGCGTACGGGCCTCAGTCCGTAATTTACGACCAGGCTGAAAACAGAATGCATACGCAAGCGGCGTTGCTTAAATTTCTGCTGACGTAGGGCTGGCGAACAGTATAAATGGGTGTATCGTCAATCTCCTGCCGTGGGTTTAGTAAGCTTCCTAAAGTCTGCCGTGACCATGCTAAAGATGGCGCGGAAACCGTCCTCCAAAGAATACACTATCACTCTCAGAATAACTCTTCTCGGCCTGGCCATCATCGGGATAATTACTTTCCTGATAAGGTTTCTGGCCCTGGCTTTCCAGCCAGCTTGACCCTGTGTTCTTTAAGGTTTTATAACTGACTCGCAGCTCGTTGATTAGCTTGAGCACATCTGAAATGAAGTATTTCGCAATCAAGACGACGGTCGGACAAGAAAGGGCCGTGGCCAACGTTCTCGAAGCGAGGTTTCATGGAATTTTTCTCGATAACGTCGGTGAAATCAAAACATCAATCACGATAACGGACAAAGTTCACGCAGCCGTGGTCTTTTCCTCACCCAAAACCACGACGTTTGAAACAGCCTCAGTTTACATCGCAAAAAAAGGAGAGCCGACAGAGCCCTTACACGCAAAAATAACCGAATTCAACGACCAGACAGGTATAGGAACGGAAGTATTAGGCGAGGGAGTTTACGACCCCTTGCTACTCAAAACAGAGGGATGGGCCGAAATTGTTCTTAGAAAACCGGTCAAGTTGAAGAGGGGAGCGAAATATGCCTTCATGCTATTTAAGACGGTTGAGGAGGATGCGGGCTACGAATGGTTCTGCGGTGAACGCAAAATAGAAGAAATCGAAGCAAAACTCTTCAAAGACCAGGAATGGACTACCCTAGACCACATTCCCTTTTTCAAGTTTTTAGAAAAGCCGGTTATTGCATCCATCGCTATTCTTCCAGCGTTGAAAGGCTATGTCTTCATCGAAGCAAGTTCACGAGAAGCTATAATCGACGCTTTGCAGAACATCCGTCATGTAAAGGCGAGGCCTCCCATGCCTGTCAAACTCGAAACCATCAGTCCTCACCTCATCGAAAAACCCTTGATCGACGTTATCACGCCGGGTCAGATCGTTGAAATCGTGGCAGGGCCTTTAAAAGGCATAACAGGCAAAGTGATCAGGGTAGAGAAGTCAAGGCGTGAAGTTACGCTGGAACTGCGGGAGGCGGCTTTCCAGCTGCCGATATCTGTTTCGATAGACGCTGTCAGACCTTTGGAAAAGTCTTGAGACAGCGTCAAAACAGGTTTATGAATTACCTCGGTCGAAACGGTTCCAGGCATGGGTGAAAAAACTTTCAGGTTTCTCGTCGAAGGCGGTAAGGTAACCGCGGGGCCTCCGCTCGGCCCTGCTTTAGGGCCTTTAGGGCTGAACGTTTTAGCCGTTGCCGAAGAAGCCAACAAGCTTACAAAGGAATTCATGGGCATGCGGGTTCCCATCGAAATAAAAGTCGACACAGACACCAAAAAATTCGAAGTAAAGGTCGGCACACCCAGCACATCTGCGTTACTTGCAAGCGCTGCCGGAGTTCAGAAAGGAAGCGGAACCGCCGGTAAAGACTATGCGGGAGACCTCAAAATGTCCGACATCGTCAGAATCGCTGAAACCAAGAGGGTGGAGCTTCGGTCAAAAACTCTTAAAGCCGCAGTTAAGGAAATACTTGGTTCTTGCGTCAGTATGGGGATAAAAGTTGAAGGGAAAGACCCCAAAGAGGTTGTGAAGATGGTCGACCAAGGTAAGTATGATGAATTGTTGGGTGAAGCGGAATGATGCGAGCAACGTTGAGCAGGCTTCTCGATGCCGTGAAAAAAGCCAAAGAGAGCAGCAGAGAATCGAAATTTAAACAGTCGGTCGAAATGGTTGTCAACATTACCGGAGTTGATTTGACCAAACCACAGAATAGGTTTTCCGAAGTCGTGGAGCTGCCAAATGACTTGGGAAGGAAGAAAAGGAAAATTCTTGTAATCGCTTCTGGAAACCTCGCCCTCGAAGCAAGCCGAACTTCTGGAGTTGCCAGGGTTCTTCAGAGAGAGGAACTTGAAGCCTTAGTTGGAAGGAAAAAGGAAGCAAAGAAAATCGCTTCTGAATATGATTTTGTCTTAGTTGAGCCTTCGTTGATGGCGTTGGCTGCGAGGGCGCTTGGAGCTGCTATGGGTCCGAGGGGTAAAACCCCGATTCCCATTCCACCTGGCTCTGATATAGCGAAGCTGGTCAAAAGATATTCCAACAGCGTACAGCTCAACTTACGAAAATCTCCGCAGGTAGCGTGTCTTGTCGGCTTGGAAGAAGACCCCGACGAAAAAATCGCGGAAAATGCCGAAACAGTGCTGAACAGGATAGTTGAAAAGCTTGAGAAAAAACAGAAAAACGTCGCAAGCGTCTACATCAAAACAACGCGTGGGAAACCAGTCAAAATCGAACTTTAAAAGATACATTATTTAATAGGCGTTGCAAAGCGGTAAGAAAGTTGGAGTGTTGAAGACATGGCGGTCAAAGCTGTCACTCGACCAAGCATCAGAAAGAAATCAAAGCTCGTTGAAGAAGTAGCCAAGCTCATGGAAAAATATGGAGTCGTGGCTGTTTTCGACCTTACCGGAACAAGGGCCAACACAGTTCACGAAATGCGTAAAAAACTAAGAGGAGTATGCGAAATAAGAATTCTGAAGAAAACGCTCTTCGCAAAGGCATGCAAACTCGCCAACAAGCCAGAGCTTGAAAAGCTCGTCGAAGACATCAAAAAACCTGTTGGGTTTATTTTTAGCGGGATAAACAGTTTCAAATTAGCCCTCACCCTCGATAAGAACAAAGTTCCCATGCATGCGAAAGCAGGTGAGAAAGCAGATTTCGACGTTTGGGTTCCTGAAACTAACACGGGGCTGCCTCCCGGCCCAATTTTAAGCGACTTCGGCAAACTGAAAATTCCGACCCGAATCGAAGGCGGACAGGTTTGGATAGCCAAGGATACTCTTGTAGCGAAGAAAGGTGACGAAATTTCTCAGCTTCTTGCGAGCCTGCTCGTGAAACTCGACATCAAAGCGGTTTTACGAGGTATTAACCTCATTAAAGCATATGAAGACGGCGTCATAGTCAAGGCCGAAGACCTCGTCATCGACCCGGTGAAGAAAGTACAAGAGCTTTCGATAGCAGCTTCGACAGCGCTCAGCTTTGCCGTAAACATCTCCTATACAACCAAGGAGACTTTGCCGTTGCTCATCGGCAAAGCGTGGACACAGGCAAGAGCCTTGTCAGTGGAAGCTGGCTACTACACCGCGGAAACCGTGCCACTGATGTTGGTGAAGGCACAGGCCGAGTCAGCGGCTTTGGCGAGAGCCGCTGGCCTGTCTTAAAAATTTCTCAAGCTCAGGAATTACAGATATGAGACTGTCGCGCTCAGCAGCTCCCCTTCCTAGCGAATCACTGCCTCCTCCGCCACCGCCGGCAGCCAACAATACTTTCCTTAAGAAATCGCCAGCGACAACACCTAGAGAAATGGCCGGGTCGTTCGCAACGCAGACAACTTTGGCCGACGGAGAACCGGCGTAGACAAAAGCAACTGCCGGTCTTTCGGTCTTAACCGTTTCCGCGGCGAGCTTAACCAAGTAGTCGTAGTCGTCAAAATCTTCCTCCGAAACATAGAGCAAAATCTTGTCGACGGTTAGGGCGACGCTTCTAATTTCAGCTGCTCGGTAGGTGATGTATTTGTCAAAAAGCTGTTTAGTTGTTTTGCGCATTTGCCGAAGTTCTTCGATGATTTCATCTGTTTTCTTCACAGTTTCTTCGACGGGGGAGTTGAGCTTTTTCGCGATGCTGTGAATCATGTCTTCGAGCTCCTGATATCTTGTAAGGCTAGTAGGCCCTGCTGTGAAAATGATTCTCTCTACTCCGTCTTGAATTCTTTCCGTTTCCACGATTTTGATGATGCCGATGTCTTCAGTGTTTTCGCAGTGAATTCCGCCGCATGCTTCAGCGTCCCATCCCGGAATCTCTACGACTCTTATTTCGCCTAGTGGAACTTCCCCGCCCTGGTAGAGGCCAAAGCCGTATCTTTCCTCGGCTTCGTTACGGTTCATCCAACTTATTTTGACCGGAATCCTTCTGGCCACAACTTTGTTGGCGAGGTTCTCTATGGCTTTTACTTGCTCTGGTGTCAGTCGCTTGTGATGATGAATGTCAAGCCTCCCTTTGTCAGGCTCTTTCCGTGCACCAGCCTGCCACGCATGTTTGCCCAAAACCCTTCGAGCCGCTCCGAGCAGAACATGAGTAGCGGTATGATGTCGGACGATAGCTAGTCTTCGCTCCATGTCGACGTATCCTTCAACTTCATCACCAACCTGTGGAACAGGTCCTTCGACCCGATGTAGGATAACGTCACCGATGATTTTCGTGTCGACGATGTTGCACACCTTTCCACCGAACACCAAGGTTCCTGTGTCTCCCACCGCGCCTCCGCTTTCGGGATAAAACAGTGTCGAATCGAGTATCACGTAGTCGTCTTGAACACCTATGACTTTTGCGTGGAACGTAAAATTCATCGGCTGCTCGTAATATAATTTGTGAGTGGGCTGATACTGCGAAACATCGATAGGAGCTGCCTCCGCTTTTTGCGGCTTCTCTCTCAAATGTCGTGAAGCTACGAGCTCGTAAAAGTTCTCCGGCACGTTTACTTCTACTCCGTGCTGAGCAGCAATATCTGCAACGATGTCAGGCGTAATTCCATGGTCATCGTAGTATTGAACAAGCTTCTCAACCGGAACTTTTTTCAGGTCTTTAATTTCACGAGCAATGGCTTTAGTCCCACGACTAATGGTTTCTTTGAATTTGTTGATTTCATGCTCAACTATTTCAAGAACTTCATCACGCATCTCTCCCAGGTGCGGAAAATCTTTCTTCCAGAAGCCGATCTGCATGTCTATCAAGTCGAGAAGTCTGTCCTCGGCTCTTAGTGACATCAGCACTCGGTAAGCCCTTCTGATGAGAAGCCGTGCTAGGTAGCCTGTTTTAACGTTGCTGGGAACCACTCCTTCGGCGATGATGAAAGTGATGGCTTTGCTGTAGTCGAGCGAGCGGTAGACTTTTTCATATGGCTCGATGAGTTGCTTAACTTCTCTCAAATCAAGACCTGAATAAGTAGCTACTTTTCTACGAATTTCTTCAACTGTCATATTTGCTTTCGGCACGACTAGTCCCGTGTATTTCGCGTATTGGATAAGCATGTCTTCAGGGGGCCTGTTTACAGGCAAGAGCTCGCGAACCTTCCCGAGTAAATCGCCGTAAATCGCGTCGAAGGCACTTGGTTTACGCTGGGTAAACCACGCCAACCTTTCTATGCCGTAACCTGTGTCCACTGTTTTGATTAGTGTTTCAACCCGTTCACCGTCGAGAGTCTTGAATTGCATGAAGACAAGCGTGGCTAGCTCCAGCCCGCCCGAAATCACCTCCAAGCAAGGGCCTTCATTTCCTCCTCCAGCCCACCAAGACTCCTTGTAAGAAATCTCGTCTGCGGGAACACCGATTACTTTCGTCATGAACTCATGACAGTACTCTGTTGTTTCGGTTTTCCAGTAAATTTTCTTGTCGAGGTAATTAAATGCGTGATGTCCTCCCATTTCAAAAACTGTTAGGTGACGGCCGAAGGTGAGCCCGATTTTGTCTAGGTCGACGAGCCTGGCGCAGGGTTGACTTATCACCAACGGGTTGGCTGGAGGCGGTGCGATTCCATTGGTGACCCAAGGCTGAAAATCAACGATGGATGCATCAGTCAGGTACAGGTCTGTTCGCCATCTCGCAACGATGGGATAAGGCCTTATCGGCGTGTGACCTCGTTCAGCGAAAAAATCTATGAATGCTTTCCGAGCATCACTGACGGACAAAACCACTTTGGATAGTCTTTTTTCGAGAAAACTGTAGGCCACGCATGGTGATTCGCCGCATGTTTCCGCGTCTTGGTTAAGCGTCCAGAAGAATTCTCCGCAGACCGGGCATTGGTTTCTCGTGAAGGAGTTGTTTAGGAAAAAGTCCAGCCTGTATTCGTTGGGGTCGTATGGCATTAGTCTGGCACCGTTGTTTATTGCAATACGACGGGTTTAAATTTAAACCGTTAGTAAACGCGGAGGTTCTTGGAGGTCCAGCGGGAGACTGCTAACACAGCCGCAGAAGCCATGAAAACGTAGGATATTAGGAAAAATGGCAATAGGGGAGGAGGGTTGTCGACGAAGGGCTCGAACAGCCTCGCGACAAGTATGGGGAGCGACAGAATTTGAGACCCTACGAGAGGCACGATTACAAGAAAGACTGATGTCAGCGAGAACGGTGAAGGAATTTTCTTAAGAGATGTGGAGATCACCAATGCAAAGAAGGAGCCAAACAGCGAAGAACAGATGACAAGCATGTAGTCTAGATAGACGAGGGTCGCGGGACCTGACAAAAGGAAAACCGCTGCTATCATGGCTGTTGAAAACACTGATGAAACGATCACATAAGCGAGCAGAAGAGATGCGGCATATGTTTTGAGGTCGTGGACAGACAGATGCAACATCCATAAGTTGTTCCGCTCCGTCAAAACCCAGTTAATGGATAACAGCGCTGGTATGAGGGGAGTGTACAATGAGACAACCGTGATGTATGATGCTTCGATGGTCGCCGTCACCGAAAGAGCTTGCGGGAGAAAAGAATTCACATACACGAGCAACAAAAGTACAAAGGTGGTTATCCACAGGCTTCCGTCACGTAGAAACCGTGTCAAATGAATTTTCAGAAGCAAAAGCAATGGCCCGTCTTCAGGCCTCATTCCGGTGACTTTTGAAAGTGAAGTGGGTATTTTCACTAAATTGAGAATTTTCTTCGGTTGGTCTGTCAGAACATGTGTAAGGACTGGCGCAAGGCCTGAGTAATCCAGTTTGCCCGACATCTTGAAGTACAGGACGGCCAAGCAACCGAAATAGACGAGAACGACCACCGTGTGGTAGCTATCTCGCATGACCTGCATCATGATGTTTACGGGCAGCATCAAGTCTTTGAGTCCTGGAAGCCATCCCAAAAACAAATCGAGAAGAGGAAGCAGTATTGAGAGCGTCAAAACACCGCCTAACGTAAACACGGCTTTCCTACTGACCCAGTTACGGGCCATTCCGAGAATATGGCTCAGCAATATAGCTGAAAGAATACTTGCTTCAATAATTGGAAATATGTCGAACAGGTTTTTCGCATGTCGCGGAAACGTGAGCACCGTGACCATCACCGCGGACGCTGGTAAAGAAAATAGGTTGAGAAAGATGAATTGGAAGAGGAAATCGGATATGAGATATGTTCGGGGCCTGACAGTTGAAGTGAAAACATATTCCACTTCATAGCTGAGTGCCGTTATGCCTCCCTTCATGCCTAGGAAGACTCCCACCGAGAGGATACTAGCGACCAGCAATGGTTTCAGAGCTGTGACGAAATCATCCAGCAATGCACCGACCGAAATTCCGTAAATCCGAAGCATTAACGCGACGAATCCAACCACAAGAATCCAAGTCAAGTAGAAAAGTGCGGATGACAGAGATTGAGCAATGGATGTCCCGGCTGTCCCGAGATAATGCTTGACCTTAATTCGCAGAAGTTCAATTATCAACATGGTCAAACCTTCTGTTTGAAATCATTTCAAGGAAGATTTCTTCAAGGCTTTTCATGTCGTGCGATTGTTTAAGTGAATCGAGCGATGAGGAATGCAAAACTTTTCCGCTGTAGATAATAGATGCGTAGTTGCAAATTTTTTCCGCCGAATCTAGTAAATGGGTCGAAATCAGCACTGCTCCTCCCTTTCGGATGACTTGGTTAAAGTAGTCTTTCGCGGTTTTCTGGGCCTCGGGGTCGAGGCCGTTGAAAGGTTCGTCGAGAATCAGGACTGTGGGTGAGCCTATAAGAGAAGCGGCAACGGCCGCCCTCTGTTTCATTCCTTTCGACAACTCGTAAAGCAACCGGTCGGAAACCCCCACCAACCCGAACGAATCCAATAGCTCATTGACTTCTTTCCTGATTGTTTCAGCTTTCAAGCCTTTCAGCTTAGCGGAAAACACCAAGAACTCCTCGACCGTCAAATAATCGGGAAGAGCTGGGTTTTCAGGTAGGTAACCCAGTGAACTTTTGTATTCCGCGGTGCTGGTGATTCCTCTTCCTGTGAATTTGACCGTTCCTCTATCTGGTTTTAGCAGACCGACTACGCATTTTAGGGTTGTGGTTTTGCCGGAGCCGTTGGGGCCCAGCAGACCGTGAATCTGACCAGATTCAAGTCTGAGACACAGGCCTCGAATTGCCTGAACCCTTCCAAAACTCTTCCACAGGTCGTCGACTTCGATGAGCGGCCCTGCCATCACCCGTAAAACAGAGAAAAGTTATAAAAAATTTTCTGATTTTAGCCGAACAGCGCGCTTAAACCGGTTAAAGCTTCCTCTTTCTCTTCTTTCTTCTCTTCCTTGGGCTTCTCTGCGGGAGCGGCCGCTGGCTGAGGTGCGGCCTGCGAGGGTGCTGGCGCTACGGCAACTGGTGCCGCGGAGGCTTGCTTCAGGACGTCATCTATGTTGATTTCTGACAAGGCCGCCGCCAAAGATTTGATTTTTGATAGGTCTGGAGTGATTCCAGCGGCTTCGACGACCCGTTTCAATCCTTCTTCATCGACTTTTTTGCCGGCCCTGTGAAGCAGCAACGCAGCATAGATGTACTCCAATCTACATCACTCTGCCGTTTTTGGGGTATTGGTTATTCTTAAACATATTCGGAAAAAATGTTATATCGCTAGGGATGACCGAAGTGTTGGATGAGGTATTCGGGTTCGGCTGTTCTTTGGCTGGCCGAGGGGAGCGTTCCGCATTTTGCTGAAATGGTTGTTTTAGGAAGAGAAATTTTGAAGGCGTTGGTCGAGGAAATCGGCGCCGACGGAGTGGTTAAGAGATTTGCCGACCCTTTCTGGCTGACTGCTTTCGCATGTGTTCTCGGGTTTGAATGGAACACCAGCGGCCAAACCACCGTAACCCTGAAGGCGCTGAAACAGGGTTTGGCGGGAACCGACATACCGGTTAGAATCTGTGGAGGTAAAGGGATTGAAATGCGGAAATCATATCTTGAAGCGGGTAAATTTCTCGCGGAAATCGGAGTTAAGGAAGTTGGCGAAATCAGAAGGGTCATGCGTCTGACGGCGGCGGTCGATGACGCAGCGTTGCAGGATTGTCACGACGTCTACTTCAACGCTACACTGGTTTCAGAGACAGGTAAATGGACAGTGGTAAACCAGGGAATGGATGTTAAGACTGGAACTGCCCGCAGGTACCATTGGTCAAGCGATATTGGAGCACGTGTTGATGAGCCGCATTCCGAAATAGTGGGCGACTGCTCATACCCTGTAGTTCTCAACCTCACTTGTGCCGCTTCATCCGAGACGAGAAAGACGATTCTGGAAATGCTTTGGGATACTCCACCTAGCAGGCTGAACGAAGACCTCGCACAGGTCAAAGCCATGCTTAAGAAACAGACGTTTCTCGACCGTGAAACCCTGCTTCAGCCGCCTGAAATTCCAAATGAATTACTCCCACCTCAGAAACTCGATGAAGAAACTATACGCAGGGCAAAACACGTAACGAAATTTGAGGAGCTGCTTTTGACGTCTGGGATAGGAAAGGCAACGGTGAGAGGATTGGCATACATCGGCGCCCTTCTCTATGGTTCACGTCTTTCATGGAAAGACCCTGTAAAATTTGTTTACGCGTTTGGGACGAAGAGCGGCAAACCATACTATGTAAACCGAAAAGCCATGATCGAGGCCGCTGAATTTCTCAAATCCGCTGTCCTCGGCTCAAAAATGGGCGACGGAGATAAAGTCACCGCTCTGAGGCGTTTGAAAAGTTTCATCGAAAATTTGGAAAAAGAAGAATCAGTCAACCATTAGATGCGAGTAACCGATTGAACGTCAAACTCTCCAATAAGTTCCACCGTTGACAAATACTGCTCCAGTGCTTCTCCTATGCCGTCGACCTCCGGCATCAAAAATCCGACAACCAGTGCCTTCAGTCCAAAACCGATTTCTTCAACCTTTTTCTCGCTTATCGTCACACCGTTGGGTAAGTTTGCCGCAACCGCTTTAGCCAAGTCATCCAAGTTTGTGTCAGAATCCTTCGGAAGAATGCGTACAACCATTAGGACTTTTGCCATGGAGGTAAGCTGAAAACCCAGAATTTAACGCATTCATGTCCTTTCCAGCAGGCTTAGAAATGTTTCCCGCATCATGCTAACCAGTTGGTACATTTTTTCGTCTTGTGCGTTTTCAAACATTCTTACGGCGTCGTATATCGCGTGCTCCGCTAAACCGACCACACCCTTCGAGAGGAAACCGAGCGACTCGTAGATGTGTTCAAAGCCTGCGGCCTTGAAGTCACGTCGTTTCACACAGTCTACAGATCTGCGAAAATGTTCAAAAGTCTCCACCGCCACGTCCTGATTCACCAGCCCTTTGAAAACACCTCTCGGCTTCGGATTAGTTACTTCTGAGACGGTGTTCACGTTCGAAAATTCATACGGGTTTTGCGTCAAGTTTCCACCGTAAATCAAATAAATGGTTTCACTTGAACGAAGAATGTCAGAAGACCTGATGAGATTTTTTCTCGTTTCAAGGAATTCGTTAACATAGCGTTTGGCCTTATCTCGTCTCACCACTTGAATTAAGGGCTCTGTCGCGCCGTTCCCCCAAACAATTGACATTGATGAATATGGGTTTTGTTTAAACCTTTCGACTATTTTGGTGAAGGTCGCCGGCCGTATCCATGGCACGTCGTTTGAACAGGTCAAGAACGCGTCGGCGTGAATTTTTTCCGCCGCTGTGAACAGACCACTGAGAGGGCCAAAATTAAAAGAATCCACCAAATATCCAGTGGCGAAGGGGTTGCATACTTCGGCGAGCTGTCTTCCTCTATCTTCTTGTTTGACCGAAATCCAGACTTCGGACACGGCATGTGACATGGAGGCTGCAACCCGGCGGATCATCGGCACACCATCGACTGGAAACAAAGCCTTATCGGCGCCGAACCTCTTAGCTACTCCGCCTGAAAGTATGACACCGCACACGCGCGAATTTCTTCACCTC
>JAWBKB010000002.1:0-163750 GCA_038831915.1 Candidatus Caldarchaeum sp.
CCTATCCATGTAGACTGTAGGGTTATTAGCGCACCTATCCCTAACAACCTCGAGGAACCTTATACACTCTGCTATCCCCCTAACCCTAGATACCTGGACTGCCATCACCTCCCTAGCAGCCCATAGATAGGCTCTCCTGACGAGATTATGGATTACTGTCTCATCTACAGCTATCGGTCCACGCCTACTATAGATGAGAAGGCTTCACCGGCCCTATGGAACCAATCCCTGACAGACTCATGGCTGACATAAATCCTAGCTCGCATAATATCCCCGCTACCCTCCTGAGGCTATAGCCTAACGCCGAAAGCCCTAAACCCACGGAGGCATCCTGAGACGGAAAAAGACACTTCTACCATAAGACGGCCCAGGCCGACCCCAATTCTATCCACCCACAACTAATGGCAAAGCCCAGGCCATAGACCTTAAGCTGACAGTCCCGATGCTAAAATGTACAAATCAAATATATGTTCTTGAAACAATTGAGAGCTTAAGGGTGTAGCGATGCAATCAAAACACGTGTTACTTGTTGTTCTTGTCGTGTTGGGACTCATCCTACCTTTCTTCCTTTCAGATTATCAAATCCACGTGGCCATCGTTTCCTTCTACTATGTCATGTTAACGGCCGCGTGGAATATGTTAGCTGGCCGTGCTGCGATCTTTAGTTTAGGTGTGCATGCTTTGGCTGGTTTGGCTGCTTATGCATCTGCGCTCAGCAACATCTACCTCGGCATTCCACTGTGGATGAGTATACCTTTGGGTGTAGCTACGGCAGCTATGCTGAGCCTTTTCCTAGCCACCATCACTTTAAGGATGAAAGGCATATACCTCGCCCTTACGACATGGGCTTTTGCAGAAATTTCACGTCTCGTAATAAGCGTCGAATACCAGATAACACGGGGAGATTTAGGGCTTCAAACCGCTCTTATTTTTAGCCTGCAAGACATCATCAAATACTATTACCTATTCTTCGCCTTGATGACTGCGATGGTCGCTTTTCTGTACTTCTTCATGAATTCACCATATGGCTTGTTCGTTTGGGCCACGGGGCAGGATGCAACAGCCGCCTCTGCGTCAGGCATAAACGTTTACCGTTGGAGGATAACGGCTACCGTTATTACTGGTGTTGTCGCAGGAGTTGCGGGAGCGTTTTATGGCCACTATATCGGCGTTTTGGCACCCTCGATCATGGGCTTTCATGAAATGGCAACCATAATCATGATGGCTATCATAGGCGGGTTTGGGAATCTCTTTGGCGCTGTCATAGGGGCTTTAACGCTGGAAATACTCCTTGAATCCTTCAGGGTGTATCGTGAATGGCGTTTAGTAGTTTTCGCGGTCGCTGTTTTAATTACCATGAGGGTTTACCGTGAAGGGCTTGTGGGTTTGCTGAAAAAGTATAATGTGTTGTTAAAGTAACGCTAGAAAAATTGACAGCCGTCTAAACTTCTCGTTCAACTCGGCCGAAAAATCCTCTCGGTCTCAGCAATAAAACGATTATCATAATGATGAACCCGTAGACTTCACGGTACTTTGGGTCTATTAGGGCTGTTCCAATTGCTTCAGACATTCCCAGGAGTATTCCTCCGGCTAAGCTCCCCATTAACGAGCCTAAACCACCGATAACTATTATGACAAAGCCTTTCACCGTAGGGACGACGCCACTTTCTGGATAGATTAAGAAGACAGGTGCAAGCATTATTCCCGCTACTGCCGCAAGCGATACGCCGACTGCGAAAGCATAGCCGTCGACGGACCATACGTCAACGCCAGCTGTTTGCACGCTGAACCTGTTTTGAGCCGTAGCTCGGAGAGCTAAACCGGTCCAGGTGAATTTAAGTATAGCGAAGAAAACCGCTAGCGTTACGATGCCCACCAAAGCTGCCAAAAGCCTGTTTCCGCTCAGAGTTATTCCAGAAAATGAAACGTTGGGGTAATAGTCTGGAACCGACCAAACATATGGGCCAAAAAGCACTACCATTAAATTTCTAAGCAGCACAGATAGGGAAATTGTGGTAATAGCTGCGTATTCTTCTTTCCTCTCACCAATCCTTGTGAACATAGGTTTCAAAATTCCTTTTTGAATAAGCAACCCCACAAAAAACACTGTAGCAATGCTTAGAACAACCGCTAAAGGCCATAGTGTTGGGCCAACTATTCTAATGTACAGTAGTTGGATATAGCCAGCTATCATGTAAAACTCTCCCATGGCCCAGTTGATCATCCGCATAACTCCGTAGATGAAAGTTATTCCTAACGCCATAACAGTGTAGAGAACGCCCAACATCAGACCGGATAAAAGATATTCAAAAAATATGGGCGGTTGGACAGTCATATTTTATTTGGTGGCTAGCTCGGGCGGATAGATTATAGGTGCGTCAGCAAGCTTCTGCCTTGCCGCAGTCCACTCACCTATATGAATCGATGGAACCGTGACATGCTGCCAGCCAACACCGGGTGTCTGCGTAAACTTGACCTTACCAACCCAATAGTCGAACTCGTTTTCTAGCAGAGCTTTCCTTACGGCTTCAGGGTTGTCAGAGCCCGCTTTTTGTATCGCCTGCACAAGCACATAAATATGTCCAAACCCTTGGAAGTCAGGATATATCGGGTCTTCCCCGTACTTCGCCCTATATCTCTCCAGAAACTTTTGCCCCATCTCTGACAGCTTTATCTTGGGATGGAATGTTCCAACCCAGACTAAGCCCACACCTTTTTCACCGACGTTGTCCCAATATTCGACGCGCGTTGGCCAATCGAAGGCAGCGGCCATCTTTATCTTAGGTATCAATCCTAAGTCGTAGGCTTGCGACACCATGAGGAAGGTTGGTGCCCCAACCCCTATGTTGACTATAAGGTCGGGGTTGAATTCCTTAACTTTAAGCAGCTCGGGGGTCAGGTCTTTCGTCGTTCTATCGAAAACGATGGAGAAGAACTCTGCTTGCATACCGTGTTCCTTCATCTTTGTCTCTAAGTTCCTGATGTAGCCGATGCCGAAGTCTGTGTTTTCTGCGACTGCCGCTACTCTCTTAAAGCCTTGCTGCTTGGCCCATCTGACGAGAATATCCGATCGGTCAAGGTCAGTTACGTGGACTCTAAAAGTCCATTTCAAGCCTTTCTCGGATATTCTAGCGGCTGAAGGATGTGGGAAGAAACAGACTACACCGTATTGTTCGCAGATGTCTTGAACCTGTAATGCCACCGAGCTGTGATACTGTCCACCTATCGCCACAACTTTGTCTGCAGTAATCAGCTTTCTCGCGCCAGCCACGCCTTTTTCGGGTGTTCCAGCGTCATCCTCCACTATCAACTCAATCTTCCTTCCGAGAATACCGCCGGCTTCGTTGAACATTTCGACTGCAAGCTCGGCTCCGCGCTTAATCCTGGTGCCCGCCGCAGGGTCGCCTGGAGGCGATAACGGTGTCAGCAAACCTATCTTTATCGGCTCCGTCGGAGGTCTTGGCATCAAGACGAAAGCGGCGGCTGCGGCTGCGACAACTATGGCCACAACAGCAACGACAAGCACTCTTCTCTTCATTTAGCAAAATCACGCACTAGTCTCCTATAAATTTTTTTTACTCCTAGTAGTCCTGAGAGAAAAAACTGGGAAAATATAGGAAACGGCAACAGACGCGAAAAGAAGACGGAAGTGAAAAAATTGAGAAGAACAGGGGGGTCGCGCCTCATTGATGATAAACTATCCCAACATTCCAATAATAAATTCTAAGCAAATGGAAAGTTCACGAAACAGCTTGGGTAACAATCACGAAAACCGGGATTCCGCTGCAGTAGTGATTTGCACGAGCCCGGAAATGCAGCAATAGTCGATCGACGTTCGCCGAACTTGCCAAATACAGAGTCGATTGCATCTAAGGTTTGAACCTTGGGTCGGAGGCTATTAGATGCTGCTCGTCAAGTCCATGGCGGGAGCTTTGGGACAGGAATTTGATTATTAGAATTTGTATTGTCGAGCTTGTTCGCGAACCTTTCTGGGATTATTTGTTCGCATATGTGATATGTTGACATTAGAGTGTTACCAATCCGTAGATGAACAGCGGTATGAATACCAGCGACAGCGTGTTGAGCAGCTTGATGAGTATGTGTAGGCTTGGGGCGTATGTGTCTTTCAACGGGTCGCCGACGGTGTCTCCGACGACTGTTGCTTTGTGAGCGTCGGAGCCTTTCTTGCCTTCGATTTCGAGATATTTTTTCGCGTTGTCCATCGCCGCGCCTCCGTAAAACCCGACAATCGCCAACGGAATCGCTGAGACTGTGGCGCCGATCACCAAGGCGCCGACGGCTTTCCAACCGAGCAAAATCCCTAAAACAATTGGTGCAAGCGTAACTACGAGAGTCGGTGTTACCATGAGTTTCAGCGCTGTCCTCGTCGAAATGTCAACACATTTGGCGTAGTCTGGCTTGTTCCTTCCTTCAAGAATTCCCGGAATTGTTCTGAACTGTCTGCGCACTTCTTCGACCATTTGGAAAGCGCCGTAGCCGACTGCTTTAACGGCGTATCCGGAGAATAGGTATGGAATCATCGCTCCAATGAACAATCCGATGAGCACCGACGGGGAGTTCAGCTGAAGCATCAGCGAAAGCTCTTCGATGTTATTTAGCAGGGCCGCCGACTGCTCCAAAGTTAGATGAGTCAGCTCGATTATGCCTGCCATGTACCTGCCGACTTCCAAAAGGAATGCTTGGAATAGCAGAAGGGCTGCGAGAGCAGCCGAACCCATGGCATATGATTTTGTCAGAGCTTTCGTGGTGTTTCCGAGGGCGTCAAGCGGTTCAAGCCTGTCGCGAATCTCTTTAGGAGCGTTTGCGAGCTCAGCTATTCCTCCTGCGTTGTCAACTATTGGGCCGAGACCGTCCATCGTGAGGACAAATCCAGCTGTCGATAACATTCCCATCGTCGCCATAGTCGTCCCGAACACTCCTCCGAGAAAGAGGTCGGGCAAACCAGCGGCACGCGCCCATTCAACACCAAGAATGAATGACGCGGCGATTGCGACAACCACGGTGATTACTGGGAGAGCTGTTGATATCATTCCGACGGATAGTCCAGAAACAACTGTCAGCGCAGGCCCTGATTCGCTGCTGGTAGCTATTAGCTTAACATGTGATGACCTCAGGCTGGTGTATACTTCGCTGTAAAACATGATGAGTATTCCCGCGATAAGGCCTATCACCATGGTGATGTATAACGGAAGGAAGCTGTTGCCGAAAACAACGTTTGATACAACAAGCATCAAAACACCGGCGACAATTGAAGTAACCACTAAGCCGTTGCGGAGAGGTTCAATCGAGTCTTTAAAGGCTTTCTGGTAAATCGCCCATCCAACACCGGCTAAAGTGGCGACAACACCAACAGCTCTAACGACCAGAGGAAGAACTACGTATGTTTCGTCGATTTTCTGGAACAATATAATTGAGATGACGAGCGCGACAATCATTCCGCCGAGGTTTTCGGCAGTTACTGACTCGAAGAGGTCGGCGCCTCTACCTGCTTCATCTCCGACATTGTCTCCAACTTGGTCAGCTATTACAGCCGGGTTTCTAGGGTCGTCCTCTGGAATTCCGACCTCTATTTTACCCACGAGGTCAGCGCCTATGTCAGCGCTCTTGGTGTAGATGCCGCCTCCGAGCTGAGCGAACAAAGCAGCTAAGCTAGCTCCAAATCCGAATCCAGCCAGGATACCCGGGTCTCTGAAAATCCAGTAAAGAATGGTCAAACCTAGAAGGCTCATCGCAATCACCGCGAGCCCGAGAGCTGCGCCGCCCATCGTAGCGACGCGAAGAGCACTCACCGAAGATTTTGAAGCCGCGAAAGTTGTCCGGACGTTGGCTTTGGTCGCGGAATCCATCGCGATTGTGGCTGCTATGATGGAAAATGCGACCCCGAGGAGAAAGCTTCCACCTATTTGGAGTCCGTAGGTGATGCCGCCCATTTGGGGAAACAGAGAGAAGCTTGCGACAATGAGCAGGAAGATGAAGATAGCTATGGTGAAGATTGTTCGGTATTGTCTCTTGAGGTAGGCAATGGAGCCTTCGCGGATCGCCGACCAAACCGCGACAAACGCCGGCCCTCCTTTCGGATACCTGTTTACTATGGCCACGAACCCAACGGCAGTTAACGCGCCCAACAGGCCCAATAACAAAGCCAACGTCAGAAAATCAATCGTCATCTCGGTGAAAATCGGGCGGCGTCCACTATAAAAACACAATTTTTACAGGTTTAGGACAGAAAAGATTGTGTGATGTTGCCTAACAATTATATCCAGCTGCAAGCTCTACATCGGTATTGAATAGGCTGCCGCCTGGGCAGGTGTGGGCGAGAAACTGGGTCATATACTCGGCTCTAGGAACACCAACAATAGATATTAATGCATACCGGCTGAGAGTGGATGGACTTGTAGAAAACGAAGCCGAATACACTTATCAGCAGCTGCTCGAAATGGCTGATGTCGAATACGTCAGGCCTTTTCACTGCGTGACTAAGTGGAGCATCGATAACGTGAAATGGAAAGGTGTGAGTTTGAAGCGTTTGCTGATGCTTTCGAAACCGAAGAATGAGGCGAAATGGGTGATGTTCGGCTGCCTTGACGGATATACGGCGCCTGTGCCGATTGAAGACGCTATGAGCGAAGACGCCATAGTCGTGTTGGAGATTAATGCTAAACCGTTGAACATAGAGCAGGGTTTTCCCGCCAGGCCTTTCATTCCACATCTCTACGGTTGGAAAAGCGCGAAATGGCTATCCGAAATAACACTCATCCCTTCTTACAGCGACGGATACTGGGAGCTGTATGGCTACCATGAAAGAGGCAACGTCTGGGATGAGGAGCGGTTCAAAGGCATGGGCGGCAAACACGTCAAGAGAAAAGCTTGGGGCATCATTCCAGGGGGAACTTGACGAACTTAGGCCAATCGCTGCGGGCCGAGCCAACGTACAACACCGGCTTATAGCCGCGAAATTCCCAATATTCACCGAAATCTTCAATCGCCACTGCGTCCTCAACGATAGAAAGGAAAAGAAAATGGTCTCCCACATCAATCTTCATCTCTACCCTACATTCAAGATATGCAGAAGCGTCGAGTAGTATCGGTGCTTTGGTTTTTTCCCCCAGTCTATATTGGAAACCGCTTGATGATAGCTTGTCTTTGACGCCTGGCGCAGTGGGCTGGGCCAGCAAAGCCATTTTTGAAACATGCTCGTATGATAGCCAGTTTACGGAGAAAACATTTGAATGCTCGACGAGTTTTGTGGTTTTGTGAGCTTTGCCGAGAGCGGCTGCTATTTTGGGGGGGTTGAAAGATACAGGCATTACGCTCGATGCGAGTAATCCACCAGCTTCGTCCCCCATCCGTGAAGCAACAACCATCGCAATCTGCGGATAAAAAAGTCTATGAAACAGTTCAAATGGAATTCTCTTCACACCGACCCACCTATTTTCAACAACGATTGATAAACATCGTCTAATGAATTAACTCTGATGATGTTGGGTGAATTTGGAACTATGCGGTTCCAGGGCTGGTCATAGAGAAATAGCAGCCGCCGTGTTGCCGCCAACTTTTCAGCGAGTCGTGGTGAATCATCTATGTAGACGTCGTAGGCGAAGCTCGCTTTACTTGCGCGGAGCGGAACCCACACAAAACGACGGTAACGTACGCCAACATGTTTGAGCCAAGCCTTAACATAGTCTATCGTCTCGGCGGGCCTTTGCGTCAGAATATCGACTTGACCGAAGAGGCTTAGCTTTTCAGTGTCCTCGCTCAAATCATCCTCTAACGGAGCCATTTCGTACCACCGCTCCCAAGCCAAGATAATCAACTGCATAAACTGTTGCCGCGTCATGTTCAGCTTCAGCCAAAATTCCCATTCGGTAATCATGTCCCGGGTCAGCTTCAACCCTGTCTGTTCTTCGTAGATTTTGATGATGTTTCCCGCGAGATCCGCCAACACTCCGTCTACGTCCAGAGCGATTTTCAACCCTGTCCCTGACCCATTTTCTCAGCTACGAGATAGGCCGTGTAGATGTTGCGAACATCGTCTCTAAGGTAGGATTCGAGAAGAGCGGTGAATCTTTCAGGTTTTGAACGGATGAATTTGACGCTGGGCTTCCTCCGCTTCTCCAACTCGGTTCGGGTGAACAGGTCAGACGCCCAGACATCCCGCCGCAGCCCCAAAGCAGACTCAAACACTTCCAAAGGGATTTCGACATTCATTTTTTCGGACAGAAGTTTCTTTACGTCCGGTGCTTTACCGCCTTGCTCGAGACCCTTCAGGAAAGCTTTAACCGCCTCGAGCCCCGCGGTTGTCAATGTTTTGTACAAAAGGTCGAAATCGTATACGACTATTTTGAAGCCTTTATCGACGAGCTTAGAGATTTCAACGAGGGCCTGCGAAACATCATCAGCCGGCCTGTTGAATTCGAAAAACCCTGTGAACATTTTTGACTCCTCGCCGTCGAAAAGCGCTAGCCCGTAGAGGCCGGCGTTTAAATCTTCCCGGAACTGAACCGAAACAGCGGACAGAGACGCGAGACCAATAGCTTTCGAAGGCTTCGTGACCGTGTAAACTGTGTCGCCTATCTGCACCTTCAACGTCTGCATTAATAGTATGTAATCGATGATTTTGAGAGCGTATGTTCGCGCTATTTCCCAGTCGAGCTTTTTGGCGAGAAAATCGCTGTACACCTGTTCTTCGATTTGCTGCAGAAGAACTTCGTCGAGTTCATCGGGCTGATAGTTTTCGACGTCTTTCCGCAGGCTTTGCCAGTCGATTGATGGGAGATAGTTTGCGCATTCGCCTTCGTAAAACCTAACGAATTTTCTTTCGCCTAAGACTATCATGTCGAACTTCATGATGAAAAGCGAAATGTGATGAATTCTTCTCAGCACGATGAGGATGAAGCTGGCACCGAGACGTAGAAGGCTTGTGTCGTCGAGCGGAGAAGCTTCGACCGCGAGTCCGTAAGTGTAGTCGCTGTAGAAGCCGTAGGTCGGTGTGGGAACTTCGATGGTTTTCACGTCTTTGATGGCGAAAGTTCTTTCACCAACCGTCAACAGCCTGCGTTTGTTCGAATATATTCGCCATTCGACCCTGTTTGCGAATTCGATGAATGTCCCGAATCCGTTGGAAGGAAGCTGTGCTACCAAATGGATTAGCGATTGAATGCTTCCTCGGTGAAAATCACGTCTGACATTCGGCTCCTCGTTCCAGCGCAGCTTCGTTCTTTCGTATTCCTCTAGAACAGGGTTCAGGGCATCGTGTCTTCTCAACCTGCTTTCGAGCAGACTATCGACAACCACGCCTGTGACAACACGGCCTTTTTTCCCTCCTGTTCGGACTTCGACGACGACTCCGTCGCTGCTTGGGTCAATGGCTCCGGGCTGAAACTTTTCAACCAAATCGACATGGGAGATGTCTTCGAGGTTTCGTAGGCTGCCGTCGTCTCCAACCCGCCAACGCTTGATGCCGTAGGGTGGGGCGAATTCATAAAAATTCATCTTAAGCCAAGCATTCTTACCGTTTTGCGTTAGAGCACCGTCGCTTTCAAGCCCAAGCTCGCGAAGAAACAAAATATCTTCTTTGGTTATCTTGCTTCGGGTGATTGGGGACACATAATCGAATAGTGTTTTGAAAAGCTTGCCATATTTGTTTGCTCGGTTCGCGATTGTTTTCTCAATCGGTAGTTCAAGCCATTTTTTGAAAACTTCCACACCTCTGCTTAGTAAATCCCTGTCCCACTGGCTGAAGGGAATTACCACGGTTTCGGTCCACGGAATATCAGGCCTACGACCCTTCCTCCCCTCCCTCTGTCGAAACTCTCGAACTTCCTGAGGTAATCCAAGGTGAACAATTCTCCTGACTGCACCTATGTCAATGCCCTGACTCAAAGTCTTCGGTGTAAAAATCAACTTGGTTTGCCCAATTTTGGCCGATTGCTCAATTTCTCTTCGCTGCGTCTTGAGCAAGAGATGATGATGAGTGGCGACAGCGGTGTTCAGGCCTGTTTGATGTATCACTTTTCGGGCTGTTTCTTCGGCGGAAGAAATTCCAACGGTGAAAACCAGAGTCAAAACATCGTCATCAGCGTAGTGTGAAAGAACTTCCACCGGGTCGCCGAAATAGTCGGGGAATTCTGCTCCAGCGGCTTTAGCAACTTCGACGATTTTGAAGAAATTTCGGCGAAAATCATCGAAATCTTGGATACTTTTTATCACGTCGGGCCCTGCACCCGCTTTGACCAGTTTTTCTTTCTGAGCTAAAATGGCCTCCCAAATTTTTCGAAGAGATTTGCCTAAGACAAGGTAAGTTCTGTTCTCGGTTTGGAAGGGTTCGCCGTCGACGATGCTGGATTTCCTCCCGTTGATCTCGGTCAACATCAATCCCACTTCTTCCGGGTCTTGAAGCGTCGCCGTCATGATGACCATTTGGACATTTGGATTGATGATTTCAACGATGATTCGCATCATCGCCATCAATATCGCTATCGAACGGGGCCCGTAGAAGTCGAATTCGTCCAGAACTATGAGTTGTGTTTCGTTGATAAACTCCTTGAGGAAAGCGGTCTTGCCTGCGCCAATACGTTTCAGTTCGTTAAGTAGATAGGCTGGGTTCGTTATCACAAGGTTCGAATCTTTAATGGTGGAACGAAGTGTGCGAGGTGTTGAAGTTTTCAGAATTTCCTCTTTTCTCAGCGCGTCTATTGCTATGACTTTCATGCTGAGAGCTGCACAATAATCTTTCAGACGTTCAAGCTGGTCGTTTGAAAGAGCGAGTGTGGGATATATCGCGAGTGTATTAGCCCGTTTGAGGGCTGTGTATAGAAACCATGCTTCGGTTTTTCCGCTTCCCGTGCCGGCTTTCAACACGAGGTTTTCTCCGTTCATCAAAGCTTCCAAACTCTTTCTCTGATGAAGGTAAAGCCTGTTTTCCGCGAGTCTTCTGCATCGAGGAATTTCTGATTGTTTCAGCGCAGGCAAAAGGTCGGAGAATTTCTCTTCAACTAGCGGCGGTGAAACCCTTGGGGACACCAGCTTGATAAAATCGTAACCAAGTCTGTGAAGCAGTTGTTCCGAATCAATCATCGCATTCTACCTGCTCTGCTCAAAGCTGTTGCGAACTTGACTTATGACGTCTTCGCCGTATCCAAGCCTTTTGAGCCCTTTAACCATGAGAGCGAAGTATTCGCTTGACGGCACAATTTTTTGACGCGGATTCGTCCCGACGTAAACATATGCTTCAACTGAGGTTTGGTCGGTTTCCACCATGACTTTGCGTCTGTGATATAGGTGCGGAACTCCTTCATAGCGGTCGAGTTTCTCGAGTTGCTCCTCATCGAGAAGATAGAGAGCGCCATAAACGATGGATTGGGGGTCTTCGACGATGTTTGCGACACCGCCGCGCCAGGAAGTCGAATAGACGTTGAAGACAAGCCTAAATCCTTTAAGCTTGGCCGGACGAAGGTCGTGCCACTGGCCGACCCTCTTCTTCATCCCGTCGACGTCGAGGTTGGAGCCATATGCAAAATACCAGACAGGCATCGAAGCCACCTAGAGAATGAAGTATTCTTTGTCGACTTTTCGATTCTCTACACCGAGGATTGAAGAATCGAATTTAACACCTCCGTGGAGAACTGCGTATGGTTTGTCGAATAAGACCGCTTCGGCGATCCTCCCGACCGCGTCTGATTTCATCACGCCGCTTCCGCTCGCCCCGGTTACAACTAAGCAGTTGAGAAACTTGAAAACAATCGGGTTGCCGTCTAAGTAGTTCATCGAGTAGTTGCCCGCCCACATCGCGGAAGGCCGCGTGTTCACGAACTGTGGGAAATACTTCACTAAAGGCGGATAGACGTTTTCGTAGAAGAAAGATGGCTCGGGCTCGTTTTCGAGCCCGAATTTCCGGCCAATTTCATCCGTTAAACTGACCCAGAACGCTTTATCACTTCTACGTGGAACTACGTAGAGACCGTTGGGGAAAAACATCATTGGTAGAGGCCGTCCATTGTCCCAGCCCGACATTAAGAATTTTTCCAATTCGCCAGAAGTTTGAATTACGAAAAGCTGGCGTTTCTTCGGTTTCACAAAGCAGTCGACCCCGATAGGGTCGAGGAGCTGAGGAGACCACGACCCTGCCGCTACAACCACCATCTCCGCCTGCAGATATTCCCCATTAACTTTGACACCGCCAACCTTGATTTTCTGCCATGCCCGCGGCTCGTTCGGGATACCCAGCGGCTGAACGGGTTCTAGAACGAGCTGTTCAACACGCTTATTCAACAATAACTCAACCCCTTCCGAAACACATCTCCGCCTGTAGAGGTTCACCACTTTCTCAACATCTAAGAAACCACATCTGGGAGTGAAAAACCCGTAAACAATGTTTTCAATTCCCAAAAGCTGTGCTTCTTCGTCGCCGTCGAACCGGGTGACGACGCCAAGCTGTTTCTCAAGCTCTTCGCCGCGTAGTAAAACCGCCTTCCCCTGTTCAACGAAATCTTGAACTGCCCGTACGGTTTTCGAATAGCGGTTTTGGTCCATCAATATCATGTAGCCGACTTCCTGCATGGAAAGCTTGGCTTCGCCTGATTGTTCTGCTTCGCGGAGATGCTGAATGGTTGTTTCGGCGAGAATTCTGTTTACATGGGACGTGAAGATGCCTTGACGATATCCGCCGACGCTCCGAGCAGTGTTTCCCTGTCCAACATCCTTCTCCATTTCAAGAATCGCGACCGATAAATCGCGGTGGTTGAGCTTGATGTAATAAGCGGATGCGAGGCCTAGTATGCCGCCTCCGACGACGATAACGTCGAAATCAGCCACAGAACTCCTTAGAGATGAGTAGTTAAAAAAAGCTTTCATCACACATATTAAGAGCCGTACAATTCATCAAGCGGATTTGCTCGTTGTCAACAGCTATGCCGTGGAGGTAGACGAGGCGATACAAAGGCTTAGAGAGCAGAACGCAAGCAAAATACTTATTCAGTCACCCCTAGGCCTCCGCTCGGTCGCCTACAAGGTCGGCGAGATACTGCGCAACCATGGCTTCGAGGTGATTTTTTCATCGTCGAACTGCTGGGGAGGATGCGACGTGGCCTACCCCGAAGCGATGCAGGTTAACGTGGACACCATAATTCACATTGGTCACAGCAGATTTCTCCGCAGAGACATCATGCCAACGATTTACCTAGAATGCAGATACGCCGACCCCTCACCCATCATATCCATTGCGGACAAAATAGCAAATGAGCTCGAAAAATTCGAAATCGTCGGATTAGCAGCAAGTGTTCAGTGGCTCGACTATCTCTCAACAATAACGGAGCTACTACGTGAACGGGGAATAAAATCGTTAACCGAAAAACCAGATATGTATTCAGTTTATGAAGGGCAGGTTCTCGGATGTGATGTTTCCGCGATGAAAAAAATAGAGGAGAATGTTGACGCGTATTTGGTCTTGGGAAGTGTTTTTCACGGACTTGGTTTAGCTGTTTCTACTTTAAAGCCGGTATATGCGGCTGATCCTCACATCCAAAAAGTAACGAACCTCGAGCATCAACGCGAGAAATTATTACGACAGCGATTCGCTCAAATAGCAGCATTCAAGAAAGCTTCGAAAATCGGAGTACTGGTCAGCATTAAACTAGGTCAGAAAAGAATGGGCCTCGCTAAATATCTTGCCAAACTGTTAAACAGCCATGAGAAGGAGGCTTTCGTCGCAACCGCCGACGAAATCAACCCGAATACCATCTCGGAAAACAGGTTCGAAGGGTTTGTCAACACGGCTTGTCCCCGTCTCAGCCTCGAAGACCAGCTACAGTTCAGCAAACCTGTTCTACTACCCGTTGAAACATTAGTAGCGCTGGGTCTTTTGGACTGGGTTGAAGTGGTAGAGAAAGGTTTTCTCATGTATCCGTGGGGTTGGCATTCAAAGGAAATTGGTGGGAAAATATGGAAACAAGTAGTCCAGCTCAAAATCTGAGGAAAAGATCAGTTGTTCCCGGCGAAGTGCTTGCCGTAGTGGAGGAATTCGTTCCGGCTGAAGGCGTTTTCACAGACGAATTGGGTCGGCTGAAGAGCCGGTGGCTGGGCGAAGCGTTCTTCGACTTGAAAGCCAAGGAAGTGAAAGTTCAGCCAGCAAAATCAATAGTCGCAATCAATCCTAGAGACCGAGTAGTGGCCGAAGTCAAAGATGTTCAGGAAAGAATAGCGATTGCGGAAGCATTCATCAAGCTGCCCAACATTCCACTAAAGTATAGGAGAACTGGTGTAATCCTGGGCCGGAAGAACGACTCTCTCGAAAACATTATCGGAATTGGTGACATCGCTCTTCTAAATGTCGTCAACATCTTCAGGGGAATGGTGACGTTCGATATATATTCGCCGGGATGTGGTGTAATGTTGGCGATGTGCAGCGTATGCGGCAGTGTTCTCGAAAAGAAAGAGAATTTATTGGTCTGCGGCAAATGCGGGAACAGAGAGAGGCGAAAGACAGTGTTAAAATACGGCAACATGGAATTGCTAAAACAGTTGGCTGGTGTGGAAAAATGAAAATGAAAATCATCGAGGAAACGCAGGACTTCATGAGTATTGAGGTAGTTGACGAAGATCAGTCGATAATCAATTTGTTCGCCGAAACCCTTAACAACGTTGACGGAGTGCTGTACGCCGGATATCGTGTTGAACATCCCTTGACAGGAAAAATGACAATTTCGATCAAGGTTGACCCGTCGAATACATCTCCGAGAAAAGCACTGCAGCAAGGGTTACAGGAGATTCGTCGTCTAGTAGAAGCAATAGACCAGAAATTAGATGTGTTGAGGTGATTTGAATGGAGTTTTGCCCTGAATGTGGAACCGCCTTGAAGCCGATGAAATCTGGCTCAAAAGTTGTTCTTGGATGTAAGAAATGTGGTTACAAAAAACCTTTAGAGGGTGAGAAAGTGATTGTCAAGCAGGAGAGAGCTGCCGCGGTGGGTAAAAATGTGGCCGCGATAGTCGAATCCGAAGAAGCACCATTACCCACCACGTCGGACGTCATATGTCCCGCTTGCGGACACAACGAAGCAAAATGGTGGACCGTTCAAACGAGGTCAGCGGACGAGCCTATGACACAGTTCTTCAGATGTGTAAAATGCGGTCACACATGGCGTGAATACGCCTAAAAATGCGCAAAGCTCACCAACTTACCGAACTGATAAGGTTTAACTGATTTTAGAAATTCTTTCGAAGCCGCAACCGCAACAATACCCACGAAATCACCTTTGAATTCACTAATCTTTCCGAGCACCTCCTTAACAGGTACATATTCATCGAGAATGCCCACAGTCAGAAGCAAGTGGCTTCTCAAGACATCAACCGGAACATAAATTCTTGAAATCACCCTTGACCCCGCGTTGCGGAATTTTATTTCTTCCCATTTTCCTGTCGATGAAGTTTCGGTGTTTGACATGTAGTAAACCCGCTTCGTGGTTGAAAGCCCGAATGCGGTCGCCAGAATCAAGCCGGCTCGGTCGTAGGCAAGAATGCAGTCAATGCGGCTGCCTGCAAATTCACGCAACATTTGAGCGGCCATGAGCTCAACCAAATAGCTTTCCGACACAACGTTCGACACATCGAGTCCATCAGAATCGGCGTGCAGCCGTTGCTGCACCATATGGTAAACGTTAACGATTTTCAATAACTTGTCCACAAGATCGAGCGTTCTTTTGCCGCGTGGCAATGTTTTGTTAGTTACGTATCTGGTTAGCGTCGAAACTGGCAGCCCGGTGTGGTGGGAAAGTGTTTTGTAGTCCATAGTGTTTTTTAGAGTTTTGAGAATGTTAACAGCTAGGTAAGATGTGTAAGCATCAATTTTTTTTGTCAACACGTGCCAGGCGAGTTTTGCAACTTATAGGATTTTGTTTTCGAAAAAATTCGCGTAATACTGCGGTAAGCGACTAGCATGAAAGTTTTAAATAAACTTCACCACAATACTTGTCGTTGGTTGCGAAAAAAATTTACGACGCCTATGATTCCGTTAGAGGCAGACCAATCTACACGGCTGACATAGTTCAAGCTACAGCCCTACGCGTGAAAGCCCTCCGCTCCGAATATCCTCATGCTTTGATAAGGAGAGTTGATGTTTCAGCGGCGGTAAACACGCCGGGAGTTGCCGCGGTGCTTACGGCCGGAGACATTCCAGGTCAGAACATTACTGGCGCGGTGGTTCTTGACAGGCCTCTCCTCGCAACGGGCAAAGTGAGGAGCCTCGCAGACGCAATCGCGTTGGTCGTGGCCGATGACGAAGAAACAGCTGACAAAGCTTTGGAAAAAATCGTCGTCGAATACGAGCCGCTCGAACCAGTTTACGACCCTGTCAAAGCACTGGAACCAGACGCGCCAAAGGTTCATGAAGACGGAAACCTTCTTCGTCACTACAAGCTAAGGAAAGGAGATGTTTCAAAGGGATTCATTGAATCTGACGTTATAGTGGAGGAGGAGTTTAGAACCCAGATGCAGGAACCAGCTCCGATCGAGACAGAAGCAGCCTACTGCATGCCGGAGAAAGACGGAAGCCTAACTATTTACGGAAGCATCCAAAATCCCTTCTACGTTTTAACTGGTGTCGCGAGGATTCTCGGTTTGCCGAAGGAGAAAATCAACCTCGTGGCGATGGCGATTGGAGGTACGTTCGGAGGAAAGTCGGATGAAGCCCCATGGGATGTTTGTGCGATGGCTGGCCTCGCGGCTTTGAAAACCGGTAAGCCAGCAGCCTGCATATATGGCCGCGACGAATCGATGATGGCTCATTCACATCGACATCCCGCCGTTATGAAGTACCGTTTGGGCGCGACCTATGACGGCGTCCTGAAGGCTATTGACGCCGACCTATACCTTGACACAGGGGCTTACGCTTCGGTAGGTCCTCTTGTGATGATGAGAGCGATAACCCATGCAGCAGGGCCTTACGTAATCGAAAACGTCCGAATCGACAGCTACCTCGTTTACACAAACAACTTCACCGCGGGGTCTATGCGAGGGTTCGGATGTCCGCAAACTCATTTCGCAGTCGAATCACTTATCGACATTTTAGCTCGGCGGCTTGGAATGGACCCCATCGAACTCCGCATGAAGAACATTTGGCGGAAAGGTGTTGTGACGGCGAGTGACGTCTTTTTGGAAGACAACCCCATCTACGAAGTTCTCGTCGAAAAGGTGAAGGAAAAGCTTGGATGGAACCGTAGAGTCAAAAAGCCATATGAAGGCTACGGCATCGCGTTTGTGTTTCACGGCAATAGCCTCGGGCCCGAAGGAGAGGACAAAGCAGTGGCCACCGTGAAAATAACCGCCAAAGGAGAAGTTCACGTGATGACGTCTCTCACAGAATACGGAACCGGTTCTACGCGAGGCTTCGCGAAAATAGCGGCAGAAGCCCTCGGAGTTCCGGAAAAGCTTGTGACGATTGATTTGGTCGAAACGAAGAAAGTACCAGATTCGGGTGGAACCTTCGCATCTCGCTCAACTTTGATGGGTGGTAACGCCATTCTTCAAGCCGCAACTAAGCTAAGAGAGAAGCTGGGGATGAACGCCCGAGAGGCAGGCATAAACCTCGCCACGATGAACGTCGTGGATTTTGTGAAGGATGTTTTGAAGGAGGATGTGACGGAAACCGCTGAATTCAAGCTGCCGCTTTGCGACTACGACCACGAGACAGGGAAAGGCCGGCCCTATCTCCAATACACATATGGAGTGGTCGGGGTAAAAGTTTCGGTAGACAAGGAGCTTGGAATCGTTCGGCTGAACAGGCTTGTCGCTGCTTTCGACGTAGGTCGAGTAATCAACAAGCCCTATCTTCTCGCTCAAATTGAAGGCGGTTTAACTCAGGGAGTGGCATATGGCCTTCTCGAGGAGTTCATCATCGGCAAAAAGCATAAAGCACTTAACCCCAACCTCGCCGATTATCTCGTTCCTACAAGCGCCGACCTGCCGCGCATAGAGATTGAAGTTGTTGAAAACCCCAGCCCATTAACACCGCTTGGCACACGAACCGCAGGCGAACCCGGCATCAACGGCCCCGCGCCAGCAATAGCCAACGCGGTGTTCGACGCTATAGGAGTTCGGATAACTTCGCTACCGATAACAGCGGAAAAAATCTACAAAGCCTTGCATGAAAGAGAGGCTATCGTCGTTGAGACGCGATGACTGACAGCACCGCGTCGGTTATGCGAGTGTATCCTCCGCAGCGGCATATGTTTGCGATCAGCAGTCTCCGCACGTTTTCCTCATCTGCGTTTGGATAGTTGTCGAGGATGTATTTGACGGTCATGACGATGCCGGGAATGCAGTAGCCACACTGAGATGCTGCGTATTCGACCAACGCTTCCTGAATCGGGTGAAGCTTGTCGTTCTGCGATAAGCCTTCCACGGTCAGCACAGATTTATTCCTGACCTGAACAGCGAGCATTAGGCAGGAGTTAACCAACTTGCCGTCCACTATTACGTTGCAGGAGCCGCAATCGCCCGTGCTGCATCCTTCCTTCACGCTTCGAATTCCGAGACGCCAAAGAAGGTCTATCAGCCTATCCTTACCTCTGACATCCGCAGTAACTTCAGACCCGTTCAATATGAAGCGTATTATCATGCGTTCGACCTCGAAACCAAAAATTCCCAGCAGTGTATGATTCCGCGAGTAAGAATGACTTTGGAGACGTGTTTGCGGAATTCGCTTGAAGCCCTGAAATCTGACGCCGGCTTAATCTTTGAGACATGTTTTTCAACAGCTGTTTTGATGATGGTTTCGGTTAGGATTTTATCGGTCAATTCGTTTTCAAGTTCGTGCAGGCGTCCCACCTTTCTGCCGTCAACCCGGTTCAGAACAGTCCGCAACTTCGAAACACGGCCATCCACTAACTTCATCGCGACAGCCGAAGTAACAACGCCAATACCGTTCGACGCCCGCTTCTCAAACTTCGTAAACCAAGAAACACTATCAGGACCCCAATCATCGAAGGCTATTTCGGTGACTATTTCGGAAGGTGAAAGCTGTGTTTCGAGTGGATTAGAGCTTCTTTTTCCGTCGGGTCCCATGATGACAACTGAGCCGTCGAGCGAAGTCAAGATGGCTGGAATATCTCTTTCACCGCCGCTGACAACGTTTCCTCCAACAGTCGCCATGTTTCTCGTTGTTTCGGCGCCGAAATATTTGGTCAGCCACTTTATCGATAAGTAACGCTCGGGAATGACAGATGAGGTAGCAAAATCCTGAATTGTGACAAGTGCTCCAACACGGAATTGGTTGTTTTTATGAATGATGTAGTTTAGCTCGGAGAGTCCCGAAATATCTATGACTTTGATGGGCTTTATTTTTCCGCGTTTCATCATCGGCATCAAGTCAGTGCCTCCGGCGTAGAGAACAGGGCTACCATCCGTTTCTCTTAAAAACGAAATCAATTCTGTTAAAGAGGATGGTGTGAAAATTTCAAAGGAAGGAACCGCTTTCAACTCATACATCGTTATATTCCCGTGCTAATATGTTTGAACGTTGACGAATCCGTTGGATCTCGTGGTTAAGAACGGAAAAATCGTTACCTTGGATGGTGTTTACGAAGCTGAAATCGGCGTTGAGGATGGAAAAATTGTCCGAATCGCGAAAAACATAGAAGAGAAAGCCGACCAAGTTTATGATGCCAGGGGAATGCTCGTTTTCCCAGGCGCTATCGACGGCCACGTTCATTTCCGGCTGAAATATTTCGACGATGTCTACACGGCCGATGATTTTTACACCGGAACTGTCGCGGCCGCGTGCGGCGGGGTGACAGCAATCGTCGACTTCGTCACACCAGAGTCGGCTGAATATGTCGCGGAATTTCGCAACAGGAGGGAAGAAGCTGACCCAAACGTCGTAATCGATTACGGACTGCACATGATTGTGACCCAGTTCGACGACAACATTCGAAATAATCTAGACTATCTTGTTGAGAATATGGGACTTGCGAGTGTGAAAATTTTCACAGCCTACAGTAAACGTGGTTTAATGCTTGACGATGGAAAGATTTACCAGCTGATGAAATACTGCGCCGAGAAAAATATCCTCGTATTGGTTCACGCGGAAAACGAACACATGATAAACGCATTCGTTGAGCAATTCTTAGCCGAAGGCAAGACCGAACCGATTTATCATTCATGGAGTAGGCCTGACTTCGTGGAGGCTGAGGCCATTCAACGGATTGCTTTTCTCGCAGGTTTGACCGGTGCGGAAACTTTGATTGTGCATGTTTCGTCAGCAATGGGCCTTGAGAAAATCGTGGAAGCACAAAGCCGTGGTGTAAAGATTCACGGCGAAACATGTCCGCATTATTTGATGTTTACGGAGGATGTTTACCGTAGGTCCGACGGGGCAAAATACATCATGTCACCGCCGTTGAAGAAGGAAAAAGACCGGGAAGGAATATGGAAAGGATTGTTGGCGGGAAAGTTCTCCGTCGTAGGAAGCGACCACGCCTGCTTCAACTCATGGATAAAACTTTCTCCGAAAAAGTTCACGGATGTCCCAGGAGGAGTAGCAGGCACGGAGATCATACCCATGCTTCTCTTCTCGGAGGGGGTGGTGAAAAGAGGAATGTCCTTAAAGCTTTTCGTCGAAGTGACGTCCTACAACCCGGCCAGAATTTATGGGCTCTCCGATGTCAAAGGCGGGATAGCAGTTGGAAAGGATGCGGACCTCTATCTCCTCGACCCCAACAGCAAAACCCGTCTTTCGAAAGAAAATCTTCACAGCAACATCGACCACTCAATTTACGATGACGTGGAGGTTTCATGCCGGGTCGCGGCGACTTTTTCAAGGGGTGAGCTGGTGGCTGAAAACGGCTCGTTCGTCGGCAGACGTGGACGCAGCAAATATTTGTACCGTCGCCGAGGTGTTTATCCAGGTTGAGAAGACGACCCGCCGTGGCAGGACTTTTTTACGAAGGCTCCCGAAACGCTCTCCTCAAACAAATAGAGGATTGTTTTCTCTCTCGTCACGGGCCTGGAATGCTTCCGGAGAGGAAATGGGGTGCACGTCGTGTTCCAGCTCTCATATGTCCACACGCAGGTTACATGTATTCAGGGCCCGTGGCCGCCCATGCATACAAATTCCTTGACAAATACAGCAAGCCAGAATCGGTCATCATCTTCGGGCCTAACCACTACGGCATCGGAACAATCGTTTCAATCTACCCCTCCGGGTACTGGACAACACCGCTCGGAGACGCTGAGATCGACGCCAAGCTGGCCGAAGAAATCGCACAAACGCGGGAAATCTTCTTCCTCGACGAAAAAAGCCACAGCCGCGAACATTCCATAGAAGTCCAAATCCCATTCCTCCAATATCTTTACGGAGAGTTCAAGTTAGTTCCTATATGCATCAACGACCAAAGCCTCGAAACATGCGTCGAAATAGGGGAAGCCGTGGCCGAAGTAGTGAACAAAAGAAACATTCTGATGATTGCTTCAACCGATTTCACTCACTACGAACCACATGAGACAGTTCTGAAAAAAGACCGATATGCTTTGGAGACGATTGAGAGGTTCGACGTAATGGGTCTTTACAGAGTTTTGGAAAAACACAACATAACGATGTGCGGCTATGGAGCGGTGGCGGCGCTTCTTTCAGCGGTCAAAAAACTCGGAGCCTCGAAGGCAACGGTGCTAAAACAGTCAACGAGCGGCGAAACAAGCGGTGACTATGACTCAGTGGTAGGGTACGCCTCATGTGTCATTGGGTTTGAATGAGATGAAAACTGTGGTCTCGGCCTCGGCTCCGGGTAAAGTCATTCTATTTGGCGAACATTTTGTTGTTTCCGGATTCCCAGCAATAGTGACAGCGATAGACAAACGCGTTCGTGTAACGTTTTCACAGAGCTTGGAAAGAAAATTCATCATTGTTTCGGGACAGGCGTATTCTGCGTGGAATGTAAACGCCGAGCCTCTAAGCCAACGACCTTCGCTTTTCCAGCCGCTTTATAACATGGTGAAAAAATTAAGTGATGACTTCGGGTTCAAATGCGTAGGCAAAGTTGAAATCTTCTCCGAAATAACGGGTGCCGCTGGACTCGGTTCATCCGCCGCCGTATCAGTAGCGTTGACCAAAGCGGTCTCCGACATGTATGAACTAAACCTAACACCTGAACAGGTCATACAATATGCGATGGTGGCGGAGAAAGAGTTTCATGGAAGACCATCGGGAATAGACACGACTATTGCCACCGTGGGTGGAACAATAGCTTACCACAGCCCCGGGAACTATAGACAAATCAATGTACCAGCCAACCCTGAAGTCATCATAGTTTTCAGCGGTAAGAAACGAAAAACATCAAAAATGGTGGAACACGTCCAGCAAACAGCTAAAGCGAAGCCTGCCTTCTTCAACGCATTAGCTAACATTTATTCGCGAGTTTACTGCGAGGCCGTTGACGCGATGACCTCGACCAACTTTGAAAAACTAGGTCGTCTTTTTCTGCTAAATCATTTTCTTCTCCGTTGTCTTGGGTTGTCAAACGAAGGTCTCGAAAAAATTGTCGAAGATCTTTTGAGCTTCGGCGCGTTTGGCGCAAAGGTCACCGGTGGTGGAGGGGGAGGCTGCGTCATCGGCTTGGGGGGAGAGAAATCATCAGCGATTTTGGCGGGTTTGTCTACCGTTTATCCGAAGGTTTGGCTAAGTCAAACAGGTTGCAGAGGGGTTGGTGAATAACTTGGCCGGACTCGTAATTCTCAAGATCGGAGGTTCAGTGATCACAGATAAGAAAAGAAGCAAAAGCTTCCGCAGTGACGTGATGGAGCGTATATCCAGGGAGGTAGCACGTTGCTGGCCAACCCCATTGGTAATCATTCATGGTGCAGGGTCTTACGGGCATCCTTGGGCCAAGCAGTACAACTTGGACCAAGGATTCAAGGAGCAGAGACAGCTCGAAGGATTCGTCAAAACAGTTCAGCTGGTGAAGGAGCTGAACCAAATGGTGGTTCACTCCTTGATAGAGACTGGCATAGGCTCCGTTGGAATTCCCGCGTCCAACCTGTTTATCACGAGGAAAGGTGTAATTGAGACAGCTCATTTGGACTTGATTTTTTCCGCACTGGACCTCGGAATCATTCCGGTCACTTGCGGCGATGCTGTGTTCGACCGCGAGCTGAAATTCACAGTTCTTTCAGGCGATCAAATCGCAGTCCATCTCGCCAAATCACTCAAGGCAGCGAAGCTTGTGTATGCTTCGGATGTCGAAGGGGTCTATGAAGTAGACCGCTCAACTGGAGAGAAAAAGTTAATCGAAAGGCTTGACTATCGAAAACATTTGACGATCTACTATGGTGACGTTGAGGGAGATGACGTGACAGGTGGAATGTTTTACAAAGTTGACACAGCTTTCGAAGCTGTTAAAGCAGGTGTCAAAGTTTACGTGGTCAATGGCTTAGCAGAAGGGAGAATCGAAGCAACTATCAAAGGTAAACCAGTCACCGGAACCATGTTGGTGCCATGAGATGTCTATCGAGACACGTAAAGCAGACCACATAAAAATCAGCCTCGAAAGAGACGTCTCGTTCAAAAAATCAACCTGGCTTGAATACGTCGAACTTGTTCATCAAGCTGCACCAGACTTTGACCCCGACGAAATCGACACTTCGACGGTTTTTTTGGGTGAGAAGTTCAGCCATCCGTTCATAATCGAGTCGATGACAGGCGGAACGGATCTGGCTGAAAAAATCAACGCTAACCTTGCGGAAGCTGCTGCAAGGTTTAACATACCAATGGGAGTGGGGAGTCAGCGTGCGGGAGTCGTCAAGCCCGAAACAGCAAAAACATTTCGAGTAGCGAGGGACCATGCACCAGACGTTTTTTTGATTGGAAACATCGGAGCCGCCCAGCTCGTCGAAAAAGGCCTTGACTTCGCTTTTCAAGCCGTGAAAATGATCGACGCCAACGCTCTCGCAATACATTTGAATCCGTTGCAGGAAATTGTTCAGCCCGACGGTGAACCCAAATTCAAAAACTTCTACAAAATCCTCAAAAGTCTAAAAAAATCGCTGCCAGTTCCGATTATTTTGAAAGAGATTGGATGCGGTCTTTCCAGGGAAATAGTTGTGGCAGCTGATAGAGCCGGTGTCGATGCCTTTGATGTGGCCGGCTCGGGTGGAACGAATTGGACGTTGATTGAAATGATACGGTCTGAAGCTAGCCAGAGCACTGAGAAAAAATCTCTGGCCGAAGTGTATCTGGAATGGGGTATCCCGACAGCAGCGGCACTCATTGAATCTGTCAGTGTGACGTCGAAGCCAGTGATTGCTTCGGGGGGTTTACGGACAGGTCTGGATTCAGCAAAATGCATTGCGTTAGGTGCCTCGATGACTGGATTGGCCAGGCCGTTTCTCGGACCTGCGACCCAGTCATCGGAACAAGTTCTCGCGGTGTTGTCAAAGCTTTCGAACGAGTTGAAGACCGCGATGTATCTAACGAGTTCGAGAACAATCAAGGATTTACGCAGAGCTCCGAAAGTTTTGATGGGGCCTCTGAGTGAATGGGCGTCGCAAAGGATTATTCGTGGCAGAAAACGAAGATAGGCTCCTCTCGGCTATCCCGCCTTACAAACCCATATCTCTCAAACTGTACAACTCCATCGAATGGTACCGATTCAACCGCTTTTTCACCCAGGCCTTTCTCCAACCACAAGCTGTCACGGTTTATCGACCCATCAACGGCGAAAAGGTCTCCGTAACGCAAAACCTTAACCTCTGTATTTTCTTCGGAAACCCACTGAATAATTAGTCCTTCCTTGAGCGGAGGACCTGAAATGACTTCTCCGACCAAGCGGTCATCATATTTTTCTATCAACTTTATGTTGGCGTAAAGTTTGCAGCGGAACACGGAACCCGGCCTCAGTGCCTGCGTGTCTCTACGAGAAATGTAGACAGTGTCTTTAACTTTGATTATGCGTTTTCCAAAGTCGGCAGAAGGATGAAATGGTATTTCAACCTCTTTCGGCTCGGCGTTTATCAGCTCGACTTTCACAGGGTCGATGACGAAAAAGTATCTTTGCGCCAATGGGTCTAGAATTTTCCTGTTGATGCTGTGTAGCAGGCTCCAGTCGTATTCTTTCTTAGCGGTGCTAACTCCCGCATAGCTGTATGTAAATTCTCGGAGTGTTTCAGGCCTGATCCCTCTTCTTTTGACGGCTTCAATTGTGGAAAGACGAGGGTCATCCCATCCTGTGACGATTCCCTTTTCAATCAAGCTTCTGATCTCACGTTTAGACGTGGTAACTCCGCGGAACTCGAATCGCGCGAATTCCACGTAAACAGGGTTGGGAAGATTTAGGAAGCTCCGTATCATGTTTTGAAGCTCGTCACGAAAGGCGAATTCACTGCTCCGCAACACATGCGTCACACCGCATAAAGCGTCCTGAACTGCTGCGGCGAAATCGTAGGTGGGCCAAAGCCGGTAATCCCTGCCTTTCAAAGGATGAGGATGGTCTACAATCCGGAACATGACCGGGTCGCGTAATGCTGTGTTGGGACTGTCATGCACCCCTCTGAGCCTAAACGAAATTTCACCCTCACGATAATGTCCAGCCAAAACTTTGTCCCAGATTTCAAGCGATTCATCGGTCGGCATGTCTCGGTGCTCGCAAATAGACGCCGTAGCTCTCTGATAGTGCATTTGTTCAGCGCTGCAGAAGCATGGATAAAGAACCGAGCGACGAATCAACGCCGTCGCATATTCATAATACTTCTCCATGTCATCGGAGTTGTTTTTCTCATAATCCCATTCGATTCCAAGCCATCGATATCCCTTGCGGAAGCTATCATAGTAGACGAGGTTTGCTTTCCGGGGGTTCGTGTCTTCAAACCTTAGCCAGAGCTTGCCGTGGTAATGTCGTGCGTAATATTCGTTAATTAGTCCGGCGATGGCGTGACCTAGGTGCATGTAGCCGCTGGGCTCCGGTGGTAGACGTGTAACTACCCGGCCCCTCTGAGCTGCCGGCAGCTCAGGTAGTCGCCGCTCTTCAACCACAGTGGGTTTTTTGCTCGGTTCACCATATCTTTCGACCAATATTCTCTTCTGCGTCTCCAAATCCAACGCGTTGACTTCATCAACGACTTCAGCGACGACTTGCTTCAATTCGCGGGCCTTCGGCCTGAGTAATACGTCTTCACCTAAGATTTTAGAGAGAACGGAGTTGGCCGCGGCCTTTCCGCCGTGTTCGACCGCGTTCCTTAAAGCAACCATGAAGATTTTTTCCCGGATGTCCTGCATCCCATTCATAGTTGTGCAAGAACCTTTTTAGTGGTGCGTGACGGGTTTATTTATTAATTTAGCGCGATAAGCTTTAAGTTATGCATGTTATTGTTAGTCGGGGAGATGAAGGCCCATGCCCAATCCATACTACCAAACTTTCTCGCCTCCTGAGGAACTGATGACCGCGTCGCTAGAGGCAGTAAGGCTAGCTCGGACAAGTGGAAAGATAAAAAAGGGTGTCAATGAAGTCATTAAAGCCATTGAGAGAGGTCAGGCAAAATTTGTCGTGATAGCGACCGATGTCGACCCGCCGGAAATTGTTGCGTTCCTTCCGACGTTATGCGAGGAAAGAAAGATAAACTACATTTTCGTCAACTCGAAGGCCCAGCTGGGAGAAGTGGCGGGGCTTTCCGTTCCAGCGAGTTCCGTCGCGATAGTTGACCCTGGTGAAGCTAAAGGATACTTGGAGGAGATTGCGAAGAAGGTCAGCGAAATTCGTTCGAAGAAACAGTAGGTGAATAGTTATGAGCACGAAAGCTCCGCCGAAAGTCGAAGAACCAATTCCAGCTGTCGTCGAGCAGGTAGTTGGCAGGACAGGTGTTACCGGTGAGGTCACTCAAGTACGTGTCCGGATTCTCAAAGGCAAGGACGAAGGACGCGTCATTTCCAGAAACGTAAAGGGGCCTGTCAGAGTCGGAGACATCCTGATGTTGCTCGACGTAGAGAGAGAAGCCGAAAAAATCAAGTGATCCAAGATGGTTACAGTGCATAAATGTTCATTTTGCGGGCGGGAATTCATTCACGGACGAGGAATGCTATTCGTTAGAAACGACGGCACGTTGCTTTGGTTTTGCTCTCGAAGATGCAGAATATACATGGTCGAACATCGCAAAGACCCGCGGAAAATCAAATGGACAAAAACATCGTGAAACGGTGGTTAAATGGAACGGACATTCGTCATTTTAAAACCGAAAGCCGTTCAAAGAGGCTTAGTTGGCGAAATTATTGCACGATTTGAAAGGAAAGGCCTGCGACTGGTTGAGATGCAGATGAAACAGATGACTCGGGAGGAAGCCGCCCGGCTTTATGAAGTGCATAGAGGTAAGCCATTTTACGATGACCTTATCAAAGTTATGACTTCAGGCCCCGTTGTTTTAATGGTCCTCGAGGGACGGCAGGCAGTTGAGGTAGTGCGTAAGCTGATTGGAGCCACTGACCCTGTGAAAGCCGAGCCCGGAACAATTCGCGGTGACTATGGACTTGAAATCACCGACAACCTTGTTCATGCGTCTGACAGCGGAGAATCTTTTGAAAGAGAATCGGTGATTTTTTTCCAGAGTCTGGGGAAAACACATTAAGCGGCTAAACGCTCTCACACGGGAATGCCTTTACCGAAACAGCCTGAAGTTAACATAGGCACGCTAGGACATGTCGACAACGGCAAAAGCACGATCGTGCAAAGCATTACGGGTGTTTGGACTGCCAAACACAGCGAAGAACTGAAACGGGGAATCACCATACGGATAGGCTATGCTGACGCTGCTATCTACAGGTGCCCGCTATGCACAGCTCCCTACGACCATTACCCGACCAGCAAATGTCCAGTCCATGGTGTAGACACCGAGTTCCAACGAGTGATTTCCTTCATAGATTGTCCTGGTCATCATTCGCTGATGGTGACCATGCTCTCGGGAGCGGCGTTGTTTGACGGAGCGATTTTCGTGGCTGACGTCAGGCAGAAATTTCCACAGCCTCAGGACAACGAACATTTACAGGCTGCAAAAATACTCGGAATAAAAAACCTCGTCATCGCTCAGAACAAAATCGACCTCGTAGACAAAACCCGCGCCTTAGAAAACTACGTTGAAATATCCGATTTCCTGGCTCAAAATGGGTATGAACGTGTTCCGATAATTCCTGTTTCAGGACAGCATGGAATAGGCATCGAACCGCTGCTCTACGCTATCCAGAAATTGGTTAAAACCCCGCCTCGCGACCCTTCAAAACCTTCCCGCATGCCGGTGCTCCGCTCGTTTGACGTTAACGTTCCAGGCACCCCTGCGAAGGAGATTAAAGGCGCTGTAATCGGAGGCTCGATAACTCAAGGAGTGATAAGAAAAGGAGACGAACTCGAAATACTTCCGGGTATCGCCCGGCAAAAGATGGGGAAAACGGTTTACGAACCGCTTTACACAGAAGTGACCAATTTGATGGCAGGTGGTAGAAATGTTGACGAAGCTTACCCAGGAGGTTTGACAGGAATCGAGACAACACTCGACCCGTCCATCGGTAAAAGCGACGGCCTCGTCGGAAACGTTGCCGGCAAACCTGGAACACTGCCTCCGGTGTTGAATTCACTCACGCTTGAATACTCCTTATTCGAAAAAGTTCTCGGAGTTGAAGGGGACGTAGCTGTCAAACAAATAGTGGAAAAGGAAGCATTAGTCGTTAACATTGCTTCAGCTGTTTCGAGCGGAATTGTCACCAAAAGGTCATCAAGCAGGCTTGAAATTCTGTTGTCAAGACCCGTGGTCGCGGAACCCAGAAGCAAAGCAGCGATTTCGCGAAAAATAGGCACTGGATGGCGTTTGATCGGATACGGCACAGTTGTGGGAAGTTAGTTGAAGGTTTTAGTTGACACAAGTTTTTTGCTGCTTTGTGTTGAAAAAGGTAAGGATTTTTTCAGCATGCTGGAAAACAAAACAGCTGAAAGAATCGAGCCAGTCGTCCCCTCAGAAGTATTAAGCGAGCTGAAACGATTGGCGGCGAAAAGAGGTAAAAAGTCGAAAATGGCTTTGGCCGCTCTTCAAATTGCCGAAACTATGGAAAAGTTGGCGATGGAACATGAAGGCTCGGTCGACGATGCGCTGATATATTACGCCAAGAAAACAAACCATCCCATATTGACTTCCGACGCTAAACTTATGAAAAAACTTGCTTCGGAAAAAATTGAATATCTGACGGTTTCTTCAGCCGGAAAACCCATAGTTAGGCTTAAATTCCGTTGAAAACATCGCTAGAGAGTTAACGATGGCAAGAGGGTGTAGGCGATTTGTTCATGATAGTTGAAGTTTCAGAGATAGTTGGTATTTCACCTGACAGTTTCGACAAACCTCTTGAAAAGGTGGTTTTGGAAAAATTGAGGAAAAGATACGAAGGCTCTGTCGACGAAGAGCTAGGCTACGTCATCATGGTTTTCGACGCAAAAGTTGAGAAAGTAGGCCGGTTACTTCCCCGAGACGGCTCAACATATCACCGGAGCACTTTCAAGTTGCTAACATACGTTCCACTGCTCAACGAAGTTGTCGTTGGCGAAGTTGTGGAGATCACCGATTTTGGATGCTTCGTCAGAATCGGCCCTCTCGACGGCTTACTCCACATCTCACAAATCATGGACGACTACATCACATATGACGAGAAAAACAACATGCTTGTCGGGAAGAAAACAGGTCGAAAACTCACCGTTGGGGATGATGTGCGTGGAAGAGTGAACGCGGTTTCCCTGACGGGAGGAGCTGGAGGAAAAGTTTCGCTGGTCACTCGTCAACCCATGATGGGAGCATTAAAATGGATAGAAGAAGACTTGGCTAAGATGGTGCAGTCAAGTGTCGGTTAAGCCTAAGGCATGTAGGAATTGCAGAAGAATCGTCGTCGGGAAGACGTGTGATGTATGCGGTTCTTCAAACCTAAGCACCAGTTTTTCCGGGTTGTTGCTGGTCTTAGACGTAGAGCGTTCACAGATAGCCAAGGAACTTGGAATAAGGAAGACTGGAAGATACGCGGTCAAGGTTGACTGACCTCTGGAAAAAACCAATCATCTTTACGGAACAATTGAGGGAAAAAGTTAGGAAGCCGTTCGGCGAGCTGAAAAAAGGCGACATCCAATACAACGCAGAATTGGCTATAGCCGACCTGTTAGTTGTGGTGGGTGATTATTCGTTCCGCAAACTTGTCGAAGCCGGAATAAGACCTCACGTCGTTGTGGTCGACGGGAAAATAGAACGCGGTGTGGTTGGAACACCGGACCTAGCCGGATATTCTATTGTCAAGGTTCGGAATCAAGCGGGAATGGTCGAACCTGAAGCCGCGGCAGCTGTGGTTGAAGCTATCATGAAGCGCGGCGGCGCCGTTTTGGTGGATGGTGAAGAAGATTTGCTAGCTTTGCCGGCGATGTACGCGCTTCCAAACGGCGGACTGCTCATCTATGGACAACCCAAAGTTGGTTACGTAGTGGTAAGGGGGTCAGAAGAAGTTAGACGAAAAGTGGTTGAAATCGTGAATCGCGCTATTCCTTGAATTTGGTGTATCCGCATTTTCCGCATGTGTATCGGTTGCCATGGTCTGCCATGAAAAACCCAGACCCACATCTCGGACATGAGACAAGATTTCTCGTTAACTTGTTATTGACGATACTGTATCTTTTCCAGAGACCTTCCATGCTCATTTCTTCGGCTTCTCCGCTAAGTTGTTTCTGATAAGGATATGCAAGGGCTCGAATGCCTTGATACTGTCGAGCGAGTCATAGATGTGCGCCTTTACGTCGATGAGCCTCGTCCCCGTTAGATAAGACATTTTTCTGATGACGATGTTGTTGACGTCTGTTTTGAAATGTTCTGCTAATAATTGTCTAACTTCATCACGCTTCACAGGTTTATCGTAGGCGATTTTACCGCTGACTTCCTTTCGACCGACAAGCTTGTTTTCAATCATTCTAATGTCGGTCAGCGACATATCACCCCTCCTTCTTCACTAAAACGGCGTTAATCTGTGCGGTGGCTTCGCTGATCATGTTTCCTCTGACCGTGACTCGTTTCCTTAAACCTTTAACGAGTCTTTTTATCCTTTTCTTCTTACGCTTCGACGGAGGTTTTCGTCTTGGATGAAAACCTACGCCTCCCGTTAGAAGGACATGGACTTTCCTGGGCCCGGATACATCGGGTCTCATCGGAAATCCGTCTTTATCCGAACCTCCTGTTATTTTGATGAGAAACCCCTTGTATCCAAAGGCGGAACCGTCAATCGTTTCGCCTATTCTCTTTCCTTTGAGAAGGCTGAATTGCTGCGGTGTGAGCTGTATCGTTGACGCTTTCTTCTGCCAAGGGTCTGACAGAACCATTCGCGGGCCGGCTGCTTGTTGCGACATCTAACAACTGAAGCCTTTCGTCAGCAATTTAAACATGTGTTAACGGGCCCAGAGAGGATTCTTCTTACGCATAATTTCCGTAAATTCCTCAAGTGCCTGTAACCCCGTAGGGTCGAGCATCGAAGAATAATTCTTAAGAAGCTGACGAGCATCTCTTTCAGAAAGCCCTACGTAAAGAATTTCGTCTCCGTGAATGTTCCGTCCCACAACCCCGTCTTTTATCGACACGGCGACTTTCGCGCCCGCCTTTGCAAGCGATACTGGCTGGCCTCTGTCCTGAATCTGCGATAAAACCCCCACAACCTTACCCACAGAATTGACGAGGCTAATTCCAGGCTTGATTTCACCCGCCAAAACTTCAACACCGACTATCGCTGGCTCACTTCTCCTAAAGATAAAGTCCTTCAAAATCTTGATTTTGCCCGGCTTCGTCAAAGATTCGAATTCAGCCAACTGTTTGGCACGGGTTGTTTCCTCAACCCATGATTGGTAATCCTCCACAAGCCTGAAAAGGACGTCGTTTTTAAACACACGTATTCCTCTCGACGCGGCTTCGCGTTCCACTTCCGGGTCTATGTCTACGCCGTAGGCGAGAATAACTCCGAGCAGTTCATCTTTCTGCCGTACAACATGAGCTTCCACGATGTCTTTCTTCGAGACGTCCCCCACATCGGCGACTCTGATTAGAACTCCCTTTTCTCTCAGATATTGGACGGCCGCCTCCAACGTGCCCAGTGCATCGGCCTTCACCACGACACCGATTTTGTCAGTTGAAAGAACGAATTCAGTGGTTTCTTCAGACAATTTGCGTAAATCTTCAACCTCGTTTCGTACTTGCAGCACAGGGGAGCCTGCTATTGCTTCTTCAAGGCCTTCGGCGACAAGTTTCACACCCGCCGCGGCGCGTATTTCATCCACGTTTTTCAATTGGTCTTTTGGGTCGCGTATTTCTTCGAGAGGTTTCGGCATTAGCAAGGCCTTAATTTTTGAAATCGTGGGCCCTTTTTTGCTAAGAAAAGCTATGCGGTCTCCAACTCTCAGAAATCCGCTGTGAACCAAGACGTTCGCAGTAGCTCCGAGTCCTTCCTCTTCGACGATTTCAAGAATGACCGCTGCACCTCTGTCTTCTTTTCGCACGAGCTGTTTTTTCATGAATTGTTGTGCAAGTCCGAGAAGAAGAAGTAGCAGGTCTGGAATACCTTCGCCTGTTTTTGCGCTTACAGGAACGATTGCGACAGTGTCGGCGAAAGATCGAATGCGGGTGTAGAGGTCTGATTTGAAGCCGAGGAAGCTTAGGTCGCCGATAAGGTTGTAGATTCGGTTGTCAAGGTCTTCTGCGACGGCTTTCTGCTGCATGCTGTAGGTTTTCGTGAACGGAGCGTTGTTTAATGGTTTCCATCCGTTTATCATGTCGATTTTGTTGGCAGCCACGATGAATGGGGTTTTGCGAGATCGTAGAAGTTGGATGCTCTCCTTGGTTTGTTCCTGCACGCCTTTCATGATGTCGACAACGAGAATCGCCATGTCCGCCACCGAACCACCTCGGCGGCGCAAATTGGAAAAAGCAGCGTGACCCGGGGTGTCGATGAAAAGCAATCCTGGGATTTCCAGCTTCACTTTAAGCTCTCCAAGCAACAGTTTGCACGTCTCTTCAACAGCCTTGACTGGGAAAATCGTGGCTCCAATGTGCTGCGTAATTCCTCCTGCTTCACGTGAAGCTACCAAGGTTCCACGCATTTTATCCAACAGAGAAGTGTTGTGAAGAAAAACGTCGTGCGCAAGAAAATGATGACTCGGGGGAACGGTGAAATCATAAACCCATTCATAATTAGGGCGGATTATCTCGATTTGTTCGACCTTTTTCACGGTGAATTGTTTGTTGTTTGCGGCGAGAACTCTGTCACCCGGCGAAAGGCTACTCGCACGCGATGGTACGAAAACTCCGTTAGGTCTACCAACTAAGTAAGGGTGTTCAGGTGTTGTTTCGATTTCATCACCACCGGAAACATTGATTCGTGTCATGTTTCGAGGAGCTTTTCGCCGCCAAAGCAAAACCGCCGGGGAGTAACTCGACGTATCTAAGCCGAGTAGCTGAGGTGGTGTTTTTGGCTGGACAACGACACCATCAGGAATTTTCTTGTAAGGACTTTGGTGCGAAAATTTTTTGAAAACTTCGGCCGCGGTATAGTCTCCGTTTTCAGTGGCAATTATTGTGCGTGGTGCGACGCATTTTCCGTGATCGACATGTCCAAGAACTACGACGATGGGTTCTCTGTAGCTCATCTCCGGTCAGCAATGTTTTGCGTAAAACTAATAGTTATCCGCGGTTGCCTTATGTTGGTTTGGTCGTCGTTTTGGGCATCGAGTCGACAGCACATACCTTCGGAGTCGGGATCGTCGATTCGGACGGGAGAATCCTCGCTAATGTAATGAAGACATATAAACCCGTTTCGGGCGGCATACATCCCCGGGAAGCATCCCAACATCATGCAGCATATGCAGCAGAAGCTGTTGCCGAAGCGTTCGAAATAGCGGGGATAAAGCCAAATGACATAGACGCTGTTGCGTTTTCACAGGGCCCTGGAATGGGGCCCTGCCTCAGAACTGGGGCGACTGTTGCGAGAACCATTTCGCTAAGCCTAGGTAAACCCTTAATAGGGGTTAATCACGGCATCGCCCATATCGAAATCGGAAAACTAGTGACAAAATGTACGGACCCAGTAGTGCTTTATGTGGCGGGGGGAAACACGATGGTTGTTGCGCTCGTGGAGAAAAGATATCGGATTTTGGGAGAGACACTAGACATAGCGGCTGGAAATTGTCTCGACGCTTTCGGAATTACAGCAGGCATAGGACCGATGCCCGCCGCAGAAATTCAAGCATCAAAAGGTAGCAAGATTTACGAATTTCCTTACAAGGTCAAAGGAATGGATGTGTCTTTTTCTGGTATTTTGACAGCTGCTGAAAGACTGCTCAAAGGTGGTGCCGACTTGAGCGATGTATGTCTTTCGCTTACTGCAACTGTTTACAGCATGTTGACTGAAGTTACTGAAAGAGCTTTAGCCATGACGGGCAAACCTTCCCTACTCCTAGTCGGTGGCTTGGCTCGGAGTAGAAGGCTTTGCCAGATGCTAGAAACGATGTGCAGAGACCGAGATGTATCGTTTAACGTTGTTCCTCCCGAATACGCTGGTGACAACGGAGCCATGATAGCTTGGACGGGCTTGCTAATGCACAATTGTGGAGCTTTTCTAGATATCGACAAAAGCATGGTCAAGCCGAAGATGAGAGTTGACGAGGTAGAGGCATGCTGGAGTCTTTAGATTTCGTAGAGAAACGCGTCGTAAGAGTTGGTGCCGAGGCTGTCATAAAAGAAGCCACATGGAAAAATCTCAAGGTGATCATGAAACACCGCGTTCCCAAACGCTATCGGGAGGAATTAATTGATTTGAGAGTGAGGAGGAGCAGAACAATTCACGAAGCAAAAATGCTTCTCTATCTATCGGAGCATGGAGTACCTGTTCCGCTGCTTTTTTTCGTCGACCCCGTGGAAAACGTGATCTACATGCAGTACATCGAAGGGTTGGAGCTCAGAAACCATCCTGAACCGATACAAAGGGCGGAAAAGCTCGGATTAATCGTTGGAAAAATGCACAGCCTCGACGTGACACACGGAGACCTTACACTTTCAAACATCATCGCCGACCAAAAGGAGGGAGTTTGGCTGGTAGACTTCGGGCTAAGCCTCTTCAATTCAGATCTCGAAGAAAAAGCCATCGACATACATCTGCTCGAAAGGTCGGCTGCTAGCACTTTTCCGCAGCAAACTAGGAAATTTTTCTATAAATTCATGAATGCATACGCGACTTTCTGCGGCCAAGACACCGCACGCGAAGTACTAGAGAAGATGAAGGAAATCAGAAGCAGGGGAAGGTATGTTGTCCGAGGATGAGCTGACGTTCGTAACATCTAACAAACACAAAGCAGTCGAAGTTAGGGAAATTTTCCGTTCACATGGAGCACGATGCCAAGTACACTACATGAAAACAATTGAAATTCAGTCAAACGACATCGCTGAAATTGCCATATTCAGCTCATTTCAAGCCTATCAGTTATTGGGAAAACCGGTTTTTGTGGAAGACGCGGGCCTATTTGTCGATGCTCTTAATGGCTTTCCCGGCCCATATTCATCATATGTGTATCGAACCCTTGGGCTGGAAACGTTCCTCAAACTATTGAACAAAAGAAGAAATGCATTTTTTAAATCAGTGGTTTGCGTTTACGGCTTGTCCCGAGCGCCTGTCATCTTTTCTGGCGTGGTCAAAGGCAGAATAGCGACGGAGGCCAGAGGTGAAGGTGGTTTTGGTTATGACCCCGTTTTCATCCCAGCCGGCTCGACTAAAACCTTGGCGGAAATGAGCGTCGCGGAAAAAAACAAATGGAGTCATCGTGCGAAAGCCGTGGAAAAGCTGCTGCGTTGGCTTTATAAAGACCGTAAGACGTTTCACACGAGGTAGTCCGCATGGCCCGGATGCACGCTTCAAAACGTGGCAAATCAGGATCGACAAGACCTTTGAGTAAAATACCTCCTTCATGGGTGAGGCTCACCGCTGAAGAAATTGAACCTCTCGTGGTCAAATACGCAAAAGAAGGGTTGCCGCCAAGCATGATAGGCGTTGTTCTCCGAGATCAACACGGAGTTCCTTTGATAAAGCCGATAACAGGCAAAACTGTTCTGCAAATTTTGGAAGAAAACAATCTGAAGCCGCTGATACCCGAAGATTTGTCAAACTTACTCGAGAAAATCCGGAGAATGAAGCTTCATCTCGAGAAACATAAATCGGACGGCCATAACATTCACAGGCTTCAGCTCGTCGAGTCAAAAGTCAGACGGCTTCTGAAATATTACAAGTCAAGAGGAGTTCTACCGCTCGAATACGACCCGCTTAAGGTCTGATCGCTTGACTGATTTGGAAGCCGACCTGCAAAGTTTTCTGAGGACAGCCGAAAAAGCAGCGGAAAAAATCCGACAGTGGATTAACGAAGGAGAACACATAAACATCTTCACACATAACGACGCCGATGCTCTTTCATCTGCTGGAATCATCTGTGCCTCTCTACGCCGAGAAGACGGCTATTTCCGTGTCAGGTCTCTAAACAGAATCGAAGACTTCATAGAACTTTATCAAAACGGTTACGTCGAATCTCGATGCATAATCTTTACAGACATGGGAAGTGGTAGCCTACCAGACCTTGTTTCACTTCTGGGCGATAGGTCTGTCGTGGTGTTAGACCATCACGAGCCACATGAAACAGAGCTTGCACCCGAATGGAGACATGTAAACCCTCATCTCCACGGATTTGATGGTGCACGTGAAATCAGCGCCGCTGGAGTAACTTATTTCGTCTGCAAGGCATTGAACAGGGGGAACATCGAGTTTTCACCGCTTGCAGTTGTCGGAGCCTTAGGAGATTTGCAAGACAAAAACTCTGAAAGAAAGCTCCATGGATTGAACGAATTGATAGTCAAAGAAGCTGTAGAGAAGAACCTCATCGAGGTGAAAGACGACATCATCTTGTATGGTCGCACTTTCCGGCCACTGCATTTGGCGCTAGCTTCCACCACCAGCCCCTACATACCAGGAATCAGCGGAAACGAACAAACGGCCTACCAATTTCTATCATCGCTCGAAATACCTCTGAAGAAAGGTTCAGAATGGAGAACGTTAGCAGATTTGACCGATGAAGAGAAGAAAAAATTGTACAACGGCATGATTGAGTATTTGGTAGCGAAAGGCCTGCCTTCAACCATTGCCGATGAGCTCGTCGGCAAAACATATGATTTGGTCAACGAACCGGTTTGGACTTACCTAAGGGATGCGAGGGAATACGCAACGCTGCTCAACGCATGTGGTAAATCTGGAAAAGGATGGCTTGGAATTTTGGTCGCGATGGGTGCGAGGGCGGAGATTTTGGACGAGGCGCAGAAAGTTTTGGAGGATTATCGGATGAGTTTAGCGAAAGCCATGGATTACATATCTCAGCCGGGTGTGCTCGAAGAGCTTAACCACATCGTCGTTCTTAAAGGGGGCGATGTAATTGACTTTCGCCAAGTCAGCTCTATTGCTTCCGTTCTTTCATCTTCAGGCCTTTTGCCAAAGGATAAAGCTCTCGTCGCCTTGGCTAATGCAGGCAAACTCGTAAAGATTTCAGCCCGTGCATCGAAACAGCTAGTCGACCGTGGTCTAAACTTGGGCGCCATAACTTCGAAGCTGGGTGCGGCATACGGCGGACGAGGAGGAGGACACAACATTGCGGCAGGAGCTGAAATTCCCTCAGACAGAATGATCAAATTTCTAGCAGACTTCGACAAAGCAGTAGGTGAACAGCTTGCAGCATCCGATAATCAAATCGTCGATAGAAATTAGGCTCAGAACAGCTGAGGAGGCCGAGGTGGTTTCAAGGGCGTTGAAGCCCGACGATAAACCGGTTCCACCCGGGCTTGAAGTCGAAACAAAACAGCTCGACAACACAGTGGTGGTAGAAATTTTCTGCAGCAGAGGATTTGCATCATTTCTCGCGACCGTTGACGACGTGCTGAGGATGGCCGCTGCCTCCGAAAAAGTGCTGCAAAGCATTTCTCCCAAACATAGAGATATATAGAGACGTCGCACATCACAAACAGAGTTGTCGAGGAAATCATCCGAACAAAAGAAACCGAAAAAGACGTATGAAATCTATTCACCTCCCTATTTCGGAGGAAGATGGCTCGGCACGACGACAGCTGACGAAGACCAAAAACTCATAGGCAGAGTTTTAAGAACCAGTCTCTACGCCTTGACAGATGACTTCTCAAAGCAGTACATGCAGCTCAAATTTAGGATATACGAGGTCAAGGACAGCATCTGCAACACGATTTTCTACGGACACGAATATGGACGAGAATATCTGAGAAGCCTCGTCAAGCGGGGAACGAACAAAATTGAATACATTTTCGACGTTACGACGAAAGACGGCTTCGTAATACGTGTTTATCCGGTGGTTTTCACTTCTTCGCGAATTTCGACCGCGAAGAAAAAAGCAATCAGAAAGATCATGAGGCAGGTTTTGGAAGAAGCCGCTGCCAACCTCACCCACGACCAGCTCGCTCAAGAGATGGTAGTTGGGAAAACGGCCTCAGACATTTACAACTTGGTTAAGAAGATTGTCCTGCCTCGACACGTCGGAATCTACAAGAGCAAGATTATCAAAATCGGGCAGATACCCGTCGCTGCAGCTGCTCCACAAGGGTAGCGAATCCCTTGGAAATTGACATGGAAGAATTCCGCAGAAAATTTCCGGCGCTGTACCATGAATTGGTCGAGGCGAAAATGAGCCTGAGAATTTCCGGGGTGCGGAGCGACGGAAAGTTGGCGGAAAAAGAGGCCAGCTCAAAAACCCCCACCGTCATCGATTATCTTCGGAGATGCGATACCGACGAACAGGGCCGTGAAGTGATACAGTATCTTGTTAAGCAGGGAGAAATTTCAACCGAAACAGCCGAAACGCTTCTCAAACAACTTGACAAAAAAGGAATTCGAAGCTTTGGCTCGCGTAGATATCCGGGCCATTATTGTCGGGAAGGGCTTTAACCTCTTTTCTTAGCTGAAACTATTGAAACAACGTCGTTGGGTTTGAGTGGTTGATTTTCTGCAAAACGCATGCCGGTGAGGGCATCGACAGCATACAAAAACCCTTCGCCAAGCTCCGAGTGAATTTTAAACGCTAAATCCCTCGCGGTTGAATTTCGCGGCATCAAATAAACGTCGGGCAACACGTTTCCCTCGTGATCTGTCAAGGTGTGCGGGTTTTCCACCGGATAAACCGGGATGTAGCCAAGTTTTTCGAGATAAGCCTTGTTGATCAACGTCTGTACTCCTGTTCCGTTCCATTTTTTGAAGACGTTTTCGCGAATGTATTCGAGAGCTTTTCTCTGTGCGGGTGTTAGCTTTGATTCGTCGGTGACTGTGAAGCTGCTGTCACCGGGCATGTACTTTACAAGTTGTTTGGCGGCTGCGAGACGGAGAGTTCTTTCTGCTTCCGCTGAAATTGCAACGACTTCATATCCTTTCATTCTTATTTTTTCGACATTTTGCTCCGAACCAGGGATGTCTGTTTTGTTTGCGGCTACGATGACCGGTTTAGTCATCGAACGTATTTTTGAGGCCAGTGCACGTAAGTCAGCTGGAGACCATCCAGTAGGCCTAGATTTATCAAGACGAGCCGTTGATATTGCTTCTGTGACATGGTCTTCAGACACACCTAATCCTGAAAGTTTTTTCGCGATTTCCTCCGTTAAAGAAACTTGTTTAGCTTCTGCTGCTCTCGAAATACGGGTCCAGTCGCGGCTGATTATTTCCGCCATCCAAGCGTCTATTTCGTCTATCACCATTTCCACATCTTCAACCGGGTCATGGCTAAACGGCTCGGCTGGAGTTCCGTCAGCGAGAGTAGCTCCCGACGCATCGGCCACAATTATAAGAAGGGAGGCTTGCCTGATTTCGTCGAGAAATTTGAGACCAAGGCCTTTTCCTTTATGAGCGTTCTTGATTATACCTGGGCAGTCGATTATCTGTATAGGGACAAGTCGAACGCCGTCGATACACAAAGAGTTTTTAGGATTGTCTTTTACTCCGAGCTTTCTGCATATGCATGGGATACGGACGTAAGTAACTCCCACGTTGGTTTTCGTGGTAGTAAAAGGGTAGTTGGCGATTTCGACGTTTACGAGGCTGAGTGCTGAGAAAAGTGTGCTTTTTCCGACGTTTGGCTTACCTACGATTCCAGCTATTTCCATAGTTTCAGATGTTCACCGCGGGATGATGCGGGTCGACGGCGACAACCTCATACCATCTGTATAGGGAATCTTGTGCGAGTGAATAAGCGCCAAGCGGGCGCAGGTTGGGAAAATGCTTGCGAACTTTGTTGATTGCCTCTTCTTTCATCGAAACATTTATCTTGTGTCGCACAACACCCAGAGCTTTCTGCCGCCTTCCAGACCGCGGCCTCGGCTTGCTGAACCCACCTCGACGAACACGAACACGAATAACAACGTATCCCTGCTTCTCCTTGTATCCCAATGCCCGTGCGCGGTCAAGTCGGAGAGGCTTCTCCACACGTACCACCGACTTTTGTCTTCGCCATTCGACCATCCTCTTACGCATGAGAGCTCGGAGCATCTCAGGCCTTTCACGCCAGAGCTGTCCCAGAAGCTTATACACTGAAGTCATCCTATTCCTTTCGGACAAAGCTTGTTCTTAAACTTGAAAACCTATTAACGCGAACGCCTCCTTCAATGCAGGATGTTTAAGCTCCAGAAACTCGTCTGCAGGGCTCATGCATACGTAACAGAAGACTTTGAAAAAGTGAAGGCAGCGGTAGCTAACGTGCTTCAGAACACGAATTTTTCGGCGAAAAAGTTTCTGCTGGAAGGCCATTTCGGCGACCCGATAACTGTGTACGAATGCTTGCTAAACGACGAAGAAGATGTTATCGAGGTGTTTCGGAAAGTAGTTGGCTCGGTCGGTTTGAGCTCAGTAGGAATAGAGGAGAAACAAAGCTCGGGTGGAAAAATTCATATACGCATCGACAAGCAGAAAGCATTTCTTGGCGAGTTTGAAGCCGAAGACGTTGACCCGATAAAACTCGAATTCAGCTACGTTGGAGATTGGAGAGAAGCCGAAAAATGGTTAAGAAGTTTGTAGATTTTTTCGTTCACAGAATCGATGAAAAAACGGCTGCAAACCTCCGAACCTTTGGCTTCAGCCATGTTTGCGTTTTAGAAAATAGAATGAGCGCGGGAATTGTTAGTGGTTTGATAATTTATCGTAAGGTTTTGGTTGATGCGTGGACGCGTGGCGATGTTCTTGAAGCAGGGAGAAATTTCGAAGGTCGGGCGGTCGTGTGTGTGAGGCCTTTGACACGTGAAGCTCTGATGACTGCTGGCAGAGACGAAAGAATAGCGACCGTTTTTGTGCACGGCGAAATCCCTGACTACGATAGACATGTGGACGCCGTTTTCAAGAACCCCGTGGAGATATCGGTCGCGGAATTAAAGTCATGCTATGATGATGAAAAGAGATGGAGAAACGTCATTGCGTTCGTAAAAAAAGCGTTTGCGACGGGTAAAAAAATAGTGATGTCAAGCGGCGCCGCAAGTTGTGACGAAGTTCTTCCACCCCAACAACTTGCCTACGTGGCAGCGGCTTTGACCGACCAGAAACAACAATACGTCATTAGCGTCTCGGAAAATCCTTTATCTCTTCTCAGTGAAAAAATCAGATGACGCGGAGGGTTTTCAAGCCACGTAAACGCTATTTGGCTGTAAACACGAGCAGGGAAACTTCAGGTGAAGCTTTGGAACAAGCGGTTAAACATGTCTTGACAAAACTCTACGGCGTCGACGGTCTCACCAAGTCAGGATATAGACGCATCTACTCGCGAAACCATCACGTCTTCGCTTGCTACAGCGAATGGGTTCCCAGAATAATCCTCGCGATATCTCTAACACGAGAAATGGACCAAAAGCCTATTGTTTGCAGAACCCTCAGGATTTCTGGAACTTTGAAAGCGGTGTCGGGTATTAGATGACTAAAACAACGGAAATTTTTGTCATATTTGCTGCATTGGGAGATGCAATGACGTCGCTTTATGCGGGGTCGTTCATCGCTGCGGTGGCTGGTTTTCACAAAGTTTGGTTTCCGTCGTTTCTGCTGTTCGTCTTAGCTGTCGGCCTTTCGACGAGGCCCCTTGTCGAACCCGGAGTCAAAAGAGTTGAGAGTATTGGAACGGGGCTCTTGATAGCACCGGCTGCGACGGCTGCCGCGTTTCTTGCGGCCACGTTGTCTAGCTATCTCGCGCCTCCAGGGCCGGACTAGTTGGTCGAATATTTGAAACTCCGGTCTAGGGTTGATTTAGTCAATGCTGTGTTTCTTTCTATGCCTGTTGTTGCGGTTGGTGAAGAAATAGTGTTTCGCGGCGTTATTCATCGCAGGCTTCGAAAATTTCTTGGAAAAAACGCTGCGATGCTTCTCTCATCGGCTGTCTTCACTGTGGCTCATTTTGACTTCAGCCGTTTTCTTCCAACTTTCGTCATCGGGCTGTTCACCGCGTATTCCATGGAACGCACCGGTTCTATAGCGCCGCCTCTAATCATCCATGGGATTAATAACAGCATGTATTTTGTTTGGTTATTCTTGAGCCCTGCCGCATTTGCTGCAGAAAAGCTCTCCTTCCCGTAACACTGTGCCGCAGAATTTGCAGTGACCCACAAATTGTTCCGTCAAACGTTTTTTCTCAAACCTTCTTGCTATCAATATTGATGATTCTATAAGGGCGACTAGTGGTAGGAAGAGGACGGCGTTTCCCACCAGCCATCCGTCAGGTGTGATCAGAGCCACAACAATGTACAGAATGCCGTAAACATACAGCCTGTTGCGAGTGATGAGGCTTGTGCTTATGACGCCGAAGCGAACCAACATGACGACGACGGCTGGGGAGGTGAAAACAACGCCGATCAAAAGCACAGTTGTGAAAACGAGTCCGTAGAAATCGATTGCACAGACCGTTGGAATCACGCCTGCTAACTCGAAGAAGAACACCATCGCACGGACTATTATCGGAGCGGCGATGAAGTAGCCGAACAAACCACCGACGGCGAAAAGCGAAACAAACGCCAAAGTAAAACCGTAAATGAGCCTTCTTTCATGAGGGTATAGAGCTGGGTCTACGTAAGCGTAGGTTTCGTAGCCGATGACCGGCATGATGGATGCTATTGCGAGAAACGCCGCGGATAAGAATATAATTTCGAGCGGGGAAGTCATGCTGCATCCGATAATCTCTATTTGTGCAGCGCCTATGTCCTGAACTACTCGCTTTAACACCATCGAAACCATCGGCTCGTAGAATTCGGGGTTTGAAAACGGCGCGGTGATGTCGGCGGGAAATGCGAGCCAGAAAATCAAGGCGACTATGAATGAAATGATGATAACTTTGACTCGGTCTTTTAGCTCGCGGATGTGTTCGATTAAGGGCATTTCCTTGTCTTTGCTCAACGAGCTGTCCTACCGTAGACTGGCTGATAATAATTTAACGTTAACCAGATTTCTGAGACTTTTCTACTATGGCTCGTGCGATTTCATCCCTTGTCTTTCCTTCGGTAGGAATATTGAGAGCCTTGGCGACCTCTATTAACTTGTCATCCGGCGCAGATGACCCTGATGGTGGTGCCGGCGTAGCCGCCTTGGCCAAATCCTCTTCAAGATTTCGTTGAGCCCTTTCAAACTCTTTCTTAGCTTGTCCTATTGACCTCGCGATTTTCGGCAGTTTATCTGGGCCCCAGAGAAACAGGACTATTATGATTATTCCGACGATCACCCATTCGATGCCTTGTATGGCCATGAACGCACCAATACTATACTGTTCGGCTCGCTTTTATAAATGTTGCTAATACAACACAGCTCCACCATCGACCACTATGGTCTGGCCGTTGACGAAACTGGGCTTTTCAGAGCAGAGAAACGCAACTATTGCAGCAACTTCGGCGGGTCTCCCCCACCGGCCTAACGGGCTTTCACGGGCCAAAATTTGGTATTCGTGAGGAGTCAACCATTTAACACTTGGCTCGGTTTCGATGCTACCCAACGCAAGAGTATAGGCCCGGATGCCGTATCTACCGTATTCCCATGCTATGTGCTTGGTCAGCCCCAGTATGGCGGCTTTCGCAAGTGTATAAGGTAGGCCTTTGTCATATCCAGCTATCGCTGGTGTTGAGCTGAAGTTCACGAAAACACCGTATCCATGCTTTTTCATCACCTTTACAGTATGTTTTACCATTAAGAAGGAACCGATTAAATCGACTTTTATCACCGAAATAATTTCATCGACGGTGATGTCGGCGATACTTTTGTTCCATAATTTGGGCTCAAGAACATGGCCTGCGACGTTGACTACTGCGTCGATTCTGTCAAATACCTCTTGAGTTTTGGAAACGAAGTTTATGACGGATTTTTCATCTGATACGTCGAGAAAGTCAGCGTAGATGCGGTCGGCTGCAAAATGTTTTTTCCAATTAGCGGCATACTCTTCTAATATATGGGTTCTGCGAGCTCCTGCTGCAACGTATGCGCCTTCCTTGAGAAATTCTTCCACGACCGCCTTGCCGATTTCTCCAGAGGAACCGGTAACAATGGCTCTTTTTCCCTCTAATATTCCCATGATGTGCAGAGGCTGTTGCACACTTATATACGCGGCCTTGATAAAAGATTCGGATGTCGAAGGAATTCAAGCTGATCGTCCGGGTGCTGAACACCGACGTCGACGGAACACTCCACATTCCATACGCATTAGCAAAGGTAAAAGGCATTGGAGTCAACCTTGGATACGCAATAGCGCGTGTCGCAGGCCTCAATCCTCAGACACGGATTGGAACCTTAACCGAAAAACAGTTAGAAAAAATCGAGCAAATCGCCCGAAACCCTGCTAAACATGGAATACCCCAATGGATGTTGAACAGAAGGTTCGACCCGGTTTCCGGAGAAAACCGCCACCTAATCGGCGCCGACCTAGAACTAGCTATCAAAGAAGACATTCAGACGATGATGAGGACGAAAAGCTGGAAAGGAATTCGTCACTCTCTCGGGTTGAAAGTGCGAGGACAGAGAACTAGGACGACAGGAAGAACAGGCATGACAGTAGGTGTTTCGAGAAAAGCCGCAGCAGCCGGAGGTCAAAAACCCGAAGAATCCAAATAATCTGCACTTTTTAGAACATTTTCCGCACCATCGAAACGCCTTCCACTAGGTTGAGTTGTTTGCTGTGAGCTACTCGCCAGCTTCTTGTTCTGAGACCGCAGTCGTTGCAGGCGACGATTTTCCCCGGGTCATCCATGACTTTGACGGCGTAGAGAAGCCTATCCCGGACGAGCTCCGGAGATTCGATAAAATCTGTGTGAACATCAATCAGCCCCGGCGCTATCTTGAACTTACAACTATAATCTCTGAACACCTTCAGGATTTCGAATCCTTTTCTCTTCTCAGGCTCAATTCCCAGCATCTGAGTGTCAGCGTTCGAACAAGATATGGAAAGAACATCCGCCTTTAGTTCGAGCAACGCGGGAAACAGCGCCTTGTAGTTTGTGTAACAGATGTGAACCGCGACTTTGGACGACAAGCCTTTAACGGCTCTGTTCACACTTTGGACCACTAATTCAGATTCATGCGGTTTCGCGGCGGCTGCCGGCTCGTCAAGTTGGATGTATTCAACCCCTTCCCGATTCAACTCAGTCAGAACAGGTTTTATGATTTCGTCAACAACGTCGAAAACGAAATCTCGTTTCGCGTTGACGGATTTCTGCAACAAGTCTTCACCAGCGGCATTTGCTATGTAGTATTCGTCGAACGACCAATCAGCGATTGTATAGGCAGAGGTGACCGGTATTTTCAAAGGTTTACGGGTGTGTTGTTTGTTGAAGAGGAGTTCATCTAAATGGTATGGTTGCTTTAGCCTAGGCTTTTTTACGACAGCGGCTTTCCTGTAAAATTCGTTGTCCCAAACTCTGACCACTCCTCGAAATTCAAAGCCTTCAATATATTGAAGCGGATGTTCGTACATTTCGATTCTTCGCTGCTCGCCATCGTAAATGACGTCAAGACCTGCTGATTCGAAAAATCTTAGTCCGTAAAAACAGGCCCAGTCAATAATCTCACGGTCGTCAGGGCCCTTTTCCTTTAATAGATGCACCAGCTTCTCGTAGTTGTCGACGCCTAGCCTTCGACCCCATTCAACAGCCTCGTGAACTGCTCTCTCTCTATCCTTGACCCGGAAAGGGGCTTTGTTCAAACTGCCGACTTCGATTACTGGAAAAAGCTTATCCAACCCCAGTCACTTGCGCGTAAACTTCTCCGATTAAATTAACTTTCATGACAGCGTATGGGTAAGGCAAATGCTCGAGCTCGCAGTTCGGACCAAAATGTATCTCAGAAGGTCTCGCTATCTTTTCGACCTTAGTGATAATCGATATGATGTGTTCTGGTTTTTCGAGTAATGTGTTGCGACCGTCTACGACTCCCAAGTATATGGCTTTTCTGCCGTCTATAGCTTTGATAGAGTCGACGGAAATTTTGTACATGTCGAACCCTATAACGTCGACGGGCAGCTCAATGACATCCTCGATGATGCTCGAACCCGAGCCATATGGAAAATGAAGAAGCAATTCTCCCGCCGCTTTTGTCCTAAAGCTTGCGATAGCTTGGCTGAAGACCTGCACATCCTTTTCCGAAGCTTTATGAAACACAAGATTGGGGGCTGTTAACTGTATTTGTTCAAAGGTTCCCAACTCGTTGACGAACGCAGCTAAAGAGTCTGAGACATCGAAAACCAGCTCTTCGAAGCTTCGGTAAAATTGGTTCTCGCTTAGGGCGGCGAACGAAAAGGGGTCTGGTAGAATAATTTTCCTTTTACCTCGTGGAATCATATGGGTGAAGTCAAATGATTTGTCAAAACCTCCTCGGAGACGTAACTCTCCTTTTATGACTGGTATTTTGTAAAAGAAGTTGTTGTCAAACCATCGGGCCAGTCCGTTGATTTCGACTTTTTCCAGTGATGAGGCGAATGGCCTCAATAAATCGTCCCATGTCAACATTCCATCCACTATGTATGACAGCTTATTCTTGTGTTGAATTTCAACCACTTCTCGTGTGTGCAGTTCTATTTGATACCTGAGATGTTGCGTGGAAATTTTGTTTTTAGCGTGGTCCCGGAAGGCTTTTATCAATTCCTCATGTCGGGGAAACGACCCAGCTAGATACGCCTTCATCCTACATCCTTCTTTCTGAGCTGTGGCCTGGGAAGTAACCCGACTTCGGGTCGATGTAGTTTTTCGCGACGTTCACGGCTATCGCTGCTTGAGCGAACCCAACACACAGAAGAGCGAGCTTAACTGAATCACTTTGATGTGCTATGTCGCCCGCCGCATATACTCCCGGGATGTTTGTTTCGCATTTTCCGTTGATTTTTATAGCGTTGCCCTCCATTTCGACCCCCCATCTTTTAAACAACGCAACATCCACGATATGGCCGAGCTGCAGGATTAAGGCGTCGACTGCAAGCGTCATCTCCTCATTTGTTTTATTATTGAAAACTGTTACGCGTTCAAGCTTCTCATCCCCCTCTGCCGATTTCACTTCATAGGGAACCAAAACCTTAACGGGAGAATGAAATAACTCAATCACGCTACCCTCATGAGCTCTGAAATCCGTCCGTCGATGAACCAGATAAACTTCTTTCGCTATGTCTTTCAGGTTTAAGGCCCAGTCCACCGCAGAATCACCACCACCTACAATCACGATACGCTTGTTTCTAAATATCCACCTATCCTTCACGGTGTAATACACACCCTTGTTTTCAAACCGCTCGACAGACGGGTTGCCGAGCTTCCTCGGCGTAAACGCGCCGTGACCCGCCGCGATCAACACCGTCTTCGAAAAATGAACTCCTTTGTCGGTTGTCAGCTCTATTATGCCTCCGTCGAGCCGAGTTAAGTTCAACACTTTTTCAGAATAGAGGAAAGTTGGATTGTATGCCGCGGCTTGCTCGTAGAGGTATTTCGCAAGGTCTTTGGCGAGAACTTTGGGGTATCCGGGTACGTCGTAGATGAATTTGTCTGGATAAAGTGTGGTTAGCTGACCGCCGTAGGTGTCCAAAGCTTCGATGACCTTTGTCCTCATGCCACGCATTCCGGCAGCATAAAAGGCGGCGAACAAGCCGGTCGGCCCCGCCCCGATAATCGTAATGTCGTAGACGTCGAAAGGTTTGGTTTCCACGTTTTGGTTTTTGCGAAGGCAATCTATATAGTTGCAGTGTCAAACCACTTTAAATGGCAGGCTAAGCTCCGCTATGTCCGAGAAGTCTTCGCATACACGGCCAAAATGAAGATACAGCTTGAAAAGAAAGGCTGAATTTTCTTTTCCCGAAATCTTCTTCAACAGAGATTCACTGCGGCGCAGAAATTCTTTACGCATAGCTGTGACATTATTGATTTTTTCAAGGTCTCGGCTGAAAAAGGCATCTAACGGGCTCGAACCCATCGACGTCACTATATTCGCCAAGTGTTTGAAGTCGCTGATTATATCTTCACTGGGCATTTTTGTTGTTCGGAGAATCTCTTTGCCTATTTCAGCGGCTTGGTCGCCTGCGTCTTCGATGAACTTTGCGGCTACTCTGTAGTCGAGAACCAGAAGAGGCGTAACATTCATTTTTTTCGCTAAGGCGGGGTCTATCACGGCAGAACGCAAAACTCTCACCAGCGTGAAGTAGAGACGGTCGACCTCTTCGTCTCTTTGAACGACAATCCGTGCCAGAGAGGTGTTGCCCTTTTCGAAAGCCTCCACAACGGTTTCAACCATGCCCAAAACTAGGTTGTGCTGCCGCCGCAACAACTTCTCCGGAGCGACCAGCTCTTGGTCGAGCACAACCTGAACCTCAATCTTTTCGCTGGTCTCTTCTACGATTTCTGCTCCAGCCAAGGACCGTATGCTTTTTCTTATTTCTGCGAATTGTGTGTCGGTGATAGGTGACTTTGAAACAATCCTGATTACGCTATATCCGTATAGATAGGCTCCAAGGATTAGCTGGTTTACACTATCGGTGAGCGGTATCTCAACCTCCGAAACTTGTTTTTCCCCTGTCTTTTCGGGATAAAGGAAGATTCCCCCATCTTCAGTGGGTTTCAGAACAATCACCGAGCCTTTTTTCAAACCCATCCTCTCAATCCATTCTTTGGGAAGTGTAACTGAATAGGAGCTTCCACCTGTCAGTTGAAGGTTTCGCCTTATTTCCACGATTAAAACTAAGCAAGACTTGGTGTTAACCCTTCAGCAAGATACCTTTATAACTTGACAAATCCAAAAATGACATTTAGACCCTAAAATGCCTCTATGGCGTTATTCCACGACGATTGGTGAAAAAGAGACGGAGGTCAGGGCGAGCCTCCGCGAGGTCGACATCTCTCCTAAATGGGCGAGAGAAGTCTGCGAAGCCATAAAAGGACTGACCATTCCAGAAGCGAAGAAGCTTCTCGAAGACGTTGTGAAACAGAAGCGGATGATAAGATACGCGAGGTATAAGAAAAAACGTGCCCATCATGGTGAGACAAAGGGCCCAGGAGGTTATCCGGTCAAAGTTTCAAGATACATGCTGAAGCTTATTGAAAGCTTGGAGGCTAATGCCGAATTCAAAGGCTTAGACCCCGAAAAAACAAAGATTGTGCACGCGGTTTCCCACAAAGGCAGAGTTGCGCCGAAATACATCGAAAGAGCTTTCGGCCGTTCCAGCCCATACAATAAAACATACGTTCACGTCGAAGTCGCGGCGGTGAGCAGCTCATGACTCTCGTAAAACAGATTTTAACAACACGCATCAAAAAATCCGACATAGAAGAATATTTGCGTGAAAAACTGAAGAATGCCTTGTTTGGAGGTGTCAACATCAGCTTTACTCCGCTGGGAACACGTGTCACAATTTACGCTATGAGGCCGAGCCGAGTCATCGGGCCGAAAGGCAAAGTCATCAAAGAAATCACGGAAGATTTAGAGAAGAAATTCGGAGTTGAAAACCCCGTAGTAACAGTCGTAGAAGTTGAAGTTCCCGAGCTAAACCCATACGTCATGGCTGAAAGAATAGCACAAGACCTCGCCCGCGGCGTAAGATACCGTCGGGTGGGTTTCTGGGCTGTCCGCAGGATCATGGAAGCAGGTGCAAAAGGCGTCGAAGTTCACATCAGCGGGAAACTAACTTCTGCAAGGGCAAGAACCGAAAAATTCAGCGAGGGCTTCATGCCCAAATCAGGCGAGCTGGCGATGAAATACGTTCTCGAAGGCAAGTCGTCGGTTCTTCTCAAAACCGGTCTTTTTGGTGTCAGGGTTCTAATCTATCCACCCGACGCTCCGCTTCCAGAGGAAATCAAGGTTAAGGTGAAGCAAAATGAAAGCGAAGGAGTTAAGGGAGCTTAGCGACCGAGAGCTTCTTGAGAAAATAGCTGAGCTCAAGAGCGAGCTCCGAAAAGTGGTAACCGAGATAGGAACGGGCGGTGCGGTTCAAAACCCGATGAGGAAGAAAGAGCTTCGCAAATCAATAGCCCGAGCTTACACGATTTTAACTGAAAGGAGGTTGAAAAAGAAATGAGCAAACCTTGGTCATTGTTTCTGCTCGGTAGGAGAGTAGTCGCCCGGTTCTGCAACCATGACTTCGAAGGATTGGTTGTCGGCGAAACCAAAAACACCGTCGTCATCCAAACTAAAGTTGGAGAGAAAAGAATTCCAAAGGCCGTTGCGGAATTCCGCGTCCAAACTGATGGTGAAGTTAAAATCGAAGGGAGGCGACTGGTGGGAAGGCCTTTGGAAAGATTACTTCGAGGTGTTCGGAGATGAGCGAAGTCAGAAATATCGGAGTTCCGGTCAAACCGCCGGCGAACAAATGCGAGGACAAGGACTGCCCGTTCCATGGTAAGCTTTCGGTCAGAGGTATTACGCTCACCGGCGTTGTGTTCAAGAAAAAGATGAACAAAAACGTCGTCGTTGAAAGAGAACACACAGTTTACATCAAGAAGTTTAAACGGTATTTGCGTAGACGTTCGAGGATTTCAGCTCATCTCCCTCCCTGTCTTAACGTGGAGGTCGGAGACAGGGTGAAGCTGATGGAATGCAGGCCTTTGAGCAAAACTGTATCCTTCGTAGTTATTGAAAAGATAGGGTGAACAGGATGGCGAAAAGATCTCGTGCGGTTGCTGCTGTTGGAATTCTCGAAAGAAGGCCGAACCTTCCACGTACAATTGTGCCAGGTTCCTTGGTCGTATGTGCTGATAACTCCGGCGCGCAGGTTCTGAAAATCATACAGGTTCACGGTATTTCTACAAGGCTGAGAAAAGTTCCCGCAGCCGCGGTTGGTGACATGCTTAGCGTAACTGTGAAGAAGGGTTCCGCGGATTTGAGGAAAAAACCCATGCACGCCATCCTAATCAGGCAGAAAAAGCCATACAGAAGGAGCGACGGAACATGGATTTCGTTTGAAGACACTGCAGCGGTTCTAGTCACTCCTGAAGGCGACCTAAAGGGAACCGAGATTAAAGGACCTGTCGCAAAAGAGGCGGCGGAAAGATGGCCACGTATCGCAAACGCCGCCAGCATACTTGTTTGAGGTGATAAAATTGGTTTCAGTGCTTGCTCGCAAACAGAGGCTTCGGCGGTTCAACGCGCCTCGTCACGTGTTGGTCAAGTTTCTTTCCGTTCAACTTTCTCCCGATTTGAGGAATAAATACGGCAGACGTTCACTGACGGTTCGGGTCGGAGACACTGTGAAAGTTATGAAAGGAATATTCAAAGGCGTGGAAGGTAAGGTCAAAAGAGTCGACGTAAAACGCCAGATGGTGTACATCGAGAATGTTTCGAGGAAAAAAGCCGATGGGTCTACGGTTGACGTGCCTATTCGAGCTCCTAACTTGATGATTACGCAGCTTAATTTGGATGACAAGCTTCGGAAAGAGAAGCTGGAGGTGAAAAAATCATGACACATCTGAAATCCCTCGCCGCTCCGAAACATTTTCCGAAAAAAGACACAGTCTTCACGGTGAGCCCTCGTCCCGGGCCACATCCGAAAAAACGCTCGATTCCCCTTTTAATCGTTGTCCGTCACCTGCTAAGTTACGCCGAAAACGCAAAAACAGCGAGAAAGCTGATAAGAAGTGGCAAATTTTTCGTAGACGGGAAACCTGTAAGAGACCCTCGTTACCCGCTCGGCTTAATGGATGTTTTATCTATCCCCACAACCGGCGAACATTACAGAATTCTCATACGGCCCGGCAAAGGATTATTCCTCTTCAAAATAGCAGAACCTGAGGCTAACTTCAAGGTCTGTCAAGTGTTGCGGAAAAATCACGTTCGCGGTGGTGGTCTGATGATTGGGCTCCACGACGGTCGTACCATATTGTTCAGAGCTGAAGAACTTGAGCGGGGACGTGCCCTAAAAATCCTCGACTCCGTCAAAATTGGATTGCCTGACCAAGACCTTCTCGAAACCGTTTCCCTCAACACAGACGTCCAAGCCTATGTTCACAGCGGAGCTCGGGCTGGACTTTATGGTAAAGTTGCGAAAATCCGCAGAGAAGTTGTTTTCCCCGACAAACCAACCGTGACCATCGAAACAACATCAGGCACTGTGACCACTCTTCTCCGTAATGTCATGCCCATAGGAGGTGAAACACCTTGGATAACACTTCCCTAGAGCTCATCACAAAGCCCCGCATTGAAAAGGTTGTTGTCAACTGTTGCGTTGGCGAGGGAGGTGCGAAGCTCGAAAAAGCTCAGAAAATCATCGAATCGCTTGTAGGGCAGGTTCCCGAGGTAAGGAAAGCTCGCAAAACCATTCGAGGATTTGGAATTCATCGTGGCGAGCCCATAGCCATACGCGTAACTTTGAGGAAACAGCTTGCAGAAGAATTTCTGCGAAAAGTACTCGCAGCCGTGAACAACCGAGTCAAAAAATCCTCGATAGACAAAGATGGAAACATTTCCTTCGGCATCAAAGAGCATCTCGACATTCCCGGCACTCGTTACAACCCTGAACTAGGCATCATCGGAATGGATGTCACAATTCATCTTAGCAAGCCCGGCTACCGTGTTAGTAAAAGGGCTTACAGGCCTTCTAAAGTTGGGAGGAGGCAAATGGTTTCTGTGTATGAAGCTGTTGAGTTTTTGAAAAACCTTGGTGTTGAGGTGGTTGAAGAATGAAGCACAAACCGCCGAAACAGCGGAAGTTTGGTAAAGGTGTTCACGTCTGCCGTAGATGTGGCACTAGCGTTGGCGTCATAAGAAAATACGGGCTATATCTTTGCCGGAGATGCATCAACGAAGTAGGTCCGAAAATTGGGTTCTACGTTTATGACTAGGTGAATAAAAAATGAGCGACCTTGTTTCATCCTTGTTCACTACTTTGCAAAACAACGAAATGGTTAGAAACAGAGAATGCATCGTAAAAACTTCGAAGCTAGTGGGAGAAATTCTCAAAGTTCTGCAGAGACACGGATACATCGGTGCCTTCGAGTACATCGACAACGGGCGAGGAGGACTTTTCAAAATCCAGCTTCTCGGAAGAATCAACAAATCGGCTCCGATAAAACCCCGTATTGCGGTAAAAGCTTCGCAGTATGAATTTTTCGAGCAGAGGTTCTTACCGGGCCGCAACATCGGCCTTCTAGTGGTCACCACGCCGAAAGGAGTGATGTCGCATGAAGAGGCTAAAAAACAATCAACCGGAGGGAGGTTGCTTGGCTACGTCTACTAAATACGTAGAGGAATCACTTCCACTGCCCACCGATGCCTCCGTCAAAGTGGAAGGCAAACAGCTTATCTTCGAGGGAAAGAAAGGGCGATTCGTCAAGGACGTGAGCCATATTCCCGCCGACATCAAGATTGAAAACGGGAAAATTGTTTTCCGTGTTCCAGGTCGTTCGAGAAAGGCAAAGGCCCTCGCCGGAACACTTGTTTCCATCGTCAAAAACGGCATCGAAGGTGTTTCGAAGGGCTACACCTACAAGTTGAAAATTATTTCGTCACATTTCCCGATAACAGTAAAGGTGGTGGGAAAGGAAGTTCACATAAGCAACTTCATAGGCGAAAGATACGTTCGGAAGGCACAGATTGTGGGAGACGTTTCTGTCCAAGTCAAGGGAGATGAAATAATTGTTTCGGGAATTGATAAAGAAAAAGTAGGCCAGACCGCTGCCAACATCGAGAACGCCACAAAAATCCCCCGAAAAGACCCACGTAAATTTTTGGACGGAATCTATGTTGCTGAAAAATCATTTGGGTGATGCAGAATGCTTCCGAAGCGAATTTTGAAGAAAAGGAGAAAAACGCCGGAATTTGTCCGACAAGAAAGTTGGCGGTACAAAAGGCTTGAAACCAGTTACCGAAGGCCCAGGGGTAAGGACAGCCGGATGAGGCTGCAGAAAAGCGGTTCACCTCCGTTGGCAAAAATCGGATACGGAAGCCCGCGGAAATATCGAGGACTTCATCCTTCAGGCTACAGAGAAGTGCTTGTCATGTCAGTCGCTGAGCTTGAAAACCTCAACCCTTCAAGCGATGCCGTACGCATCTCAGGACGCCTCGGGTTGAAGAAAAAACGGGAAATTTTCGACGCAGCACGCGCCAAAGGACTTAAAGTACTTAATCCACCCATCAAGGCTGGTGGTGGTTCATGACGCTGGAAATGCAGAAAAGAATGGCCGCGGATTTACTCGAATGCGGCGTCACACGTGTTAGATTCGACCCGGAGAGACTCGAAGACATCGAATCAGCGATAACAAGGGCAGAAATACGTAAGCTTATCGCTGACGGGGCCATCTACAAAATCCCAGCCAAAGGAGTTAGCAGAGCTAGGTACGAGCCGGAAAGGAAGAGAAAGGAAGGAAGTCGGAAAGGAGGCAAGCATTCGATAATTCCGCGTAAAACCATGTGGATGACCAGAGTCAGAGCACAGCGAGCCTACCTACGGAAGCTCCGAGATACAGGAATGATAGACACACAGGATTACCGGATTCTATACAGCTACGTGAAAGCTGGCAATTTTAAATCAGTCGCAGCTCTCAAAGAGTACATTAGAAGCAAGGGACTTTTGAAGGAGGCTATGTAAAATGTCCAAACCTCCTCTCAGGATGAAGCCAAGAAGAAGACGCCAGGGATACACAGACTATCGTAAACGTCTCGCTTTAGTGAAATCAGGCGTCGAACGACTCGTGGTCAGGAGAACTAACAGACGAATTATCGTGCAGGTTGTGAAATCGAAAGCAAAAGGCGACAACACTTTGATAACCGTTTTTTCTGATGTTTTGAAGCAGTACGGATGGAAAGGTTCGTTCAAATCGGTTCCAGCCGCATATTTGACTGGGTTGTTGGCGGGTAAAAAAGCTCTCGAAAAAGGCCTTTCTAAGGCTATTGTTGACATAGGTCTATTCAGGTCGGTGAAGGGCTCGAGGCTTTATGCCTCGGTTAAAGGAGCCATCGACGCTGGGCTCGAAATTCCGGTTGATGAAAAAGTGTTACCTGAAGGGGACAGAATCCTCGGAAAACATATTTCAGAATACGTTGAAAAAATAATCGAAAGTCCTCACGGCTATCAGTTTATCGCCTCTGACAAAGAATACCTTCTTAAGCTCGACGAAGAAGTTGAACGAATTAAGAACTTAATCATCGGAGGGGGACAAAATGAGTGAATGGGTTCCGAAAACCAGCTTAGGCAGAATGGTGCTTGAAGGCAAAATTACTTCGATTGACCAGGTCTTTCAATCGCATGGAAAAATTCTCGAACCCGAGATCGTCGACAGATTGTTGCCAAACTTGGAACAAGAAGTCATTGATGTCAAACTTGTTCAGCGGCAGACCGACGCGGGTGAAAAAACCCGTTTTAAAGCTCTTGTCGTGGTGGGTAACCGCGACGGATACATCGGCATCGGCACTGGTAAATCATCACAGGTTGTTTTAGCTATCGAGAAAGCAATCAGGAACGCAAAGCTTTCCATAGTGCCTGTTAAAAGAGGATGCGGGAGCTGGGAATGTGCATGCGGCGAGCCGCACAGTGTTTATATCAAAACTGAAGGCAAACATGGAAGCGTGCGCATTCAGGTTTTGCCGGCACCGAGAGGCCTCGGCCTAGTAGCCGGTGAATCTCAGAAAATTGTCTTCGCTTTGGCTGGAATATCGGATGTCTGGACCAGAGCCTTCGGCGAAACACGGACATCTCTTTCGGTAGTCGGAGCCACCTATGAAGCTCTCAAAGCAACCAATCAAGCTGTCCTGCCAGAATTGTGGAGGACGGTGTAAAATGCCGGTCGTAGCGGTTGTGCGAATAAAAGGAAACGTAGGCATCGACCCAGACGTCAAAAAAACGTTAGAATCTCTCAAACTCGAAAAAGCTTTTACAGCGGCCCTTTTCAATCACAGCCAATCCCTCGAAGGCATGCTCAAAAAAGCTCAACGCTACCTAACGTGGGGAAAACCTAACAAACAAACTATATTCACTCTGCTGAAGAGGTCCGGATACGCTGGCGACGATTTAGTGTCATTCGCCGAAAAACTCGAAAGAGACGAGGAAAAGCTGCTTCATCCTGTCTACGTAAACCTTCATCCACCCAAGAAGGGCTTTAGATATTCTGTGAAACGGGCTTTCAAGATGAAAGGAGAATACGGAGACCGTGGCGAAGACATCAACGAACTTTTCCGACGCATGGTTTAGCCGGGAAACACTTATTAGCAGACCGGTTTCTCATAGCCGTGGATTCAATTTTAGGTGAAATTCATGCCGACAAGGCTGAGAAAAGTCCGTAAATTCAGAGGTTCGCGGACGCATGGATGGGGACAAATAGGACAGCATAGGAAAACAGGTGCTAAAGGAGGTCGAGGAATGGCGGGAGGCCACAAACACAAATGGACCAAGCTCCTCAAAACAAACTACTTTGGGAAACATGGATTCGTCCCGGTAAAACGAATCACAAACCGAATCGCGAATTTCATGACAGTCACGAAAATCGCCGAGGAAACAGGAAGCACTGTGGTCAACCTCGCTGAAAAAGGCTATGACAAACTTCTTGGAGACGGTCGGGTAGACAAGCCCTATACCGTTGTTGTTGAGAAATGGAGCCGCAAAGCTGAAGAAAAACTCAAACAAATGGGCGGCAAGCTCATCAAACCAGCAGAGCTGGTGACGGCATGAGCGAAAAATCACCGGTCAGAGTTTTTTTTGAAAAAGTTTCTAGAGTTCTACCAGAGATAAAGAAGCCGGGTAGAAAAGTCGGCCTTGGTGAAAAACTTGCTTGGACCGCTCTGGCACTTGTTGTTTACAGCTGGATGGGGCACACGCTTCTTTATGGACTGCCGACGGGCCAGCAAGTCGGCCAAAGCCCAGTGCTGCTAAACGTTGTTTTCGCCCAGAAAACCGGGACACTCATCACACTGGGAATAGGCCCGATAGTCACGGCGGGGCTTATCCTACAGCTTTTGGTAGGCGCCGAACTGATAAAACTCGACCTCAAAAAAAGCGAAGACAGAGCTCTATTCACATCAGTCAGTAAAATCTTCGCCATCATCATAGCTGTGTTTCAAGGAGCTGCGTACGTCTCGGCTGGGTTTTTCGGCCCCACTACGGAAACGCAGAACTTAGCTATTTTTGTCCAGCTTGTCGCCGCGACCATACTGATTATACTGCTTGACGAACTTGTGCAAAAAGGTTGGGGGCTTGGAAGCGGAATAAGTCTTTTTATAGTGGCTGGAGTTGCTGAAGAGATATTCGTTTCCCTGTTTTCACCGATCATTCTCCCGGACGAAATCTACCAAGGAATCATTCTGGCACTGTTTCAGACATTAGTGGCTGGAAACATAGGAGCGATTTTGATACGCGCGGGAGGATTCCCAGACCTTGTTGGATTTATTTCCACGATTTTTCTGATTGGCGCCCTCATCTATATAGAGGCGATCCGCGTCGAAATCCCGATTTCATACGCTAAATTCCAAGGATACCGTGCCAAATATCCCGTTAAACTACTGTATGTTTCAAACGTGCCGATAATTTTCGCAACGACAGTGTTCAGCAATATTTTCTACTTGGGCTCGCTCGTTTGGAGCAGGTTCAACCCCAACAACGAAAACGTCTTCCTCAACCTCATCGGCACTTATACCTTTGACCAAGAAGCTGGAACGGTTGTCGCAACCGGCGGCCTAGCCTACTACGTCATCGGCCCGAGAGGACTTGCAAGCGTTTTCGAGGACCCGACGAGAGCTGTTGTCCATGCAGGGCTGCTGATAATGTTCGCCGTGCTTTTCGCGAAGTTCTGGGTACAAATATCAGGCCTCGCGCCTGAAAAAGTGGCTGAACAGTTGATCAGCGCAGGGATGCAGGTCCCTGGCTTTAGAAGGTCGCCGGAAATCATAGCCAGCATAATCAAAAAATACATCGGAACTGTTACGATTTTGGGAGGGTTGATAATCGGAACTGTCGCGAGCGTCGCAGATTACCTCGCAGTCTACGGCTCTGGTATAGGGATTCTTCTGACAATAGGCATTCTTCATCAATACTATCAGCTGCTGGTGAGAGAGAGAATTTCCGAAATGTATCCTGCTCTCGGAAAACTGCTTGGAAGTGACTAAAAATGCTGGTCGACATGATGATGATTTTATCTATCGCAGCAGCTCTTTCTTCAGCTACTTCGGTCCTCCGCAAAGTGGTTTTCAAACGCGAAGACTATTTGAAGATGGCCGAACTTCAGGCCTACAACCGTGAGCTGATGAACGCGACACGTAAAAAAGACCAGAAAACAATTCAGAAACTTCAAAAAAAGAAAGCATACATTCAGCAGATAAACGCGGACATCACAAAGAAAAACCTCGTCACGATGTTTTCCAGCCTTCTACTTTTCTTCACGGTGTATCCTTTGTTGGTAGGTTTTTTCGGCGACGTAGTTGTAGGCTACACTCCGATAGGGCTGGATATTCCGTTTATAACGGAGCAGGGCCAGCTAAAGTTCTACGGATGGTTTATTTTGTCGTTTTTCGCTGTAAGTTCACCCATCGCGAAAGCGCTGGGCCTCGGTTTAACTGGATTACCTCCATCACAAGGTGAGAAAGATGAGAAGAAGTTTAAGGACACGAAGCAAAAAGAGAAAGACGATTAGGACCCCCGGTGGAAAGCTCAAACTTCAGTTCAGAAAGGAACTGCCAGGCCCGAGACGATGCAGGTTCTGCGGCTTAGAAATTCATGGCATATCGAAAGACCGTGGTGTCGCGCATTCAGAAAGAACCGTTGGAAGAATTTACGGAGGAGAGGTCTGCCATCGCTGCCTCGAAAAATCCATGGTTACCGCCGTCGCTTCCGAATGGTTAAAGTAAAGTAGTTTTTAGCCGTTTCCGCTATTACTTCAGCCACTTCAACAGGCTTCATCCTTGAAGTGTCCACTATGAGATGAAAGGGTGAAAAGTCTTCTCCAATCTTTATTCTGTACAGCCGGTAATAGATGCGGGCGCTTTTCCTATCTCGTTGTTTGAGAAGTTTCATCGCTTTTGGGATGGATAGTTTGCTGCGTTCCGCCATCCTTCGGGCCCGCGTTATTTCGTCAGCCGTCAGCCAGACTTTGAAAGCATTTTTGTCGCAGAGCCATGGCATGACCCATGAATCGACGACAACACCGCCTTTTTTGCACAGTTGAAGAAGCTTTTTGTCGACTTTGCGGTCGAAGCTTGGGTCTTGTCCACGTATTAGCAGAAATTTGACGCCGTTCGGTGTTTCCCACCATCCTGCCCCGCCGGGCTTGAAGCCCATCTCCTTGGCGACGGCTTTTAACGCGTCCCCGCCCGAAACATATTTGAGCTTCAACTTCTTAGCGAGGAGCTTGCCTACGGTGGATTTACCGACGGCGGCGAAACCAGCTAAGCAGACGACGGGTCTCGTAGCCATGTTAACGAAAGTTCGCTGCGGAATTTATGTATAAAAATCATCTTTGCAAGCTCTTTTTTCAGACATGGTTGACGATAGTTTAGTCGGCAGAATAGTCATGAAGGTTAGAGGACGAGACGCGGGACGAAAAGGTGTCGTTGTATCCGTTTTCTCTGGTGGATTTGTGTTAGTGACAGGTCCCAAATCTCTAACAGGTTTGAGAAGAAAACGCGTCAACATCATTCATATATTGCCAACTCCTTATAAGATTGAGATATCAAAGGATGCGTCCGACGAAGAAGTCACAAAAGCAATAAAAGAAGCAAACCTTGAAAAATACATGGTCGAAAAACATGAAATTAGGCAAGCCGCCTTGGCATCGAAAATATGAAACACTCGTGAAAAGGGAAGCTGAAACCGATTTTCGCTACGGCAAGCCTCCGCAAGAAAGGACTGTTGATGAACTTTTACAATCATGCGTGATAAGCTTTGACAAGCAACGCGGGCCCACAAGCCACGAGGTCGCGTACTTGGTTCGGAAGATTCTAAACGTGGAGCAGGTCGGACAAGGCGGGACCCTTGAGCAAAGCGGGGAAATCCCGCAGTCTCCGGCGTTCTACCATTAATGGTGGGGGAAGCAACCAAAATCGCGCCTGTCTTCATGCAGGGCGGAAAAGAATACGTTGGATTGATGGAATTTCACGGCGATGTGACAGATCAATCGATAAAGGAGGCTTTCGCCCTTTTCACGGGAGAAATTTATCAGGTTCCGCCTGTTCGGGCGTCGGTTGCGAGAAGACCGAGGATAAGAAAAGTTTACTATTTTGAGTTTCTTGAAAGAGATGGTAGGTACGTTCTTTTCCGTCTCGGATGCTCAGGCGGAACGTATGTCCGTAAAATCTGCCACGACATTGGAGAATACATAGGGGTCGGAGCTCACATGGAGGAACTGCGGAGAACAAGGGCAGGACCTTTCACCGAACAACGTTCCCATGGATTTCTCGCACTCTACGAAGCAGTTGCCGCATACCGCGAGACCGGCCATGAATCTGCAATTCGAAACATCCTCGAGCCAGTGGAAAACGCGTTGTCACTTGTACCAAAGGTGTATGTTCTCGACACGGCTGTCGACGCTATCTGCCATGGAGCCGACTTGATGGCTGCGGGCATTGCCAAGCTCGACTCAGACATCGAAGTAAACAGCTTCGTCGCTGTGATGACCTTGAAAAACGAATTGGTAGCGTTAGGAAAAGCTGTGATGAACAGTTCACAGATGATAGAGGCCACGGAAGGCCTTGCGGTCGACGTAACCCGTGTAATCATGCGGAAATCAACATATCCACCTGTTTGGAAAGGAGGCCTCCAACACGTCCATTAACTTAAAACATTACCAATCGCATGATTAACTAGAATTGCCGGGGTCCCTCAGCCTGGTAGAGGGCAGGCCTGGAGAGCCTGTGGCCCTTCTGGGCCGCGTGGGTTCAAATCCCACCCCCGGCGCCACATTTCACAGACCATCCGAACCAATGAATTTCATCAAATTTTCAAAGAGGGATGCAGAAACTAAGCTTCCATCAAAGCCGTCCAATCGCATAATTTGATTTGTTTGCTGTCCTTTCGCACATCATGTCTGTCACGGTTATTACGTGCCTCTTTGATTTGTCCATGGTTTGTCTGGCTCCGTTCACCGCATCGAAGCGTTGAAAAAAGCTCACAAACGTGAAAGGGGACACGTTAAGCTGGCGGAAGAGTATTTAGAAGCTGTTTATGAAATTCTGCAATCTAGGGGGACAACGGTCAGGCCGGTGGATGTCGCCCGTGCTCTAAACGTGGCCCCGAGCACCGTCAAAAAAGTTATCACTGGCCTCTGCGAGAAAGGGTACTTGAATTACGAGCCTTACAAAAGGCTGGACCTGACGGAAGAAGGTTTGGCAAAAATTCAGCAGCTGAAGCGTCGTCATGACACCGTTTCGAAGCTCTTTCAAATTCTTGGAATGAAGGAGTTGGACGCAGAAGTTGAAGCCGAACGACTGGAGCACAGCCTCAGCGAAAAATCAACCGCCTTACTCAAGTCACTGTTGGAAGCGCTGAGCAGCGACCCCGTTTTGTTGGAAAATGTTCGACGCGGAATGACCGCTACGGATGCTATCAAGAAAAGCTGACGGAGCTTACGAAAATCGTATTAAATTCACTGAAGCCGCAACGCAGTTTATCTATAAATACGAAAGATATTGGCTAATTGCGAGTTCGATTGACGACGTTACTTGATTCGACACTTCGCGAAGGTGAGCTTTTCCGAGTTCTGAAACTTTCCGCTAAACTCGAGCTGGTTGAAAAGCTTGCGGACTTGGGCTTGCGCAGAATCGAAGTTACTGTCGATTATCCGCCGAGGACAACAAGGGAAGACGTCGAACCGGTCGTCAACAGGTGCAGAGATTTGGGAGTTGAATGCGTCATTCATGGAAGAGCTGTCAAACAAGATGTTGAGTCGGCTTTGAGATATGATGCGGCCGGAGTGGCATTCTACATCGCTCCAACCGAAATTCATCGGCAGCATAAGCTTCACGGAATAAGTTATGACGAAGCTTTGAAAAGGCTCGCTGAATCCATAGACGCGGCGAAAGAGGCAGGGTTCCGCTACATCCGGGCGACCGTAGAGGATGCTTCTAGGTTTTTCGTGGAAAACCAAAACGAACAACTAGTCTCAGCTGTCAAAAGTCTTTCACATGCTGGTGCAACATTAGTAAGCGTACCGGACACCGCGGGCCTTCTATCACCACCAAAAGCCGCGCATTTCATCCGATTTGTCAAAAACGCTACTAACGTGCCGTTGGCCGCACATTTTCACAACGATTACGGCATGGCTTCAGCCAACACGATAGCCGCGATTTTGGAAAACGTCAACGAAGCCCATGTCACGGTGATGGGTGTGGGAGACCGAAACGGAATAGCGGACCTTTATGAAGTCGTCGCTGTTCTCGAAGACGTTCACGGCGTCAGCCTCGGAATTAAACGGGATAAGATGAGCAGCCTTTACAGCTTCTTCGCCAAAGTCGCTGGCGTAAAGCTTCCATGGCGGCATCCGCTTTCCGAAGAATCACGAACAATAAGAGCGGGGGTGCATCAGGCCATGGCAGTTGAAAAGCCTGAAGGATACATGCCGACCAAAAAACTCGAACACGACGTCGCTAATCCAGTTTTTACATTAGGCGTCTACGCCAGTCACCGTCTCGTGGCCGCACTGACAGGCCTTAATCCCAACGACCCGAGAGTTAGGGCGGCGACAGAAGCCCTCGCTCACAAAGCACGTGAAAAAAATGGATACCTCAGCGTTACTGAGCTGAACGAAATCTTGCTTAACACTCTTGGAATTCAGGTCGAAAAACAAACACTAATGAAATATTTGAGCGGCGAAAAAATCTATGTCCTCGCAAAGTTGAACCCAAGGTACGACCCAAACAAGATTTACGAAGTGTTGATGTCCTGGGATGAAATCGAAGCAGTCGACGAGGTGTACGGAGACGTTGACATGATATTCGTCGCCAGGGCCAAATTTTCACATGACAACGTCGTCGAACGGTTCAAAACCGTCTTCTCAGAAGCGTTAGAAGAAGTCAAAGTCTACGTGGCCGACTGATCACGAACAAGTGCTGGAAGGGCGCGAGCTGCTTCCGCCCCGAAGGCTTTCACCACGTCAGTCGCAGTAACTATTCCGACAAGCTTTTCGTCGGAAACCACGAGCAACCGCCTGATTTTATTTTTCGCCATTATCGAGACAGCTTCTTCGACGGATGTACGCTCACCAACCACCACCACCGGCGAAGACATTACTTGTTTCACAGTTGTTCTGCGTGGGGAAAGACCTGCGGCCAAAACTTTCCTCACCAAATCCCGTTCCGTAATGATTCCAACAGGTTTTTCGCCGACCGTTACGACAACAGACCCCACCTCGGCTTGAGCCATGATACGGGCCGCCGTATAGACGGTTGTTTCAGGCGAAACGGTGACAACGTCCTGCGTCATTATGTCTTTTACCACAGTCGCCGCAGGCATGACGATACTGTTGACGAAGCTTTCTAAAAGGTGTTTCAAACGGTTTAAATCATGCTTTGCAGTTTAGCCGGAAAGAATGAAAGTTCCGGCAAAAACCACAACTTACTGTCCTAAATGCAACGCGCATACTGAACATACGGTTGCCCTTTACAAAAAAGGCAAAGAAAGGTCTCTCGCGATAGGTGCGAGAAGACACGAAAGGGAGCTGAAAGGCTATGGAGGTCAGAAATATCCTATTCAGCGTAAAAAGTCGAAGACAACAGACAAGAAGACATTAGTCCTCAAATGTGTCACATGCGGTCGAAGCGTCATGCGGGAAGGCATCAGACTTAAGAAATTGGAGGTTGTGAGGTAATGTCGGAATCGTGGAGCAAATACATTCCATCTCCGCGGTCGAGATTTCTTATCGTCAGTTGTAACGAATGTGGCAACTCGCAAATAGTTTTCGACTCCGCGAAAACGGTTGTCAAATGTAATGTCTGCGGCGCGGTGCTGGCCCGTCCAAGCGGAGGAAAAGCAATCATATTGGGAAAGAAGGAGAGAACTCTTGAGTAAAGTCCCCGAAATTGGGGAGCTTGTTCTAGGAAGGGTAAAGGAAGTTAAGGACTATGGAGCTTATGTCGAAATCGAGGAATATCCAAGCTATGAAGGATTTGTCCATGTTTCTGAAGTATCGCTCAAATGGGTTCGAAACATCCGCGAACATCTCAAAGAAGGACAAAGAACCGTTTTCAAAATCATCCGAGTAAACCCGGCCACGATGCAGGCTGACCTATCCATTAGACGTGTGTCTCAGAAAGAAAGAGTTGACAAGCTTCTTGAACTTAAGAGAAAGGCAAAAATCAAAAAAGTCTTTAAAACCTTAGAGGAAAGAAAATTTGACGCAGCTGTTCAGAAAATTTTGGCGACCACGTCCAACTATGAAACCCTCTATGGTTTGTTCGAGCAGATAGCTGTCGGACACGATGTTTCGAAAATCTTTCCCACTCTCGACCCGCTCGAAGCAGAGGAGCTGCGTAAAGCCGTCGAGCAGGAAATCAAGCTTCGGGAAGTTGAGGTAAAGGTAGATATGGTGCTTAGATGTGAGAGCAGGGACGGCGTAAAGGCCATACGTGAAGCAGCTGCAGCCGTCGAAAAAATAGCTGAAACTGGAGAAACTGTCGAAATGAGGACTAAGGGTGCTCCCGTTTACAGCCTGTCCGTCAAGGCGTCGACCAAAGAAAGGGCGAACGAGCTGATCGCTCTAGCCGTGCAGGTCTGCGGCGACGTAATGAAAAAGTACGGTGGTTTTGCGGAGCTTAAGACAAAAGAGAAGTAGAGTTTGTAATCTTCTCCATTTTGAATAAGAGAGACCTTCTCCGAACTATGGTTGTCCTGTTTTCGACTCTTTGGTATTTTGCGTTGACTTCAACATCCATCGGCAAAGGCTCTTGAGATGTTTCGACGTCGAGGACCCTAGCATCGGAAGGAAAATCAACATGCCTACCTTTCCCCAGCTTCACCTCTATCCCAAAAATCTTAAAACCGTCCAGCGATTCGGGCGGGTTTTCCAAAATCGTTACACGGTATTTATAGACACGGGTTCTTTCCGACCGTGTCCTAGGGGTGGGCTTTGAAACGATTTTTCCCTTCTTCATTCCAACCCATATATAAACATCAAAAAATAATTAAATTTATCTGTCCGCCGGCGTTATTGGTTTATGAACGAACTATTTGTCTTCCTGGTTGCGTTTTTCGCCGCTGCGTTCGGCTCTGTATTAGGTATCGGCGGCGGAATTTTTTTCGTTCCGTTTTCGACGATGTTTCTTTCCTTTCCGCCTTCCAAAGCTGTTCCCGTAAGCCTTGCCATGGTTTTCACCAACGCTGTTTCCGCCACTTTCACAAGGTTTCGGCAAGAGTCGTTGCAAATCGGGCCAAATGCGTGGCTTGGGATTGCTGCTATTCCATCGACTTTGCTCGGGTCCTTGATAGGGGCCAGACTTGAGGCACAGACCTTCAGGCTTCTCTTCAGTCTTTTCGTTATATCTGCTGCTGTTTTTGTCTTTGTAAAGCGGCCAACCGTGTCTATTGAAACCAGGCAAAAAGGTAGGCTCGCGAGAAAACTGGCAGTGGTAGTCGCGGCGGGATTCGTTTCAACTCTTCTCGGTGTGGGAGGCGGTTTGATAATGGTTCCAGCTTTCATAATTTGGGCCAAGCTGGATTCACATCAGTCGGTCGGCACCAGTCAATATGTGACGGCGTTCGCAACTTCAACAGGCCTAATATCATACACGGTTCAGGGCTATTCCGAACCATTTCTGTTCGTGTTAGCCTCGGTGGGAGGATTTCTCGGTGGCATGGTAGGCAGCAGAATCGAACTAAGACTATCAGAAAAAAACTTAAGGAAAGTAATAGTTGTGGCGTTTCTCGCAATAGGCTCCTGTATGATTTATTCAGCCCTTTAAAACAACTGGATCACGGTCAGTAACGCAAGCGACATAACGAAAATCGTCAGCCAAACTTTCCAGCTCCAGTTGAGAACTTTTTCGCCGTCTAGCGGTGGAATAGGCAACATGTTGAAAAACATCAAGAAAGCATTAATCGAAGCCACTATTTCCAGCAGAAAGTTGTTGAGAACCTTGGCTAAAACAAACAGGGCCGTCGCTGCAATGAAGTTGAATAAGGGACCTGCGGCCGCGATTTCCCCTATTGTTCTTGGAAGGGTTAACCCCCGAATCACCACCGCACCCGGCATGATGACCTTGAACGGAACAGGTAGCAAAGAGGTTATCAAAGTTACGAATAGTCCGGGTGGAAAGATTTTAAACTCCGCTGAAAGGCCTCTTCTAATCGCTGTAAACTTGTGCGCTAATTCGTGACCTATGAACGAAGCGCAAAATCCTCCGACAAGAAATGCTAACGAGGTTATGGAAGCGGCTGCGAAACCAACCAAGCTGAGGCCAGCTACGGAAACGACCGCGGCTGCAATGGCTAGCTGTGCTGTCTCCGACTTGGTGAAAGAAAGTTGAGGCTTTGCCCCTCTGCTCACGTATTTTGCCGCCGCTCGTAATCTTATTTCTTCGGGACTACGTGTCTTGGATATGCCTATGCATCCATGATTTTCAGGCAGCCGGTGCGAGGAGCAGTAGGGAAGCCCGCAGTAGGTACACCGAAACGGAAGCATTTCGTCAACGCCGCAAACGCTACACCTGACCAACCTTGCTTTAATAAAGCTCGACGGTTTTTATAGCTTGCTAAACATAAATACGTTAGACGCGTAAATTAGGGTATGGAAAGTGCTCCTGACTGGGATGAATTTTTCCATAGGATAGGTCGGGAGGTTGAGCATAGGGTTCGCGACGCCATTGAATATTCGATGAACCTGTTAGAGCCTTTAGTCGGCGATTACCGCAGGCCAAGAGCTGATTACACGGTGTCTTCTACACATGTCTACGTCGTCGTTGAAATGCCCGGAACATCTAAAGAAAATATCGAAATGCAGGCTGATGAAACTTCGATAACAGTTTCCGCGGAATACGTCATGCCAGCAGATGAATACAGCAGGCTGTACCCCTTCACCTATGGAAAAGGCTATCGAAGAACCATCAAGCTTCCTAAGGCAATCGACCCCTCCAAGATTCAAGCCCGTTATGAGAACGGGTTGTTGTATATCAAAGCTGAAATACCAAAACCCAAAGGTGTAAAAATCCAGATAGAATAAATGGCCCGGCTGTTCAAGGAGCTTGCGGTTCTCTGTGAGGAGCTGGAGTCAACCAACTCGCGGAACGAGAAGATCTCTCTCGTGGCCAAATATTTCCGTGGCTTTCTAAATTCAGAAGCTGAGGAAGCTAAAGCCGCTGCTTATCTTCTGGTCGGAATCACGTCAGGTATCAGACGCATCGGCATAAACATCGGGCCCTCAACCCTTTTCAAAGCCGTGTCAGAGAAGCAACTGTCTCTGGTCGATTTACAGCCGCTGACTGTGCTCGATGTCTGGACAGCCGTGCAGAAATCCATGAAAACTGCTGGAGAAGGCTCTTCGGAAACGAGGAAAGCTCTACTTGCGAATCTTTTCGCCAGAAGCGACGATGTCGAACGTAAATGGCTTGTCAGAATTCTCATGGGCGAAATGAGACATGGGTTCAACGCGGGTCTGCTGATTGAATCGGTGGCCCAACTCTCTCAGCGGCCCGTGGACACGGTGAGAAAGGCCGACATGTTGTTAGGTGACCTGGGAGAACTCGTGAAAAAAGCTTTGGAGAAAACGCTTGATTCCGTGAGTTTGACGATTTTCCACCCAATAAAGCCGATGTTGGCAGAATACGCCTATACTGTCGAAGAAATCATAAGTAAAACCCGCTTGCCTGTGTACATCGAGCCGAAAATCGACGGTGTGAGACTTCAGGTTCACAAAAAAGATGATGAAATCAGAGTTTTCACCCGAGGTTTGAAGGACATTACCAGGTCTGTTCCCGACGTTGTGGAAACCGGGAAGACATCCGTTAAAGGCGAAACGGTCATACTGGACGGGGAGGCTTTTTCAGTCGATGACAAGGGCCGGCCAACGCCTTTCCAAGAAACGATGCGGAGGATAGGCAGGGAAAAACAAACAGAAGACATACTCAAACAGCTGAAACTGGTAATCAAATTTTTCGACATAATCTATGTTAACGGAGAAGATAGTTGGAGCATGCCTTTGGCTTATCGGAGGCGAAAATTGGAGACAATTGTTGAGCCGTCTGCTGTCAACCCGGTAGTGGTCGCGGAAACAGCACAAACCATCATCGAGAAACTTCATGATTGGACGTCCATGGGCCACGAAGGATTAATGGCCAAATCCCCGAACAGCCCGTATGTTCCAGGCAGAAGGGGCGGTTTCTGGTTCAAGATGAAACCCGCCAAAACGCTCGACGTGGTGGTTATAGCTGCTGAATGGGGTCATGGAAGGCGGCAAGGCTGGCTGAGCAACTATCATTTAGCTGTGATAGACGAGACAACCGGCCAATTCGTACCAGTTGGAAAAACTTTCAAGGGATTAACTGACGCCGAATTCAAAAAAATGACCGAAGAGTTGCTGAAAATTAAAACGAAAGAATTCGATTGGGGCGTGACGGTGGAACCCAAGGTCGTGCTCGAAATAGAATACAACGAAGTTCAGAAAAGCCCCCGGTATTCCAGCGGCTACGCCCTCAGATTCGCCCGGGTGAAAAACATAAGGTTCGACAAGAGCCCGTCAGAAGTCGATACCTTAGAAACTGTCCGAAAGGCATATGATCAAAGTATTGACACAAGAACATCCAGCTAATATTCAGAAAACATTCGATGAAAGAATTCAACGAGGCTTTTATCGCGGCTTAGAAATGCAGCCGCCATGAGAGGGTTGGCTGCCACGCTGACAGGGTTGTGTATGCTCATCGCCTTCGGAGGGGTTCTAGCCCGCGACATCCTGTTCTCGCTTCCCACGTTAGAGTTTCAGTCCGCAATTCTGGCCGTCATCCTTTCATCGCTGTCTACATCGCTAACACCTTTGTCGTCCGCTTTCGGCGCATTCACGTATGTTCCGCCCAGTCAAACACCCGTCCAGCTTGGGATATGGCCTCTCATAGCTTGGATAGCAGTAGGCGTAATGGTAGGGCTGTTAACCCAAAAACCCAGCGAATCGGTAATACCATCCCTCTTAACACCCACCATAACTTACATCTCAGTGGTGGGGTTGGCTGGCTACGTCTTACCCAGAATTCCTTCAGCCATAAATTGGGAAATTTACTTGACCAAACTAGCCCAACAAATAATATTGGAAGGGCCGCTCGACTTCGCCTTCCTTTTTGCCGTGCCCATTACATTCTCGCTTATCACGGCTTCCATGGCGGAGCTGGCTTCTCCAAAGCCAGTCGTCACAACCGTGAGTCGTAGAAGAAGGTTCCTACACTGGCCTGAAGAGGAATAAAAAATGATAGGGTTTTAGGGTTTTAAGCCGTTCCCGCTGGAGCTCCTTCTGGAGGCGTTGGTTGGGCTGGTTTCTTTGCTTTCTTAGCTTTTTTCGCTGGCTTTTTCTTAGCAGCCTTCTTGGCTGTTTTTTTCTTCGTCACCATTTTTCGCTCTCATCATATTGACGACGTAGGAGCATAAAAAATTTTCTGAAAAAATTGTGGAAAACCCTTGTGCATAACTATTTTTAGAGCGCTGACGGAAGTTTCGGCCATGATATCGATTAACGAATTCAAACGTGTGGAAATGAAGGTCGGTAGAGTGGTTCACGCCGAGAAGGTGAAGGGGTCGGACAAGCTGTTGAAGCTGAAGGTTTCTTTCGGCGATGTCGATAAGCAGGTATTGACCGGGCTGGCAAACCTGTATCCTCCCGAACATTTCATAGGTCGGCAATTCGTCTTTGTCACAAACCTCGAAAGCCGAAAAATCAGGGGAGAGGTCTCAGAAGCAATGCTATTAACGGCCGTGGAAAGCGACGAGGTAATTGTGCCGGTGACACCTGAAAAGACGGTCAAAGACGGAACTTTAATCTTGTAGCTCTATATACTAGGCTTTTTTAACCAGGTCTAGGGATGCTTGTCCGAACAGTCGACGTCACCTCGGCAGCAGAAGGCGCCGAGGTTTCTTTGATGGGCTGGATTAGGTCCAAACGTCTTCATGGCAAGCTTTTATTCATCGACCTTCGGGACGGCTGGGGAACAATTCAGGTTACTCTGAGGGCCTCGCAGTTGGCGGAACCAGCTTACAAAGCCGCAGTCGAGGCGGGCAAAGAATCGGCTGTGATGCTAACGGGAAAAGTTGTCCACGACCCACGGGCCCCCAGCGGAGTTGAAATTCATGCGACTAGTTTTTCAGTAGTTTCGCCGTCTCTGGCAGAATTTCCTATTAAGAAAGGTGTTGGGCCAAGGTTCCTTAGCGATAATAGGCATCTCGCCATTCGAAGCCCTAAAGCGGCGGCGATATACCGTTTTCGTTCGAACCTCATTAAAAGCATTCGAAACTGGTTCGACTCCCATGGATTTGTCGAAGTTCATTGCCCAACATTCATCACGGCGGCGGTCGAAGGAGGGGCGACTCTTTTCAAGGTAGACTATTTTGGGAAAGAAGTATATCTTACGCAGAGCGTTCAATTTTATCAGGAGGCGGCTATTTATTCTTTGGGTAAGGTTTACAGCGTTCAGCCAAGTTTTAGGGCGGAGCGGAGTAAAACCAGGCGGCATTTGACCGAATTCTGGCACGTCGAAGGCGAGCTGGCGTTCGCCGGTCTCGAAGATTTGATGAAAACTGTGGAACAGCTGGTCGGCGAAGCCAGCATCGAAGCCATTAGAAATTCGCAGCGTGAACTCGGAGTTTTGGGTAAGGAGAGAAAGCTCGAACCCCTCGAGCCGCCTTATCAACGAATAAAGTACAGCGAGGCTCTTGACATTCTCGAGTCGAAAGGCGTTCATGTCGAATATGGGTCAGACTTGGGAGCTGATGAGGAAAAGGTGTTGACCAAGGAGTTTGAGAAACCGTTTTTCTTGACTCATTTTCCTAAAAAAGCCAAGGCTTTCTACCACATGCCTCACCCTTCAAACCCCGACCTGACGCTTTCTAGTGACCTGCTTGCGCCTGAAGGCTATGGGGAAATTGTCGGTGGCGGCCAGCGTATACATGACTACGACCTTTTGATGGCCCGAATCGTCGAAGAAGGGTTGGAGCCAAGCCAGTACAGCTGGTATCTCGACCTACGTAAATATGGTAGTGTTCCCCACAGTGGGTTCGGGCTTGGAGTCGAGAGGTTGATTCAATGGCTTCTCGGACTGAAAAACATCCGGACAGCGGCCATGTTCCCAAGAACACCGACACGCGTCTACCCATGAATCATCCGTATACACCTCGTGAAGACACTTTCCTGCTTCTGGAATGCCTTGAAATGGTTCCGAAGGTTGACCTGGCCGCAGAAGTGGGATGCGGTCCGGGCTATGTGTTAAGACAGTTACTAGCCAGAAGCCGTGAATCCGTGGGCATTGACATCGATGTAACGGCTTTGAAAGCTGGGAAACAACATCTTGCCGAGGTATACGGCTCCGTTCACCTAGTCAACTCCTCGATTCTACCCTTCCGTCAAGACAGCTTCGACATGGTGGTTTCGAACCCACCGTACCTCCCCAGCGAAGAAACGCTCTATGACCCGGCGGTTCACGGAGGGCCTACGGGCGTCGAAACATCCTTAGAAATAGTCAATCAAGCTTCACACACCCTCAAAAGCGATGGAATATTGCTGATTGTCGCGTCGTCGCTCAGTGACGTCGACCGTCTATTAACTCAAGCAATTCAAACAGGTTTTAAACAGTGGGAAAAAGCGCCTTATTTTAAGACCTTTTTCGAAATTGTTTACTGCTTTATATTTTCGCTGAACCGCCAATAGAGCCGGCGGCATCGTTTGCCGAAATCCAGAGAAGTTGGCTACCGGAGAGAGGTCGGCTGGTTTGGTTCATTCGCCCTCGGATACGGCGACGTAGGCCCAAACATTTTCATCGCGTTGGGTGTCATCACATTTTTCGCGGGAGGAGCCGCCCCCATCGCGTTTGCTTTAGCGGCTTTTCTCTACGCCATTATCGGGCTGATATACGCTGAACTCGCGCCGACATATCCATACGCTGGCGGCGTTCAGGTCTATGCGGTCAAAGCCTACAACAGCTTTGTAGGATTCGTCGCAGGATGGGCTATGCTTCTCGCCTACATCCTCTGCATATCGCTTTTCGCCGTTGCCGCCGCCGGATATCTTCGCCAACTTTTTCCCGTTCTGATTTTCCCCGACCTGGAGTTCTTCGGGCTGACGGGCTCGTCGCTGGGGCTTCTAGCGGGTCTTCTCGCTAGCCTGCTTGTTTTCCTCAACATCGTTGGGATTAAATATTCTTCTTTCATGGTTTCTGCTCTTGTCTTCGTTGGTTTGTTCATCGAAGCCGTCACGTTATCCGCAGGGTTTCTGCTAAAATTTGACCCCGATTTGTTTCTCCAGCAAATCACCGTCTTCGGCAGCGATGTCGTGCACAGAGACGTTGCGTACGCACCGTTCTTCACAACCCAAATCAACAACTTTCTCTACGCCATAACTTTGGCGATGGCCTCGTTTGTAGGCATAGAATCAATAGCACAGGCCGCTGAAGAGACCCGGAGGCCTCACTTCTCCCTGCCGAAAGCCGCAAAACTCGTGGTCGCGGTCGTAGCGTTTTCAGCCATCGCTTTCCCGGTCCTATCAATCGGTTCGATGAAATGGCAAGACCTCGCAGCCGCCTATGAAAACCCTGTCTACACACTGGTGAGCACGTATCCCTACGTGTCCGAAATTTTGATGCCCATGGTCGGCGTCGCCGCTTTCATCCTTTGCTATTCTTCGTCAAACACAGGGTTGGTGGGGGTTTCAAGGCTTACCGCGAGCATGGCAAGGTTCCGGCTCCTGCCCTCTTGGATACGCGTGATTCATCCAAAATTCAGGACACCCGTACGTGCTATCATTTTCTTCGGGCTGTTAGGTGTGCTACTTTCGTTTCTCGGCGATATCCCGTTTCTCGCAAGTGTATACGCTTTCGCGGCCGTCATCAGCTATGTCATCCTGTTGGCAACATTTTTCAGGCTCAAGAAGCTCGAGGAAAAAGTATATACTCCGTGGAAAATGCCTTTCACGGTCAAAATCGGGACACGCGAAATTCCGCTACCCGCCGTCGTTGGCTTGATAGGGCTGTCGGCTGTGCTGTTTCTCATGGGCCTTTTCCACGCTTCGGGAAGAATTGCCATCATCCTGTGGATGGCTTTCGGAATATTGTTCTATGTTGCTTATAGGAGGTCAGCTGGATGCGAGCTGCTAAGCACCGACGAAGCCGCCCTCATCGAGCCGCTCAGCTACCGGATGAAAGTCGGAGTATTGGTCAGGCCTTATGAAAACATGGAAACCGCCTACAAATCGATCACTCACGCTTTCGACAGACGTTTTGACATCAGCCTGGTAAGCATAGTTGAACCACATACAAACATGGGTGGAGACCTTTCCATAATCAAGGCCGAAGTCAGCAAAGACCTCCACACGCTTTGCAAAACCTTGAGAAAAGAGAAATATGTAGCCGATCACGTGGTTGAAATCGGTGATTTCGAGAAGAAGGTTTCGCAGATGCTGGATCAAGGAAGGTTCGACCTCGTCGCTTATATTCAAAGGCGGGCTGAAAAATCGACCTTTGAGAAGGGGCATGAAAAGAACATACACAACCTTTTAACCAGGTATCCGGGACGTGTGTTGTCGTTGAAGAGGGTTGGTGAATGACAGCTCCAGCGGTGAGGGCGATAATTCACATTTTCGCGGAAAGCAACAGCATCGAAAAAGTGGCGAAGCAAGTCAGCAAACTCCCTGAAGTTGTCGACGTCTACGAGGTGACCGGAGAATTCGACCTAATTCTGTTTGTTAACACAAAGGACATAAACGCCTTCAGAGATTTTTTGAAAAATAAAATTTTGACCGTGGAGGGAATAAAAAGCACTGTGACGAGTATAGTCTTGTACACTCACAAAAAAGAGGGAGAGGAGACAGGAGAGTAGCTAAAACTCCTCTTCTTCCTCCCACTCTTCTTCTTCGAAATCTTCTTCCTCCCATTCTTCCTCGAATTCTTCCTCTTCTTCCTCAGCCCAGTAAACTCTTTCGCCCAACATTTTGGTCACGCGGCGAATAGACACGGCGGCTTTGCTTTAAGGTTTTTCGGTCTCCTGATAAGCATATTAGGAGATTAACACATAGTAAAGCGGGGGATGAGGCCGCTGCCCCAGACTGAAACATGATGCAGGAAGAGCCGAGCCGACCCCTAAAAATCCTCTCACACATGGGGTTTGCACGCCGTCCGGAAAGGTGCGAAGCTTTTTCGGCGATGTGTTGTTAAGAAATCCTGAAGTTCTCCTCAAGAAACTTGTAGGTAGAATCGTCGCATACTAGCCGGAATGTTGGAACACCTTCGATCTTAATCTTCCCATCTATAACTAGGGTGGGAACAGCTCTTATCCTGTATCTTTTAACAAGGTCCTCTACTTTAGGAAAATCTTTCGACAAGTCAAACACCTCTAGCTTGCAACCGGCGCATTTTCCCACCTCAACGATGTTGGCCATCTGCCTGCAGAGCGGGCATCCTCCGACGAAGAGCTGCAGGGAGTGGTGCATAAGCCCCACAGACCGGCAGCCTTTTTAAAACCTTTACCTGTCTACAGGGTCGGCGGGTAATGGACCCAAACCTTCGAGCCTTCTGTAATTTCTTTAACGCCTGGCATTCCTATTATGAAGCCGTCGGATCGGGAAGGTATGCTCATTCCGCTCGACTCTCCGTAGTTGGGAACGCAGAAAACCTTGTCATCCCTCTCCTTCACTGAAACCCATACAACTTTTACGAAATCATGATATTTTCTGAAACGCACCGTCTCCGTCAACTCGGCCTTTAGTCTGTGATGGTAGAAAAGCGGCTGCTGATGAAGTAATCTGCGGATGGCAGGGTAGGCTAAAAACATGAAGACGTTGAGGGTCGACATAATTAAGCCCGGCAGAAGTATCAGAGGCTTTTCGCCGATGAAGCCGAAACCGCCGACTCGTCCCGGCTGAAGTTTAAGGCCGTGAACAAAAGCACCGGTCGACTGTTTCGACGTGAAGATGGACGAAACATCTTTTTCACTTATTGATGACCCTGCGATAGATAAGAACATGTGAACCTGATTGTAGTGGTTCTGCACCGTCTCCTGTAGAGCTATTGGGTCGTCGCGAATAATGCCGAGGAAAATGAATTGTCCGCCACATGATTGGACGAGTTTTTTGACGAGATGAGTGTGGGTGTTCAGAACTTTTCCTCTACGTGTTTCCCCGAAGTCGTCCGTCAGCTCGTCCCCAACAGCTAATACACCAACCCGTGGCTTCACGAAGACCTCGATGCTCCCGACTCCCATAGATGCGAGAAGTACGGCATCGGCCATTTTGAGCCTATGACCCTCTTCAAACAACGTTTGCCCGCGTTTGACGTCAAATCCCTTCAAGTCGACGTATTGGTAAGGTGTAACAGGAGAAGTGAAAATAACTTGGTCTCCTTCGACCGTGACTTCCTCTTGTGGAACTACTGCGTCAGCTCCTTCTGGTAGGTAGGCCCCTGTCAAAATCCTCGCCGTGGTACCCGGTGTGAGACGTAGATAGGGAGGCTGGCCGGGCGTACATGTCGCAATATTTTTGAGTGAAATTGGGCTGTGTAGCGAAGCAGTTTGTAGGTCTGCGCTTCGAACAGCAAATCCATCCATGTGGGATGAATCATACGGTGGCAGGTCTGTCGGCGCGATGAAAGGTTCACACAGCACCCTTTCCGCAGATTCAAAAACGTGAACTCTTTCTTTTTCCACCAACGGCTTGATGTTTGAGACCAACAGTTTTTGAGCTTCCCAGATGTCGAAAAATTGATTTATCCGCCGCAACCCGTTTTGAGAACGATTAGCTTATATTTTAGCGAGACTGTTTCAACAACAGATTGGACAAGTTAACTTTCTACACAAAAGTAGCTGAACTCATCGCACAGCAGAAAAAATTCTGCATAGCCACCGTAGTTAAGACCGTCGGACATACTTCGGGAAAAATTGGCTCGAAAGCCATAATCCTTGAAGACGGTAAAGGTCTTTTTGGATGGGTTGGCGGAGGATGTGTAGAAACAACCGTTTTACACGAAGCGCTCAAAACAATAAAAGAGGGAAGGAGCCGTACAATTTACCTCGAGATGGAAGATGAGTTACGTGGGACGGGTGTCCCATGCGGCGGCTCGATGGAAGTTCACCTTGAACCGGTTTTGCCAAAGAAAAAACTCGTCCTCGTAGGTCATGGTGGAATAGTTGAAAACCTCGCAAAAATTGGCAAAATTCTCGACTACAAAGTAATAGTGGCCGACCCAGACGGCATGTTCAAAGACCCATCATCGGTCGACCAATATGTCACAGACCCTGACTTGGAGGGGGTGGAAATCGACTCGAACACGGCCGTCATCGTCTCGACGATGCATAAATTGGACCACAAATACCTCAAAATCGCTTTAGATAAAGGAGCGAAATACATAGGTTTGATTGCGAGCGCCAAACGTTCAGGCATTGTTTTTGAAACTCTTTTGAGGATAGGTGTGCCCGAAGAGCAGGTTAGGCTAATCTCTTCTCCCGCGGGACTTGACATAGGAGCTGAAAAACCGGAGGAAATCGCGCTGAGCATCTTCGCCGAAATAATCAGCTTTGAAAAAGGCGGAACCGGGAAACGTCTAGCAGAGGTGAAGGCTTCACAGAAAGATTTGCGTGAAATCGTTTCGGAGGCTACTGGCGAACGAGTCGGGCCGGTCTGCTGACAGGTCTCTTGGCCATAGGTTCGAGCGCAGAACCAAAGTAGGTTTTAAATGCATTAAGGCTCCGGAGTGCACTCATTCCAGCTAACACATCAATGTAAGGCATGGCTGTTTCCATTCCAATGGTTCTCGGCTTGAACCCGGGCTTGTCGGCGTGAGGATTAATCCAAACAATTCTACCAACCATAGCTTTCAAATTCTTCATCGACTTGTCGAGGACTTCTGGCTCACCTGTGTCCCATCCATCACTAACTATGAGTGCGACCGTTCCCTTCCCGACCAATCCACGATGTTTCTCTATGAATGATGCAAGACAACTTCCAATCCTGGTTCCGCTTCCCCAAATGTTCACTTCGCGGGAAATCAGCTCCGCGGCTTTTTTCGGCCCGAAATACTTCAAGAGCGAACTCACTTTCATGAGTTTGGTGCTGAATACGAATACTTCTACTGCTACACCTTGTCTTGCCAGAGCATACATCGACTGCATTAAAAACTCAGTGTAAGTATCCATGGACCCGCTGACGTCAAATATCGCCACGAGCTTGCATCGCGTTACTTTTCGTTTCTTCCGAAGAACTTTTAGAAATTCGCCATGTGTTCGAAGACTTTGACGAATCGTTTCGCCAAAATCGACAGCGCCCTTGCTACTTCTTTCGAAACGGCGGCCTGGGAGGAGAGCCATTCTCCGCCGAAACCTTTTCATGATTCGTTTGCTTTCACGGAGAAAAGCTAGCGTCGGCGTGGGAAATTCTCTTCTCATTAGCACTTCGACAGGACTATAGTAAACAGTGGTTTGTTTCTGACTATCGGTGTTCGTCTCGCGGCTATAGCTCTTGCTGACTGTAGATGCCTTCTCTTGCCCCTCTTTCTTCTCATCTTCACGCTCCATCGGCTGCCTTTGTCTTAATAGTTCATCGAAAATTCTGTCGAAAATTTCATAGTCTTCAAGCCGCTTGATCATACAGATCCTGAGAACCTGTTTCAGATGTTCTACTGATTTGATGGTTGTTAGCCCGACAGCTCTATAAGCGTCGATGTTCTCTGAGGTTCCACACTTAACCCCATGTAATCGCAGCCTTCGTGAAATCTCTGTAACCAAAAACAGCATATGTGTCGTTGACATTTCTAAACGAGTCCGAGGTCTTTGACGACCTTCAAGTCGTCTTCGTTTTTAATGAGACAAGTAAGCGTAGATGAAAGTATAGACGGCGTTATTTCGCGTGCCCTGAGAACCGTTAAGGCATTCGCCCAGTCAAGAGTTTCGGAAATCCCGGGCTTCTTAGTCAACTCATTTACTTGCCTCAGTTTCTGGACAAACGCTACCACTTCGTCAGCGAGTTTGGTGGACATGTTGGGAACCTTTAGCGAAAGAATTCTACGTTCCTTTTCAGGCGAAGGATAGGTGACATAGAGATAAAGACATCTTCGTCTTAGACCGTCCCCGACTTCGCGCGTCCTGTTAGAAGTAATTATGACAACAGGCTTTTTCTTCGCTTTAATAGTTCCAAGTTCGGGAATTGTGACCTGAAATTCAGCCAGAAACTCAAGAAGAAATCCTTCGAACTCTTCGTCGCTTCGGTCTATTTCATCGATGAGCAGAACCGGCGGGTTTGGGCCTTCGTACAGCAAGGCCGCCAACAAAGGCCTTTTCAAAAGATATTTTTCGCTGAAAATTTCTTCACTTATTTCGTCGACTGACTTCCTGTCTTCGAGCAGACGGATATTTATCAATTGTCGCGGATAGTCCCATTCGTAGAGAGCTTGCGAAGCAGTTATTCCTTCGTAACACTGAAGCCTTATCAGCTCTGTGTCGAGAAGCTTCGCCAGCACTTTTGCGACTTCGGTTTTACCGCAGCCAGGCTCCCCCTCGATGAGTAAAGGTTTTTCCAATTTCAGAGCCAAATAAACAGCAAGAGCAAGAGGCTCATCAGCTACGTAGAGCTCCTTCTCCATCTCTTTGACCAACATTTCAGGTGTCAGGTCCGATGTCAACAACATCTTTACGGTGTTATCCGGATTTTATTAAACTATGTCCAACTTAACGTGAATTACTAAAAATTTTTAAAGAAGCCCAATCCCTACACCAATCGATGATTCCAAGGCAATTTGAATACTTCGCCCCTACGACCCTTGCTCAGGCAGTTGCTCTATTGAGGAAATATAAAGAGGATGCGAAAATTCTCAGCGGCGGTATGAGCCTCATTCCGATGATGAAGCTCCGCCTTCTTTCTCCTCAGTACATTATCGATATTAACCACATCAAAGGGCTCAATTACATCAAGGACACTGGTAAGTCGGTTCGAATCGGTGCGTTGGTCCGACATGCTGACATCGAACATTCGCCCATCTTCAAGCAGAAGTTTCCGATGATGGTGGACGCAGCGGCTCATATTGCTGACATGCAGGTTAGGAATTTGGGGACCTTCTGCGGAGCACTTGCTCACGCCGATCCAGCTGCCGACTGGCCTGCATCAGCTCTCGCTCTCGATGCCGAACTAGTGGCCAAAGGCACGTCAAAAAGAATCATAAAGGCAACGAAATTCTTCAAAGGCCCCTTTGAAACCGCTCTGAAGCCGACCGAGATATTGGTCGAAGCAGTCCTCCCAGTTCCGAAAGGTGCCAAAGTAGGTCAAGCCTATCTTAAATTTGAACGAAAGGCCGGTGACTACGCCATCGTCGGCGTTGCGTCATCAGTCGTTTTAAACGAAGAAAACGAAATCGAAAAAGCGGCTATTGCGTTGACCGCAGTCAACCCGTATCCATTCAGGGCGACCGATGCAGAAGAAATTCTCATCGGGCAGAAACCAACAAAGGAACTCATTGAGCAGGCGGCCAAAACGGCTTCCGCGATGTCAGACCCATCGTCAGACCTCCGGGGCTCTGCTGAATACAAGAAAGAGATGGCGAAAGTTTTTACTCGAAGGTCCTTATATAGGGCTTTAGAACGTGTTGGAATAGCTTTGTAGGTGATGGTGTATGCCCGCGAAGAAAACTAAACAGCCCGTTTCTCCGAAGAAGCAGGTCACCATAGAAATCAACGGGACAAAGTATTCCTACGAAGTTGAGCCGAGGCTTTTGCTAGTGCATTTTATACGTGAATTTGCAGGGCTCACCGGAACCCATATTGGCTGTGACACAACCAACTGTGGTGCATGCACGATTTTGATGGAAATGGATGGGAAGTGGAAGGCAATCAAATCCTGCACATATTTCGCCGTCCAGGCTAACGGTAAGAGAATTATCACAATCGAGGGCATGGCGAAGGGTGAGGAGCTTCATCCCCTTCAGAAAGCTTTCTGGGAGAACCATGGTCTACAATGTGGTTACTGCACTCCCGGTATGATTATGGCGGCTGCTGGATTTCTGATGATTAACCCGAACCCGACTGAGGAAGAAGTGCGACATGGCATATCTGGCAACCTATGCAGATGCACCGGATACGTGAACATTGTAAAATCCATACTCGCTGCCGCTGAAGAGATAAGAGCTTCGGGCAAACCCGTTATAGAGGTTTAAGTTTCATGAAGCTTTCCGACAAATTTGTAGTCGCGGCCGACAGAGCGGCTGTTTTCAAATTCGTGACAGATCCCGACAGCTTCATCAAGCTCATACCTGACCTGCAGAAGTACGAGAAGGTGGACGACCGCAACTTCAAAGTTGTTTTCAAGATCGGGCTTGGAATGATCAAGGGAACGCTCAACATGGCGTTTAAGCTGGAGGAAGTTAAAGAGCCTGAATTCGTCAAAGTGGTTGGTCGTGGTTCGGGGCTTCAGTCTACGGCCGACCTTGTCCTCAACCTTTCTTTAAATCAGGCTGACGGTGGCACCGAGGTCTCCTGGGACGCCGACATAGTCGTCGGAGGACTTGTAGCAAGCGTCGGTAGCCGGCTCCTCGAATCCACCACAAAAACGAAGGTCAGGGAAATTGTCGAAGGTTTAAAACGAGAGCTGGAAGGCGGGAAAAAGAAGAAGAAATAGATATTCCACATATCTTTAAAGCCGACATAAATTCGTATGGGTTGGATAAGATATGCCGAGAGTTAAACGAATCTCTGAAGTTGTCGACATCCTGAAGAACAAAGACAACATTAGGAACATCGGAATCATCGCCCACGTCGACCACGGAAAAACAACGACCTCGGACAGCCTGCTCGCCGCAGCCGGGCTTCTTTCTCCCTCACTCGCCGGACGAGCCCTGGCTCTTGACTACTTGGAAGAAGAACAACAACGACAAATGACCATCAAAGCAGCCAACGTTTCGCTCTATTATGAAACAGACGGTAAGCAATACATTGTGAACTTGATCGACACGCCGGGACACGTGGATTTTTCGGGAAGGGTCACACGGGCTTTGCGAGCAATAGACGGAGCCATCGTGGTCGTCGACGCGGTAGAAGGAGTGATGACCCAAACCGAGACAGTCATTCGACAGGCTTTGAGTGAAAGAGTAAGGCCTGTGCTTTACATAAACAAAATGGATAGGCTTGTGAAAGAGCTGCGGCTGCCGACGGAAAGAATACAGGAAACTTTGGCCCGAATTGTTCGCGACGTGAACAACCTCATCGAGATGTATGGTGAGCCTGAGCAGAGAGAGAAATGGAAGCTCAGCTTCGCTGATAACACTGTTGCTTTAGGCAGCTCAAAAGATCGATGGGGTTTCACGGTCAAACAGGCTCAGCAGAAAGGCATTAAATTCAGCGACGTAATCGATGCTTTCAGTCGTGAAGACATCGACTGGCTTCGCCAGAAAACACCGTTGCATGAAGCGTTGCTGGAAATGGTAATTTCGAAACATCCGCCTCCACACGTGGCGCAGAAGTACCGGATTTCAAAAATTTGGAAAGGAGATTTGGAAAGCGAAGTTGGTCAAGCTATGCTGGAATGTGATGAAAAAGGGCCCACTGTTATGGCTGTGACAGACGTGCGGGTCGACCCACAGGCCGGCGTAGTAGCGACTGGCAGGCTTTTCAGCGGAACCATAAGCGAAGGAGACTCCGTCATCATCATCGGGAGAAACATATCAGGCCGTGTTCAACAGGTCGGTGTTTACATGGGGCCCGCCAGGGAAATAGTTGGAAGTATTCCGGCTGGAAACATTCCAGCCATTCTGGGACTCAGCGAAGTGCGTGCAGGAGACACACTTGGCTCGGTTGAAACCGTTCCCTTCGAATCGCTGAAGTACGTATCTGAGCCGGTTGTCACGATTTCGGTCGAGCCAAAGTACAGCAGAGACCTTCCGAAGCTCGTCGAATTCCTCAACAAACTATCCATCGAAGACCCAACACTTGTAGCAATCGTCAGACCTGAAACCGGTGAATACCTGATCAGCGGTATGGGCACTCTGCATCTAGAAATAGCGTTGACCTGGATACAGAAAGCAGGTCTCGAAATCGTTTCGGGCAGGCCGATCATCCTTTATCGTGAAACCATTCAGACGAAGGGCCGTGAATTCGAAGGAAAATCACCTAACAGGCACAACCGCATTTACACCATGGTTGAGCCGTTAGAACCCGAAATCATCGAGCTAATAAGAAAAGGTGAGCTTTTCGACGAAATGGACAGAAAACAGGTCGCAAAAATTCTGAGAGACCATGGATGGGATGCTGATTTGGCGAGAAACGTCTGGGTTATCGACGGAAGAGGAAACATCTTAGTCGACGCGACAAAAGGTGCTCAGTATTTGCAGGAGTCAAAAATGATGATCATAGGTGGATTTCAACGCGTGATGCAGGAAGGCCCGCTGGCGGCTGAAAACATGAGAGGTGTTAAAGCGATTTTGACACAGGTGGAGCTTCATGAAGACCCCGTGCACAGAGGATACGCCCAAATAGCCCCCGCCACATGGAGAAGTCTTTATGCGAGCGTTTTATCGGCTACTCCAACCTTGCTTGAACCAGTTCTAAAGATCGAAGCCAAAGTCGCTCCAGAATTCATGGGAGCTGTGACATCAACGATAACCAGCAAAAGAGGCCGCGTGCTAGACGTCAAACAAGCCGAATACGTCACGGTTGTTATCGGTGAAATTCCCGCCAGCGAAACCTTCGACCTCAGCGAAGCCATGAGAAGCGCCACGATGGGCAAAGCTTTCTGGGCCACTGAATTCAGTCAATGGAAACCAGTGCCAGCATCGATAAAGGACAAAGTCATTCAGGAAATCAGGAAAAGAAAAGGATTGCCGCCTGAATTACCGACGATATCACAATTCGTCGAAGAATAAATTCAAGATTTTTCTGTTTTCTTTATCAAGACATTCCACGTCGATTCGTCTTCCATCAAAAGCTTCATTTCTTCGAACGTCAGCTTCTCCCCATGCGAAAGCTTTTCCATCGCCCTTGTCTTGATTTTTTCCTTCATCATGTATTCCCTTGTCCTTATTTCAAGTTCACGCGACTTTTTGACAAATTCCTGCAACTCCACAAGCCGTGAAATCATCAGGATTTCCTCAGCTTCACACATCTGAGCCTTCTTCTTCATCTCGAGAAAAGTATTGTGATGTGTGTCAGCTTCGGGCTTAAGCTGCTGAATTAAATCTTTAACAGACTGAATTGCGTGTTTCGCGGCTTGAAGCTCCTCTTTTTTCTGTTTGATTTTTTCTCGAAGAGCTCTGGCTTCTTCATATAGCGGAGCAGTTGAATTGTTTAGTTCCCGAAGTTTTTCGGCCACTCCTTCGCGTTTCTGCACTTCCGCTAAAAGCTTGTTCAGGTGACGAAGTTCTTCGTAGATTTTCTTCTCTTCCTCAGGTCGGAGAATTTCAGTTTCAACCCTCTGTTCAAGATCACGTATACGTCGTATGATTTCCTGACCGGTGTATCCTTTAGCGTTGTCAGCTATTTGTGTGGATAAAATTGTTTGCTTCTCCAACCTTTTTTCGTTAATTTTCTTAACTACTTCGTCGAGCCGTGCACGCAGCTCGGCCAACTCAGACCGAAGCTGTGAAACTCGCTCTAGATAGGATGAATTTTTTTCCTTTATTTCTTTAATCCGCGCATGAATTTTATCCCTCTTTTCAAGTGCCTTCTGGGCTTCTTCTTCGTATTCAGCTTTCTTCTTCCGCAGCTCAGCGAGCCTAGCTCGTATTTGGTAAATTTCCTCCTCGACCGCCGAAACGTTTTCTTCAGTCACTGTAGCTCAACCTCACCTTCACCGTATATACGTGTAAGAGTCGCGAAAAGCTCGTTGAACCCTTCGAACGTTCTGGACGAAACAGCTATGAGGGGGACGCTGTTTGACAATTCCCACAAGCTTTCCACGATTTCACGTGAAAGAGTGAGCTGCAGCTCGTTCAGCGACCCTGCTGCATGGGTTGGAAATGAGTCCTCCGTTTCATGCCAGCGAAGGATCCGTGCAATATAACGGGCTGGCACAGCGTCAACTCTGCTCAACAAGTTAACAGCGGGAAGGCCCAGTGAAAGAGTTGTCGAAACAGAAAGGAAAAGCGAAGCAGCATAGTTACGCGGACTCGTGCAAAGTAAAGCATCCATCAAAAACAGAAGGAGTTTTCTTCCGTTCGACAGTTTTTTAGCGATAATCCTTCCCTCTTTTCTGAAGGCGAAAAGTTCAAGCTGGCCAGGTGTGTCCACCAGAATCCATTCGGCGTTTATTTCTTCGACGGTGCTCGCTATTTCTTCGATGTTTCTCGTAGCTTCTCTGACCGAGGCGATCAAGGCTCCGTTAGGCCCAAGGCTTTTCGAAGCCATTATCCTTTCATAGTCAACAAATTCTCGAACGTCCACATCTGGGTCGTATGGGAGAGTTATTGCAGCAGGGTCCATGTTAACGGTGGCCGATGTTTGACCATGGTCTCTCAACCATTCGGCGAACACACCTGCCAACGATGACTTACCCGAGCCAGCTGTTCCAACCACGAAAATTATCCGGCTGATGTCAATCAAAGTTACCTAACTCCTCTCTCCCACTGAGAATGACGCTATTTAGACTTTCCCGACAAAATTAATACGCCTTGTTCACAGCAAGCAAACATGGAAAAAGCAGTTGAGAAACTTCTCCGAATAGCCGGAATAGAGTACCGCGATGTAAAGAATCGATTTGACGACAGCGCTTGGAAGAACATAGAAATTCTTGAAGAACTACTCGAGGTTGTCGAAGATGATGACAGGCCATTTTGAGGCCGCGGAAGAGCTGAGTAAAATTTTGAAATCCAGACGATTTGACGCGGTTGAAAGATGGGAGAAACAGCGTAAAAAGATTCTTGAACTTAACCCGTTGGTTAACGCTTACATAACTGTTTTCGACAAACCGTTATGCCGTAAAGATTTCCGGAAAAGACTTTTGAGGGGTTTGACCGTTGCCGTTAAAGATGTTTTCCATGTCAGCGGTTATCCGACGACAGCTGGGTCCAAGCTTTTCGCCAACCGTGTTTCCAGTCACACGGCCCCAGTCGTCGAAAAGCTTTTGGAGGCGGGGGCGGCGGTCAACGGAAAAACAAATCTGCATGAATTCGCATTTGGAGTCTCAAACATCAATCCTCATTTCGGCGCTTGCAAAAATCCGTTTGATTTGGCTCGTGTTTCAGGCGGTTCGAGCGGAGGCTCGGCTGTGGCTGTTGCATTAGGAATGTGTGATATCGGTCTAGGTACCGACACGGCTGGCTCGGTTAGAATTCCAGCTTCGTTCTGCGGTGTTGTCGGATTCAAGCCATCCATCGGTTCTTTAAGCACAGAAGGAGTTATACCGCTTAGCTGGAGCCTTGACCACGTCGGAACACTTTCAAGAAGCGTTTGGGAAACCGCAGTCGCCTACGCAGTGATGACGAACAAGGTCAAAGAAATATCCAAAATAACGCCAGCAAAGCTCGAACGGCTGAAAATCGGAGTTCCCATCAACTATTTCCTGGAATATCTCTCTCATGATGTGAGAGAAATGTTTGAACAAAGCCTGAAAAAAATGGAAGCCAAGGGAGCTGAATTGGTTGACATACATGTTCCAGATGTCGAAAAAGCAGTTAGGTGTCGGACGGTCATAGGTTTTGCAGAATCATCGGCCTATCACCTCGGTGTATGCAAAGGCAATCTCGCGGTTTACGGAGAAGATGTAAAACAAAGAATAGTGGCAGGGCTGTCAATCACTGCAGTAGGATATCTAACCGCGTTAAGGGCTAGGAAAAAACTCGTCGCTAAGTTCCGACAGGTTTTCAACCAAGTTGACGTTTTGGCAACTCCGACAACGACGATAACGGCTCACCGAATCGATGAACAAGAAATAGACGTAGACGGCAAAATAATAAATGTCCGTGCAGCAACTCTCAGGAACACCGAGCCATTCAACCTATACGGTGTACCCTCGATCAGCATCCCCATGGGCTTTTCAAGCAAAGGATTACCTACCGGACTTCAGCTAGTCGCTGATTTCGGCGAAGACTTCAAACTTCTAGGCATCGCCTACGGTGTTGAGAAGCTCTTCAAGACTTCGAGCTAAGCCACCATTCGAGATATTCTTCTCGTTTCTTCCTTTTCCTGTCTGCCTCGAATTTGCTGTTAAATCTTTTCTCCCGGTCAATCAACAAATCCTGAGACGTGTAGGTTCCCCCGCATCCTGTACACGTGTAGGTCCTGGTTTCGCGGTCGTAGACGAGACTAGCTCCACATTCAAAGCATAGGGCCATCGGCTTCGTTGACTAGCTATCCGTGCCGTATATAGGTTTAAGCCTACGCTAACTTTATTTAATCCCCGTCTCGTCTGATGTAGCAGGTGCATTAAGAAATGGCTTTAGGCATGACGGGTGCCTATGACAGAGCGATCACGGTTTTTTCACCTCAGGGCCGTCTTTACCAAGTTGAATACGCTTTAGAAACTGTCCGGTCAGGGTCGACGGCATTGTCGCTGGTCTGTAACGAAGGTGTTGTTTTGGCTGTTGAGGAAAGGATGCATACCAAGCTGCAGAACCCTGATTTTTCTTGGAAAATTTTCCAGATAGACGAACACATTGGAGCCGCCACTGCCGGGCTTAATTCAGACGCCAGAGTTTTGGTTGACAACGCACGCGTCTACGCTCAAACACTTCGGCTATCATACGACGAAGAACCGTTGGTCGAAGCTGTTGCACGCCGTGTTGGGGACATCATGCAAATCTACACCCAGCATGCAGGCGTGAGACCCTTTGGAACGGCGCTCCTCATCGGAGGAGTCGATAAAACAGGGCCACGGCTTTTCTACGCAGAACCCAGTGGCCTAATTCTCGAATACAACGCATGGGCCATCGGAAGAGGAGCTGAAAAAGTAAGGGAGCTCTTCGAAAACAACTACAATCGTTCGATGACTCTTCAAGCAGGCGTGGAGCTCAGCCTCAGAGCATTAGTAGAATCCGTTGACAAAATCGAAGAGGGCTGGACGGTCCGGCTTGTCACAATCCCAATAACGACCAAGAAATACACGATGAAGCCTCAGTCGGAGCTTTTACCGATTCTTAATGATTTGCTCAAGTCTAAGAAACAGTAGTTGAGCAAAGAATGCCTAAACAGAAAGAGACGTACACAATCGCTAGGCTCGGCGTAGGAGAAACCACTTTCGAAATTCTCGTCGACCCAGACAACGCACTCAAATACAAAATGGGCGAGAAAATCCCAATCTCGAAGATACTGGTCTATGACGAGGTTTTCAAAGACTGGAAAAAAGGAATAAGGGCGTCAGAGGCGGATTTGAAGAAATCCTTCGGCATCACCGATGTTAGGCAGGTTGCTGAGAAAATTATGTCCGAGGGGGAAGTATTGATCACAGCTGAACAGCGGCGGCGACTCATCGAGGAGAAGAAGCGTCAAATCATCGACTTTATTTCGAGAAACGCTATTGACCCGAGGACCAATGCTCCTCATCCGCCCCAGAGAATCGAGCTTGCGTTGGAGCAGGTGGGATTATCCATCGACCCGTTTTGCGACCCGAAGCAGGAGGCGATGAAGGCGGTTGAAAGACTCCGGAAAATTCTGCCGCTGAAAATCGGTAACGTGCGTGTTGAAATCAGGGTTGCGGGTGAATTCGTTGGAAAGGTTTACGGATTGATACGTAGCATGGGAACGATGGTCGAAGAAGGATGGCTTGGGGACGGAAGCTGGCGATGTCTAGCCGAAATTCCAACAGGTTTACATGCGGACCTCGTCGACCGACTGAACAAAATCTGCGGCGGAAGGGTGGAGATTAAGCCGGTGACTTAAATGATGTACGTGCCTGAAAACGAGTTGGTTGTCCCGGGTCAGCTGCTTTCCGACAACTCTAGGCGAAGCGGGTTCGGAACCTATACACGTGACGGCAAAGTATATGCATCAGTAATGGGGTTTGCACGAGTAATCAACGGTCAGCTCCGAATCATACCCGTCGGAGGAAGATACCGTCCTCAAAGAGGAGACAAAGTCGTGGGCATAGTTTCAGACGTTAAGCCCAACGTTGTCGAAGTAGAAATAGGTGGAGAAACAATTGCTATGATAAAGCCTTCCGAACGAGAAACAACTCCGCTCAAAATAGACATAGGCGACTGCATCTACGCAGAGGTCAAATCAACAGGCTTGAAGGGAATAGTCTTGTCAAACGAAGGCCTCCAAAAAGTTCCTTCAGGACTTTTGATAAGCATCAACGCGGCAAAAGTCCCGCGACTGATTGGTAGGAAGGGCTCAATGCTGCAAATACTACGTAAAGAGACGGGGTGTGATTTCTGGGTGGGACGCAACGGATTACTTGTTGTTAATGGCCCCGACCCGGCCAGTGAATTCGCGGCTGTTGCCGCAATCAACTTAATTGAACGAGAGGCTCATACCGTTGGGTTGACGGAAAGAGTGATTCAGTTTTTAAAGCGTTTAAAAAATCAAGGTGGTTAGTTTGCGTCTGATTGATGAAAACGGGTTGAGAGTTGATGGAAGAAAACCGGACGAATTGCGTAAGCTCCGCATCGAGGTAGGTGTTCTAGAGAAGACCGACGGCTCGGCTTATGTTGAGCTAGGGGGCACCAAAATCTACGCCGGAGTTATCGGCCCGAGGGAAGTGCATCCCAAACATCTTGAGCTCCCCGACAGAGCTGTGATCAACTGCCGCTACCACATGGCTTCTTTCAGCGTCGACGAAAGAAAACCTCTTGGAATGACTCGGAGAGAAATCGAGCTTTCCAAAGTTTTGCGAGAAGCCGTCGAAACGGTTGTCTTTCTCGAAGAGTTTCCGCGGATGATGATCGACATCTTCGTTGAGGTGATACAGGCTGACGGTGGAACAAGAACGGCAGGAATTACCGCCGCTTCCCTAGCTCTTGCTGACGCTGGTGTTCCCATGGCGGATTTAATAGCCGCGGTTGCTGTTGGAAAAGTCGACGGAACCCTAGTTCTTGACATCAACGAGACGGAGGATAAATACGGCGAAGCAGACATGCCAGTCGCCATGGCTCCCCAGCTTAACTCCATCGTTCTGCTCCAGCTAAACGGCAGAATGACACCGGAGGAAATCGACAAAGGCCTCAGCATGGCCCAGTCAGCGATTAAGAAAATTTACCAAATGCAGGTCGATGCTCTAAAAAGACGTTACAAAGTTGAACCAGAAGGGTTGGAGACATGAGCTTCGGATTTGAGAAACGAGGCTATGGAATCAAAATCATGAAAAACAAGGTCTACGAGTTGCTTAAGCTAGGTAAACGAATCGATGAACGCGACCCGCTGGCTTTCCGTGAAATCAGCATGTCAACTAACGTGGTGGACAAAGCCGATGGCTCCGCCCTCGTTTCACTAGGTAAAACAAAAATCTTGACAGGCATCAAAGTTGAGGTCGGCTCGCCTTACCCCGACAGACCAAACGAAGGTGTTTTCACTGTTAACGCAGAATTGTTACCTCTTGCTTCGAAATCTTTCGAGCCAGGGCCGCCCGATGAAAGAGCTATAGAGCTTTCACGCATCGTCGACAGGGTCATCAGGGAAAGCAAAGCGATTGAAGTCGAGAAATTATCAATAGTGCCTAGCCAGAAAGTTTACATGCTTTACATCGACTGCTACGTGTTAGATTATGACGGTAACTATTTCGACGCCGCTGTTTTATCAGCTGTCGCAGCTCTCGCTAACACGAAGTTACCTGTGTACAGGTTTGTTAACGATCGAATTGAATTAGTTCCCGGTGAGAAGATACAGGTTCCATTGAGAACGTATCCCGTCAGCGTGACTATGGGCGTGATCAGGGACAAAATTGTGGTAGACCCGTTGCCGGCGGAGGAAGAAGTTGCCGACACTTTGGTTACATTAGGTTATGACTCTTTTGGATACGTTTCTGCGGTTCAGAAAAGCGCCCCGGGTCTTTTGAACGTCGAGGTGTTTAAACAAATGGTTCAAATTGGGCTTTCGAAGTCAGAAGAGCTTAGAAAGAGGTTGCTGGAGGTGATACCGGTTGGTTAAGACGAAGCTTGGCATCGCTAAGGGGCTTGGAGCTAGATACGGTTCAACGGTAAGGAAGAAATGGGCTGAGGTTGTTACTGCGGCTCGCTCCAAATATCCATGTGAGAAATGTGGCGCTGTAAAGGTGCGGCGAATATCTGTCGGCATATGGCAGTGCGAAAGATGCGGATTTAAATTCGCGGGGCAGGCTTACACTCCGAAAGCGGAGAAATAGTTGGCGCCCGTCAGGCTTAACTTTTCAGTGAAAACGTTTCCTAAGCTTGCGGCGATACTCTATAAAAGCATCAAGCCCGAAATAGAATCGATAAAGTCTTCGCGGTCAAAGGCGTCTGTGACGCTTCAAGGTGACGAGATTGTCTTCTCCATCGAATCTATGGATATGGTCGCTGCGAGGGCGGCGGCCAACACAGTAATAAGGCTGCTCAACACGTCTTTCCAGACGGTAGAGGTGCTTCAAAATGTCAGGTAGAGAAATTCCACCAAGCGTCCAGCAACAGGTTTTGAGGCTTCAACAGCTTCAGCAAAGCCTAGCCCTTCTTCTTTCGGAGAAACAGCGAATCGAAGCAGAGCTGGCGGAAGTGAGCACTGCCCTTGAGGAAGTAAACAAAATGGATGATGTCGCAGTCGTTTACAAGGCGGTAGGACCTGTTCTGGTTCAGACCACCAAAACAAAGATTGTCGCAGAACTGACTGAAAGAAAGGAACTTGCCGACACTCGTTTAAAGGTCATCGAAAGACAGGAATCACGGGCCCGAGCTCAGATTGAAAGCCTTCAGAAAGAGGTGCAGAAGCTTCTGTCAGGAGGTCAACCGTCTTCTCAGTAGTCAAATAGGGTTTAAAGCTTAAACTAGCCTTTCTTGAAAAGGGTTATGAGAAATCATTGGCTTATCCGACAGCTTCATGAAATGTTGGCGAGCCATGTTCGCGGTAAGAAAGTGCAGATAGTTTCTCACTGGGGTGGAGACCCCGACTCGGTGGGAGCCGCCTACGTATTGGATAGATGTTTCCGCACATTCTACGAAGCTTCTGAAGTCGGATTCTTGATTCCCGACGAGGTTTCAGCCCATGTTAAAGCCATCATGACGCACATCGGATTTTCCGAAAAAAATGTCACATCGCCTGACGCTTACATCCTAGTAGATGTCGGAAGCTTGGCTCAGCTAGGAGACCTGAAAACCACAGTTCTCGAATCTGGTAAGCCAGTTTTGGTCATCGACCATCATCTACAGCACAGCGTAAATCCCAGCGTAATGTCAGTGGCTTCTCCCAGCTATTTGGCTGTGTCCGAAATGGTCTACGACCTTCTCGAATTTCTGAACGTCAAACCTGACAAACAAATGGCTGAAGCTCTTTTCCTCGGAATGTATTATGACACGGTGCGGCTGGCTGTCGCTGACTCAGAGCTAGCCTATAAAGCAGCCAACCTTCTTTCCCAATTGAATCCTTCAACGATAATAGGGATGCTAGAGCCAAAAATCGACGAACCTGAAAGAATCGCGCGGCTGAAAGCCCTGCGCCGAATAAATGTCTTCAGACTCGGCGAATGGTTTGTGGTGAGTTCAAACGTCAACGGCTATCTTTCTTCCGTGGCTAGAAGCCTCGTATCAGCTGGGGCTCACGTGGCCTTGGTTGGAGCTACTAAAGGCGAATACGCAGTGGTAGCGGCGCGTAGCTCCCAGGACTTTCAAAAATATGCCGGAATAGGTTTGGGCGACGATTTGGCAAAATATCTTCTGCGGAAGTTCGAAGGCGATGGAGGTGGTCACGCAGGCGCGGCGCGGCTGCGATTGAAAACGTCTGTCGATGAAGCTTTGTCTGAAGCTGTAAAAGGATTGTCGCTTCTACTCGGAGTGAACGCGGTGGAGCTGGCCGGTTGAATCATGACGCTTATCGAAATCAGAAACCTATCATTCAAATACGCAGGAGCTCAGAAACACGCCATTTATGAGGCAAACCTTGACATCGAAAAGGGCGACTTCGTCCTAATCGTTGGGCCAAGTGGTGGAGGTAAATCAACTCTTTGTAGATGCATGAATGGCTTGATTCCTCAGTTTTACGTAGGCGAATACAGTGGTCAAGTTTTGGTCGACGGTCATGACGCAGCGAAGACGCCCACCTACATCCTTTCTCAAATCGTGGGAATGGTCTTTCAAAACCCGCAAAACCAGCTTTTCGCACTCTCTGTGGAAGCCGACGTTGCCTTTCCTCTCGAAAATTTGGGCCTTCCGAGAGAAGAAATCAAGGCGCGGGTCGATGAGGTGCTCGCCGCGTTGAATATTGAACATTTACGGGAAAGGTCTCCTTTCGAGCTTTCCGGAGGACAGCAGCAGAGGATAGCAATAGCGTCTGTCCTTGCAATGAAGCCGAAAATTATAATCTTGGACGAACCGACTTCTTTTCTCGACCCTGTTTCGAGCCTTGGGCTTTTCAACCTCATAGACGACATTCGGAAAAAACTCGGGTTGACAATAATCTTGGTTGAACACCGGGTTGACTTGGCTGCATCTCGAGCCAATAAGATTGTGGTGGTGGCTGATGGTAAAATCGTTTTTCACGGTAATCCACGCGATTTTTTTAAACAATACGATCCACATGTTTTCGGAGTTTCATATCCAAAAGTGACTCTGCTTTCTAGGAAAATCAAGAACGTTGTGAAGGATTGGAACATGCTTTGTCTCAGTGGAGATGAGTTCGAAAATGAGGTGAGGAGGCTTGTCAGTCGTGTTTGAAGACGTTCACTATGTTTATCCGTCAAACGTGCATGCTTTGCGAGGTGTTTCTTTCGAATTTCAGCCTGGTGAACTCGTTGCTTTGATGGGTGAAAACGGCTCGGGGAAAACCACATTGCTCAAACATGTCAACGGCTTGCTGAAACCAACTCGCGGCAAAGTCTGGGTCGAAGGAGTCGACACAACGAAGGCGTCGGTTGCCGAGCTTTCACAAAAGGCCGGACTAGTATTTCAGAACGCGGAGGAAATGTTCTTCGAATCGACGGTTTACGATGAAGTCGCCTTCGCTCTTAGAAACTTTGGATACAGTGAGGATAAGGTCAGGAAAAGAGTTGAATGGGCTCTAAAATTTTTTGAGCTCGATTCTTACGCGGGTCAGTCGCCTTTTCTCCTCAGTGGTGGGGAGAAGAAGCGTTTGGCGATGGCGATTATTTTGGCTTGGGGGCCTCAAGTGGTTTGTCTAGACGAGCCCACGATAGGACAAGACAGCGTTCAGAAGGAAAAAATGAAACATATGGTGAAGATGCTGAACCTTCAGGGCAGAACAGTTATTTTGGCTACACACGACGTCGAATTCGTCGCAGAATTGCGACCGAGAACAATCCTTCTTTCGAAGGGTCAGATAATCGCTGACGGCCGATGTGAAGAAGTTTTAACCGATTTCGTCTCGCTGGAAAAAGCTTCGGTCCTTCCGCCGCAAGTGGTCTCTGCACTCAAGCGAGTAGATGACTTAGGCGTCGACTACCGGATTTTAGACGTTGACATAGCGGTTGAAGAAGTTCTCAAAGTGATTAAGCCATGAGACTTTTCGAAGGCCTTCGCTTCAGGCCTGGAAACACGTTTGTCCATAGACTCGACCCGCGTGCAAAACTTGGCGTATCCATTTTGATTTTGACAACTGCCATCATATACGTGGACGTTGTGGTAATTTTGACTTTGCTGAGTGTCGAGGCTGCCGTGATTTTCTTGGCACAAGTGCATAAGCTATGGTTGAGAACTTTGAGGGGAGCTTTGCCACTAGCTGCGATTGTATTCGTCATAACCTTTGTGAGTCAATATGGAAGGGACCCGTCTTTGCTCGCTGCTGCAGGCTACGGCTTTGCGTACGCTCTACGACTGGTCGTCTTTCTTTCTTCTTTTTCGCTTTTTTTCTTGACAACAACACCCGACGAAATTGCTCTTACGCTGCAGCAGCTTAAGGTTCCGTATGAATACACGTTTGCGTTTGTTTCGGCCATTCGTTTCACCCCGGTGATGGCTGAAGAACTCAAAGCGGTCATGGATGCTCAAAGAGCGCGAGGGCTTGAGCTAGACAAAGGCTCATTTGTAAAAAGAATCCGCAACCTCATCCCCATCCTCGTACCATTACTCGTCAACGTCATCAGACGCTCATACGAACTAGCTGAAGCCATGGAGGTGAAATGTTTCGGCGCCACCAAAAAAAGAACGAGCCTGCGGATTCTACAAATGAAAAAGAAAGACTTTGTTTTTGTTTCCACGGCGACGGGCCTGTTCATGTTGGCGGTGTTCATAAAAATTTCTGGTCTTGAACCAGTGAAGGTTCTACCTTTTCTCCGGACGATTTTCCCAGCCTAATCATACGTGATGAGCTGTTTTTCCTCCAACAATTCCTGCAGCTTAGTTACGGCTTCGTAGACATCCTTCTCATACTTTGCCCCTGTGCACACCAGTTTTCCGCTTGCAAACATCAAAATCACGACTTTCGGGCTCATCATTCGATAAATCAAACCTGGAAACTGCTCTGGCTCATACATTACGTTCTCGAGCGTTGTCGCGGCCTTTTCCAAGTCTATGCGGCCGTGAAGGTCGATTGACGCGACGATGTTCTGAATTTCTATTTGCGGCTCTTCGCGAATGACGAAGCCTTCCTTCTTCAACGCCTTGACAACGGTTTTGACCGCCCGAATGGATTCTTCCTCGCTTTTAGCTCCTGTGCAGACCATTTTGCCGCTGCTGAATATCAAAGTGGCGGTCTTCGGCTTAGCGAGGCGAAATACGAGGCCAGGAAACTGAGCGGGCTTGTATTCAACGTCTGGAAAAGTTCTCTGAACCTGTGCAAGGTCAAGCCGCTGAAAAAGGGTCACACTCGAAACGACGTTTTGAATTTCGATTTTTGGTGGGGGGCCTTTCGGCACGATTTTTAAACGGTTTAAATAGTTTATAAGGATTTAAATACCTGACTTCGGCTGGGTCAAAACTGCGTTGAGCTTTTCGACAACTTCCGGCTCCTTGTTCAAAGCTTTAGACACGTGTTTGACCATGCTTTTTTTGACCTTGTTGATGTCGACTGGTCGTCCGATAATGGAGGCCATCGAGGTCATGATTGTTGCCTCCATTCCGCATGGTTTAATTCCGTAGAATTTTTTCAGGTCTGTGTTGACATTCAACGCAACGCCGTGATAAGTTACCCAGTTTTTCACAGCCATGCCGACCGACGCGATTTTGCGTCCATCAACCCAGACACCCGGCTTACCGACGACCCGTTCACCAGAAATTTGGAAATCAGCGAGAACGTCTATGATCGCTTGTTCGACCAGATGAACAAAATCAGCTACGCCGATTCCAAGTTCTTGCAAGCTCACGATGAAATAGGCGACTAGCTGGCCTGGGCCGTGATAGGTTGCTTCTCCACCCCGCTCCACCCGATAGACAGGAATCGTCCTGTCGAAAACGTCTTCTTCCCTACCGCGTTTGCCGAGAGTGTAAACGTCGTAGTGTTCAAGCAGTAAAACGGTGTCCTCAATCTGATTTTCAACTCGTTTTTGATGAAGTTCGAGCATAAGTTTGTGGCAAGATTCATATTCAATCGTTCCGAGGTCGACGAAGATGATGCTATTTCGTGACATAGTGAATCGCTCGGCGTTTAACCATTAGCATCGATTCGCCTATCGCCTCCGAATAGGTTGGATGAATGAAAACTGTTTTTGAAACGTCTTCAAGAGTCGCGCTTGACTTGATAATGGTGGTCAATACTGCGATGGTTTCGGTCGCATGAGGGCCGACAACAACGGCTCCGAGGAGACGGTCTGTTTTTCTATCCGCGATAAGTTTGACGAAGCCGTCTTCGCCATCCGTAATTGCTCGGCCCAATGCTGTATATGGAAACCTTGCTTCGACGACATCGTAGCCTGCCTCTTTCGCGGCGTCTGTGCTAAGCCCGACTGCTGCGACTTCCGGCGAAGTAAACACACCGTATGGAACCAGGCCGTCAAAGCGAGAGTCGAGACCTGCTATCGCCTCGGCTGCCACAATTCCTTGATGGGAGGCCTTGTGGGCGAGAAACGGCGGACCGGTAACGTCGCCGACAGCGTAAACGCCCGCTGCAGTTGTCTGCATCTTTTCATCGGTTTTGACGTATCCTTTCGCATCGAGCTCAACACCCAAGTCGACGAGGCGACGCGTCCAAGAAGTTGGCCGCTTACCAACCGCGACCAAAACCAAATCGAAAACATCTTCAAAACCGTTAGAAAGAACCACTTTCACACCATCCGAAAAATACGAATATTCTGAAACTGTTGTGCTGAGGTGAATTTTCACGCCGATCTTTTCCATGCCTCTTTTGAGTAAGCGGGAGGCGTCTGCGTCAAATCCGGGCAAAAGCTGGTTCATAACTTCAACAACGGTCACGTCTGAGCCGAGATGAGCGTAAGCTGTGCCAAGCTCCGCTCCAACCGCACCCCCTCCGACGACCAGAAATTTCTTCGGAACTTTGTCGAGAAACAATGCTTTACGATAGTCGATGATGCAGGTTCCGTCAAAAGGAATGGATGGAAGCGATACGGGTTCGGTTCCGGTTGCTATGATGATGTTTTCAGCTGAAATCTTTTGCTCACCGTCGTTCTTCTTGACGGAAATCAGGCCCGGCTTTTCGAAAACCGCTTCGCCTTTAACGACGGTTACTCCGTTGGCCTTGAGCAAATAAGCTATTCCTTGTCGCAGCTTATGAACTACCTGTTTAGTAGATTCTGAGATTTTAGCCATGTTGAAAGGTACAGACGATGCCAAGATGTTCTTTGCGGCGAGCTCCTTAATGCTGTGTATTTTTTTCGCGTTTCCGATTAAATGTTTGCTCGGAATGCATCCCCAGTTCGTGCATTCTCCTCCGAGCTCGTCTTTTTCGATAAGCGTGGTTTTTAAGCCGAGCTGAGAAAGCCTGATTGCCGCCACATACCCACCGGGCCCGCCTCCAACGACAACAACATCCCCCATCATCCACACCTCAGAAAGAAACCGATTTTCTCACCGCCCTGAGTATTCGCGTTTCATTCGGCATGTAGTAATGTTCATGAGCGAATGGAAAAGGTGTGTCGTAACCGGTCACCCTGAAAACCGGCGCCTCGAGATCGAGGAGAAGTCTTTCAGCTATGAAGGCAGCGATTTCCGCACCGAAGCCACACATCTTGGGAGCTTCATGAACGATAACGGGCCTGCCGGTTTTCTTGACGGTTTTCTCAATGGCTTCTTTGTCGAAAGGCAGCAAAGTCCGTAAATCAATCACTTCGCAGTCAATTCCCTCCTCCTTCGCTTTTTCAGAAGCTTTCAAACAGTCAACAACGGTCGCCGCATATGTTATCAGTGAAACGTCAGCGCCTTCACGAGCAATTCGGGCTTTACCCAAGGGTATAGTGTAGTCTCCTTCAGGGACTTCCTGTCGGAAAGATCTGTAAATTCGTTTGGGTTCGAAGAAAATGACGGGGTCATCGTCGCGGATGGAGGAGATTAGCAATCCTTTCGCATCGTATGGTGTTGAAGGAGTGACGACTTTAAGCCCCGGTGTGTGAATGAAGTATGCTTCAGGGCTTTGGCTGTGAAACATCCCTCCTTTAACGCCTCCGCCGACAGGAGCTCGAATGACTAGCGGCACGGAAAACTGTCCGCCGGTGCGGTAACGAATTTTCGCTACATTTGAAACTATCTGGTCGAAGCCCCCAAAAATAAAGTCGGCAAATTGAATTTCAGCCACCGGCCGAAGACCATTCATAGCCATCCCCGCTGCGACGCCAATGATGGCTGCTTCTGACAGAGGCGTGTCGATGACGCGTTCCGGCCCAAATAATTCGTACAAGCCTTCTGTTATTAGGAATACACCGCCGCGCTTTCCAACGTCTTCTCCCAAGATAATCACTCTTTTGTCGCGCTGCATCTCCTCCCTCAAAGCTAAGTTGAGAGCTTCTGCCATGTTAAGCATGGGCAAAAGCTTTCACCTCTTCAACATGGATTCGACAAAAAATTCAGCCGCTCGGTAGCTGCTACGAACCAGAGGTCCGCAAGCCGCATATTTGAAACCCATCCGCAAAGCCTCCCTTTCATAAAGTTTAAACACATCAGGATGAACATATTCTTTTACGGGCAAGTGATTCAACGTAGGGCGAAGATATTGGCCTATAGTCACAAAGTCAACATCGGCTTGGCGGAGTTCTTTTAGCGCATCCAATACTTCTTCAACGGTTTCACCCAAACCAACCATTATCGATGATTTAGTGTACATGCTTGGGTTGAATTCTTTGACGAGTCTGAGAACTTTGAGTGATTTGTCGAAAGAAGCTCTCCTGTCCCGCACGTAAGGGGTAAGCCTTCGCACGGTTTCGACATTATGCGCCACTACATCGGGCCCGGCTCGTACAACTCTTTCTAAATGTTCGGGCACTGCGTCAAAATCAGGAATCAGCACTTCTACAAGTACTTCTCCCTTCCTTTCCTTGATTTTTTTCACGGTTTCAGCGTAAATGGATGCTCCGCCGTCGGCGAGGTCGTCGCGACAGACAGAGGTGAGAACCACGTATTTCAAATTAATTTCTTCAACCGCTTTCGCAACTTTTTCAGGTTCGCTAGCGTCTACGAATCCCTGTGGATGACCTGTTTTCACAGCGCAGAACCTACAGCTTCTGGTGCATATGTCGCCGAGGATCATTATCGTAGCCGTTCCGCCTCCCCAGCATTCACCCAAGTTGGGGCACATCGCTTCCTCGCAAACAGTGTGTAACATGTATTTCCGTAACACATGTCTGATATGGGGGTAAGCTCCAAAACCGGGCAACCGAGTTTTAATCCATTCGGGCTTTCGAAGAGTCTGCATTCGTGTCTCTCGGAGTGAACAAGCGAATTTAAGCATATATGTGTCGCAGTATTTTAGAACAAACGGGTTGAAGACGAGAGTAGACGAGCGGAGTGCTGGAGCAGTCATCTACTATGTTGGTGAAAACGGGGTCGAATATCTACTACTCAAATACGGTGCAGGACATTGGGATTTTCCCAAAGGACACATTGAGAAGAATGAATCCGAAATACAAGCTGTTCTTCGTGAGGTCAAGGAAGAAACAGGGATGGAGAATATCACTATCATCGACGGCTTCCGGAAAGTCATAAACTACATGTTCATGAAAGAGGGGAGGCTCGTTAGGAAAGAGGTTGTCTTCTACCTAGGCCAAGCACGTGATAAATCCGTTACTCTTTCGCCGGAACACCTCGACTATGTTTGGCTTTCTCTTGAAAAAGCACTTGAGAAATTAACCTTCAAGACAGCTAAGGAAACCCTGATTGAAGCCGACAACTTCCTCAAGACACGTTTAAACGTTCAAATTTAAAAACCACATAACCATGAATCCAGCAAATGAAACCCATTTTCGTGCTGCTGATCATAGTTCTCCTGACGCTTCCGCAAATAGCCGTGTCCCAACAAGATGCTCAAAGTTTAACCGTGTACGTTACCACGCCTGACGGAAAACCTAAACCTGGATTGACGGTAACAGCTCAAGCTCAAAACTTTCGGGAAACCGCTGTAACCAACGCGTCGGGCTACGCCGTCTTTCGCCAACTCACAGCGGGAACATATGAAATAATTATATCGTTGAGGAACATCGAGCTTCTACGAAAAACAGTCGAGTTCCCCTCCACTCCATTTTTGGCAGAGACGGCGCCACTCAGCTCTGTAACGGTTCAGGTATACGATGTTGCTCAAAGGCCCGTAGCAAACATCCCCGTTACGCTATCTTCGCCCAATCGTATACTATCCACCACTCAGAGAACGAATGCAACAGGGTATGCAGTTTTCAACGACATCCCATACTCTTCGGCTCCGTCAATAGCCGGCGACTACAGGCTTTCAGTAACTAAGGAAGGTGTTGAAGTTGGGTCAGTGCAGAGGCGAATTGAAGCTTCTACTGAATTTGTGGAGATATCTGCCCGTCTTGTGAGGGTCAACTTCACGTTTACAGATCTTGGGGGTTCCAAAGCTCTGGTCGACGGAACCCTCGTAATGCGTGGAACAAACTTTACTCAGCAAATAGAAGTAATTCAGGGCTTTGCTTCAGTAATTCAGGTTATAAGCTCTGAAGTGGTCGGAAGCTACAATGCTTCGCTTTCTATGCGGCTTGGTAACAGGGATGCTGTGGTCTATTCATCGCTCTTGAGGTTGGAGGCTGACGCCGACCTTGTTCTCAGAGCTGACCTCGGACTTTTGGTTGTCCGATTGGTAGACCCTTCTGGACAACCCGTCAAAGGACTTGGTGTATTGGTAGGTGCCACTGGATACGGAAATTTCAGCAGCGGAATAACAGACAGCAACGGAGAAATCACAGCCGGATATCTTCCAATTTCCAACCGTGTTGACCAATACACAATACACGTCTTCAGAGGGCGGACGAGAATAATAACAGAACAGCTGGTTATGACCGAAGCAAAGATAACTAAACAAATCACAATACCGTTGACAAAAACAACTTTCACAGTGGTAGACTTTAAGAATAACCCGCTGTCTGGTGCGGTAATCCAAGTAACTGACCCAGTCACTGGAAGAACGTTCAACGCAACGACTGTTAACGGAGCCGCAACCGCCGAAATATTCCCGGGTGCCAACAATGTAACAATAAGGTACAAAAACACAGTGGTATTCAAGAAAACTATCGAACTGACGGAATCCAGTCAAGCCATCAAAATTAATTCAATTAATTTCCCAGTAAGCGTCCGTGTGCTAGATTCGGTCGGAAAGTTCGTTGAAGATTTACGAATCATCGTAAAAGCTGATTCGAACGTTTTACTAGACCGGAAAACATCGGCTTCGCCTGCATCTGTGGAGCTTGAGCTTCCACGCGAAATAACAATAGATGTCTACAAAGGAGAGGAGCTGCTTTGGCGGGAACGCCGGTTCGCTGACGGGCCTTCCGATATTGACATAAGGTTCACTGACATCGTGGTGATTAGCGGTATTTTCATCTCTGCTGATGCATTGGTATCCGCGGTTTTGGCAGCCATTCTCACAGCGCTGATGTTGACGGTGGTAGTTCGATTGAGAAATTTGAGACAACGTTAAAATTCAACCAGCCGGCTAAATCATTGCAAAGAGTGAGGTTCGGGTTGCCGAATTGGACCCTAAGTAAGGAACCGACCCCTATCTGCAACCCACTGTGCAGATTTTTCCGATGCGGCAAAAAAGTTCTCGACTTCAGAAGAAACCCCCCATGGTGCAACTGGGTAGACGCTCCATGCATAGGCTATCAGTGCCCATACGCTCAATGCATTCAAGTTAAGCTGCTTCCAGACGGACGATGCGGGCTATTTGTAAAAAGAAAAACCGTGGAGCAGGAAGCTGTCTTTGACGTCTCCGGCGTTGCAGCCGCCCGAGCGAAGAAAAAGCTCGACAAACTCGGTTTATAAAACCTATGGTAAACAAGCTCGAAATCATACCAATCACAGGGATCCCACTGGTCAAGGAAGGCGATAATATTGCTGAGCTAATTGTTGTAGCAGCCAAACGTGCAGGGACAGAGATTGTAGATGGTGACATAGTGGTCATCGCTCATTCGATAGTATCCAAATCGGAAGGTAGAATTGTAAAACTGGTCGACGTACAACCTTCACGCTTTGCTGAAAATCTCGCCGAATTAACCGGCAAAGACCCTCGTCAAATTGAAGTGGTTTTGAAAAATGCGAGGAAGATAGTCAGAATTGGGCACGGGGTCATCATCTGCGAAACTTTTCATGGATTTGTTTGCGCGAACGCAGGCGTGGACGCGTCGAATTCCGGCGGCGAAGATTACTTGATAACTTTTCCCGAAAACCCCGACAAGTCAGCGAACAGAATCCGGGAAGAAATCAAACGTATCACCGGCAAAGAGGTCGCGGTGATAATCAGCGACAGCTTTGGAAGGCCATTCCGCGTCGGGTCGGTGAATGTCGCCATCGGATGCAGCGGCATCAACCCCTTGAATGACATTAGAGGCTACAAAGACCTTTACGGAAGAATTCTAAGGTCTAAAATTGTCTGTATAGCTGATGAAATAGCTTCTGCGGCGGGTCTCGTGATGGGCGAAGCAGACGAAGGAATTCCCGTCGCAATCGTAAGGGGGCTTAGCTACGACCGAACCAACATCCCCGCAACGGCGATTATCCGTGACGCAAAGGATGACCTATTCAGATAAAGCATATCTGCTAAAGCTCATCGAAACAACCTTCCAAAATTTAAAAGACGAAAGAAGCATCGATTTTCAAGAAATTACGAAGCAAATCAGCGTCGACTATGAGAATGTCATTGAAACGCTACGCGGCCTGTTGGGGCAGAACCATCCACCCGGGTTCATCAGAGTTTCTCTTGGTTTGGCAGCGATAAGTCTGGGGGCTGAACCGGAGAAAATCGCTAGACAGCTCAGCTGGCGAGAAATGGAAATATTCGTAGCTCACGCATGTCATCTGAGCGGACTGATGCAGAGAACAAACGTGCGACTGAGCTTCGAAAAAAAGAGAGTGGAATTGGACGTGGTCGCCGCCTCGACTTCGCTATGCCTTGTTTTCGACTGCAAACGCTGGAATAAGAGACTCGCCGGAAAAACTCTCAACACAATCGTGGAAAAACACAAACAACGCACGATAATCTTAAAACAATTCTTTGAGAAAAACATGTCCGGCAGAAAGCTCGTTTTCTTCACCCCTGTCATCGTTTCTCTCTACGAACCGAGCTCTAGAAAAGCGTCAGATATATACATCGTGCCGGTCAACTCGTTGAAAAGCTTTTTACAGTTCGTTGAAAACGTTTTGGGCGGCGAGGTTTACACCGCTCATTTGGACGAAAAGTGGACAGAGTTTTTCGCACGTGATAACTTAAATCAAAGCTTGGAGAACTGGCGTTGAATTGGATAGGCTCTGGGCGCCGTGGCGGATGGCTTACATCAAAGAGTCGAAAAAAGAGCAGGACTGCGTCTTCTGCTTAGCGGCGTCCACCGAAAAAGACAGTGACCGATATGTCGTCTACAGAGGAAGCCACGTCTTTATAATCATGAACCTTTATCCATACAACAATGGTCACGTAATGGTGACTCCGTTCAGACACATCGGCTCTGTTGAAGAAATGAGTGACGAAGAAATGTTGGAAACGATGAGGCTAATCAGGCTGGCTGTTAAGGCGATATCATCGGTCATGAAACCGGATGGGTTCAACATCGGCGCGAACGTTGGCAAGTCCGCGGGTGCGGGCATTGAAGACCATGTTCATTTTCACATCGTCCCGAGGTGGAGGGGTGACACAAATTTTATGACAATCATCTCTGATACACGTGTTCTGCCTGAAACAATCGACGAAACTTACAAAAGACTGGTCGCGGCTATTGCTGAGTTAACCGGTTAGCTATTTCGAGATAATATTTTGAAACGGGGTTGGCGAGCAGAACAACTCTGCTGACTTCGTCTTCAGTTACGTTAACGAATCCAATATATTTTGCCAGCTCGGCCGCGAATTCTTTGATTTCCTCTATAGAAGGCATGTTCTCTCTTCGAAGTCGTAGCTGAGATTCACCGACGTGTGTGTATCCTTTGCATTCGACGAAATCAGGTTGCGCTTTTCTGATCAAATCAGCGTACGACTCTGGCGCATGCATGTTCAAATCCTTTACCAAAGTTAAGCGAACCACCTTTCTGCATGTAAACCTGGACATCAGGTCCAGGGATTTCATCAGTCTTTCCCAGCTATCCGATATTAACGGCTTGCATGTTTTGATATGCGTTTCCCGGTCGGGGCCGTAAACGCTCAGGTATAGGCTGGTGGGTTGGCATTTGTGAAGTATTTCTGCGAGTCTTTCAGGCATGGTGCCGTTGCTGACGAGAAAGGTAGTCATATCTCTACGAGTCGCCTCCTCGATGAGTTCTCCGATGTAGGGATAGAGAGTGGGCTCGCCGTCTAAGGAAATAGCGATGTGTTTGGGGTTCAGCGCTTCCGAGAACTTCTGCTTCGAAACTTTTGGATTGCCTCCGAAACCTGAAAGAAGCTGCCTCTGCTCCTGGATAATTTGGTCAAGTAGTTCAGAAGGGCTGTCCCATTGCCCGTCAAACGGTTGTACACGGTTTAGGGTGTGAAAACGCCAGCAAAAAACACACATCATGTTACAGTATTGAAGGGACGGGGTCATCTGAATACATCTATGACTTTCGATTCCGTACCAGCTTTTGTAGCATTTTTTACCGCCTCGAAGTGCCGACTTTGTCCAATGACAAACCTTGACCGCTGAATGTCTGCCCACTATGCGGTAACCTGCTTTCTCAAACTTGCCGGCTTCAGCCACCGACGACCTCTTCGGCTTCTTGACTTCCTTCAGCGGTATGACCGTAGTCAACCCAGCCCATTAACAAATAAGCGAATCATTTAATCTTTCCCTCACCCACATAGAAAGTTGTGAAGTTCGGGGTTGTCGGCGCCTTGACAATCGACGTTTATGGTGACAAGATATTTCTCGGAGGTCCTCCGTGGTTTGCCGGAGGAGCGGCCGCGTCCATCCATCACTCGGTAAATGTCTATTCCGCAGTTGGAGAACTCGATTTTCCACAATCTTTCTATGACCAGCTCGTGAAAGCGCGTGTGAACATCTCTAAAATAGTCAAGGTGCCTGACAGTTTTTCCTACACTTTTCAGCACAACTATACGCAAAAAACTCGAAGGTCAAAGCTTATCAGGATAGGGCCCCGAATTCCAGAGGATAGTCTCGCCGACATCGACGTCGACAGCCTACTGTTGTCACCGGTTTACCGCGAAGCCGGCGAAAATCACTTCAAAATCCTTCGGAACAGTTCGTCTCATCTGGCCTTAGACATTCAAGGGTTTCTCCGCGAGGCCGACGACTCCGGAAACGTGTTTCTAGTTTCAAAAGAACTGGGACATTTGCTGAAGTCAGCTGATGTCATTCATTGCAGCGACGAAGAAGCCGTGGTGCTGTCTGGAGAAGCTGACCCGTTGCAAGCGGTTAAGAAAATAGCTAGGGCCGCACCTGGAGTTGTGCTGGTAGGCTCGAGAACAGGGTTGTTGGCTGCACATCGAGGCATGGTCAGCTTCTTCAGCATCAACCTTGAACACAGTGATGTTGATCCAACAGGCGCTGGAGACATGCTTACAGCTCTTCTTGTCGCTTTCGTTCGGGAAGCAGACTCGGCGACCGAGGCGACTGTATCGGCTTTGGCGCATCTCGTAGAACTGCTCCGCAGACCCCGGGAATCACGGTTCATTCAACCTGTCCATCCGCGGCCCGAGCTTGTTCATCTACTGTGGACAACGCCCGTTTAGCCCGTTTGTTTCCAGATTTCATTAATTTTTTCACCTTGTTTACGAGGCTTGGATAACGGTCCTTCAATGCCTTTTCAACGATGTCCGCAAGCTCTTCGCTGATGCTATAGCGGGGAATAACGTTCTTACGGTAGTTGAACACGGCGGTCGCGACCGGCGAATAGAATGCGAGTCGGGGCTGTTTTTTCGCGTAATCCACGGATTGTTTCAAGATTTTGTCGTCGATTTTGTTCTGTATGGTTTTCCTCCTTTTCATGATGACTAGGTTTACCTTTTACCTTTTAACGTTTACCTCGAATCATCAAAGCACAGGTTTCAGTGCGTGTGCGATCTTTCGAACGGTGTGAAGGATTTTTAAACACGGGGGCTTGTACAACGCGTATTGAGATGAAATAGAGGTTGAAATAAACGAGGTCATGCAATTCAATGCTGGTTGATTTGTGGTTAAATGTGGTGTGCTATCGCCGGGGTCTGAGGTCGAAAAAGGGCTTAACAACACTTTTGCCATATGAATCGGTTGGAAAATCGGACAGTTGGTTCCCTAATTCAATTGGCATTGTTGACAGTAGAATACCATAGGATAGCCGTATTAACAGTGTTCAGTAAATCGAACGGCTACCATTACATACTGGTTCAATGAAAAATGTATGGAGGTAAACCTTTTACGGTTTACCTTGATGAGCGGTCCGCATAGTGTCTGACAAAGCTTTCTGGATTCAGCTTTTTCACTATGTGTTCAAAGGCTTTATCGGGTTCGCTGTCCTCTCCGCATGTGTAGATGTCAACGGTGGCGTATCGGTATTGGTTCCAAGTGTGTACCGCTACATGGCTTTCCTTGATCAACGCGATGACCGATACTCCGCCTTTTTCACCGCCGAACTTCCACGACCTCAGGGAGACCAGATTCATCTTCGCTATTTTGACAGCTTCGAGCACCGTCTTGCGCATGAATTTTTCGTCAAGCAGCAGTTCGGAGGGGCATCCGTAAAGGTTTCCGAAGACATGTTTCCCAACTATTTGTTTCTGAACCGTTTTTCCTTCAAGCATTTCTCTTTCTGCTTACCTCAAAATCGTTGACAAAAAGATTTAGATATAAATCATTTGTTGACAACATCAGCAGACGAAAAGATTTGCGACGATTTCTGTCAGTTTAGAAATTTTTTTGCCCGAAAAATACGTGCTTATCCAAGTTTTCGAACGCATCGAAAATTTGGCCATGAGCAAAGATTATTGGCTGGACATGCAACACGTCGGGTGATGAATCCACTGCAGCCTGGCGTTTATGCTCGTGGTCGACTTGACTTTAGAAAACTTTTCGACAGTGTTCTTTCCTTCGTGTCTGATGGCTCGTGTGGGGCAGCTGCTTTTTTCATCGGGATAGTCAAGCGCGCTGGCAAAGGAGCGTTCCCGGTTGATCAAGTTGTGATGGAATCCTACGAAGAGCATGCAAACAAGGCCTTGAAAAGAATTTGCGATGAAGTAGCCGCCGAATATGGTTTGAAGTTTGTAGGCATATGGCATTTGGTTGGCTCGTTCACGGTGGGTGAACCGGTGGTTTTCGTTTGCGCGGCTGGAGAGCACAGAGACGAGGTATTTAGAGGCCTTAGAACAGCTGTTGAAAGATACAAACGCGAGCCGGCTTTGTTCAAGAAAGAGGTTTATGTCGACGGCACGTCGGCATGGATGGAGGGAGCTTGAAAGTCGTCACCAAGTATTATGCGTCGATTCGTGAAAAAGTCGGTAAATCCGGTGAAGAATTCGAACTGAAGGATGATGCTTCGATTCTGGATTTTCTCGAAGCTTTCAGGTTGAAGTATGCTGGTTTGGTGGATGGTTTTTTCGAAGCTGGGGGGCTGCGTTCCGGTTTTGCGGTTGCGTTGAACGGTGAGAGCGTGGAAAGAAAAGCATGGAGCTCGACTAAGTTGAAAGAGGGAGATGTTGTGGTGATTCTGCCGCCGATTGCCGGCGGTCATTTAAAACTGGGTAGCCTTACTCCGCGTTGTCCCTGATATTTGCCAGTGTAGGGTTTTTCCACGATTGAAGAAAGGCGGGCAAAAACAACGTGTAGAAATCTGTCGCCGGCATAGAGCCTTACTGGGAAGTCTCCCCCGACAAGCTCGATGGTCAACTCTCCTTCGAAGTTGGCGTCGATGATGGTCGGTGGAATTGTCAACCCGATGCGGGCGAAACTGCTTCTCAAATTGACAAAGCCCATCAAATCTTTTGGAAGTGACAAATATTCCATGGTGTGAAGTAAAACATGCTCCTTCGGTTGAATTAGGAAGGATTCTCCTTCTTCGAAAGTGTAGTATTCAGCGGGATCGGATGACTTTGTGTCAAAGATCTTTCCGGCTTTGCTGAAGCGTGCTATCTGCCGTCCGATTCGAAGGTCAAGCCCGTTTTCGCGGACGATGTCTTCAGAAAATGGAGTGATGCTTAGACGCTCGCTTCTGATGTAGTTCCACAGGTCGAAGTCTGAAAGAATCATGTTCGGTGAGGGGATGGCGGCAATTTAAAGCTCTACAACCGTCATGTCCTGGGCCACGACGACGTCATCGATTCCGACCGATTTGACCGCTTCTATAATTTCAACCTCTCTGCCGCGCCACGCTGGATAAAGGTGAGTGACCACCAATTTCTTCGGCTTAATTCGTTCAACGATAGCTGCAAGCTGTTTCTCGGACGTATGTTTGCCGACGAGCTGTTCATGTGGGAAGCTGCATTCATGAACGAGAACATCGCACCCTTGTGCCAACATGATAAGTCTTTCGTCGGGCACGGTGTCGCCGGAATAAACCACCGAAAATCCTTGAAAACCAATTCTGTAAGCAAGCCCATTGTAATGGTCGACTTCCGCACAGCTTACGACACAGTCGCCGACACTGTATCTGTGATCCGCCTTCAACTCCAAGACTTCAAGATAGTTCTCGCAACGCATAGTTGTAACGAGGTATCTGAACGCGTCGATGTATACTATCTGGTTTACGAGGGTTTTGAGATTCTTTGGGCCCACCAGCCTTAACTTTGGTGGGTTGTTTAATGGTGTGCCTTCGGAGCTGTAGGGCCAGAGCATGATCAGCGCCGGTAGGTCTCCTACATGGTCTAGATGGAAATGAGTTATGAAAAATGCGTCGATGTCGTGGACCTGTATGTTTAATTTGATGAGTTTTGAAATTGTTGATGGCCCGGGGTCGAATAGAATTCGTGTGTTAGCTGTTTCGAGCAAGAGTCCACTCGCGAACCTGTTATCCGTCGGAACTATGCTTCCCGCTCCGAGGATTATGAGACGGTTCATGCGAGACCGCTCCTTTCGCGATGTGGACGATGTGTGGGATTTCCGGCCCGAAGAGTTTGAGCCCCAGTTCGACCGCGGCAGGAGAGCCTGGCAAAGCTATGACAAGCCTACCGTTCACGATTCCAGCCGTTGTCCTCGTCAAGGCAGCGGCAGCCCCAACTTCATGGAAACTTGCCATGCGGAAAACATCGCCCCAGCCCTCCACCTCTTTTTCGAACAGAGGTTTCAGAGCTTCAATGGTGACGTCTCTCGGCGAAAGACCTGTTCCGCCTGTCACGACGACCACGTCGAATCCTGATTCGATTGCTCGGACCACAGCATTTCTAATCACCCAGACGTCATCGTTCAACACTCCGAGGTATTGCGCTTCGTGTCCAAGGGCTGTGCATATTTCGACTGCTTTTTCACCTGATTCGTCGACGAAATGCTCACCCTTGACTTTCTTCTCATACCTCGAGCTGCTGGCCGTTAACACGCCTATCTTGAGCCTTGTTGGAGCATGTGCCCTGTGAAGTTCATGTGGTTTCGTTTTCCTTCACCTTCGACACCACTTTAATCTCGGTTATGGCCGTGTATGGATATTGGCCGTTTTGGTCTTTCTCATACTGTTTTACAACATCCCAGATGTTAAGCAACGCCGCCGCAGTAGCCGTTAACGCTTCCATCTCAACTCCTGTCTTCTCAAAAGCAACAACCTTAGACTTCACTTCGATGTAGTCGTATCCTATCGACTCGGTGACTTCGACCGATTCGAGCTTGAGTTGATGGCAGAGCGGAAGAATCGACGGCGTGTTTTTGGCTGCCAGTATCCCGGCTATTCTCGCAACTTCGAGAGGGTTGCCTTTTTCAACAGACCCCTGGCGTATTTTTTCGACGGTTTCCGGTCGGAGCTTAATTCTTCCCACCGCTACAGCCTCTCTTCTCTGCACGGGTTTATGCGAAATGTCAACCTGCCTAACGCTCATCGAGGTAATGATCTGACACAGCATATAAAAGATTATGACTTACACTCTTCTACCTCTTCTGCCGCCTTTCTTTCTCACGCTGTCATGCGGTATAGGCGTCACATCTTCAATTCTTCCAATCTGCACCCCAGACCTGGCTATCATTCTGATGGCTGCTTGAGTAGCGGGTCCTGGTGTTCGTGATTTTACTCCGCCCGGCGCCCTGACGAGTATGTGGACGGCGTTTATTCCAGCTGCTTTGGCCTGCTCCATCACGAAAGAGGCTGCTCTCATACCTGCGTATGGAGTTGGTTCGAGACGTCCGGCGTCGACAAACATTCCACCTGAAGCTCTCGCTATTGTTTCGGCACCGGTAAGGTCTGTGAGATGGACTATGATGTTGTTGTAGGATGAGAAGATATGCACTACTCCCCACTTGAGTTTCTGCGGCTGTTTCTGCTCTTGCTGCTGTTCCACACTCATCTACTTCCCAACAGATGGAACCGTGTATTTAGGTCTGACCTTTGACCACGATTTCTTCGGCAAGTCTAAGGATCTCCTCTTCGCCCCGTTTGACATGATAGCTAGGTGCTCGCACCTTTTTACCGCCGACGAAGATTTTTCCGTGAGTAATTAGCTGTCTGGCGTGATGAATCGTCCGAGCCAAGCCAGACCTATACACGATGGTTTGAAGCCTTCTTTCGAGAAAGTCACGAACCGTTAGCTTGAGTACGTCGTCTAAAGTAGCTCCTTGAGGAAGAACACCAAGCCTGTTCAACCGTCCGATCAGCCGTCCCTCCTCTACCATTCTTTTTTCGCCGACGACGACGAAAAGTTTCCTCGCCATGGTTCTGTACTTTTTCAAGATGCTTGCCACTCTCCAAAGTTCGCGCTTGTTGCGCAAACCATATTCACCCATCAGCTTCAATTCTTCTTCGAGAGCTTCCCTTCTCCAAGGATTCCCCGGTGTTTCATACTTCTTCCTAATCCGCTTCGGGTCTCCCATGCCTGGCAACATCACCGTGTGAACCATGATTTAAACATCGAACCGACCGTTTCACGGGAGAAAAATTCGACAAACCTTATATAAAATGCATGGCTTAAACCGCACATGATTGAAAGAGAGATCATCGTGGTGGGCGGTGGACCCGCAGGAGTCGCCGCCGCGAAAGGAGCTGCACTCGAAGGCGGTGATGTGTTACTTCTCGAAAAATATCCAACCATCATGGCGAACAAGCCGTGCGGCGAAGCCTGTAGCAAGGAAACACTTGTCACCGCCGGAGTTAAACCCACGTCCCGAATAGTCATGCATGAAGCCTACGCGCTTGTTTATTCACCCAACATGATTGAAATCGAGATCAAGCAAATCGGATACAATATCAACAAATCTTTTTTCATTCAGGAAATTGCGGCTCAAGCGGCTGAATATGGTGCGGACATTCATGTAAGGGAAGAGGTGACAGCCGTTAAAAGGGAGGATTCACGTCTCGTTGTTAAGACCAATCGGGAAACTTACGTAGCTAAAGTGGTAATAGGAGCCGACGGCTATAACTCTACTGTTGCGAGGAGTCTTGGGGTTACGGAGAGACCCGAACCGATACCAACCGTTCAATACATCATGGCGAACTGCAGGCTAAAGTATCCGGACGCCGTTCGCTTCTATCTTGGAAACAAAATCGCGCCGGGTGGATATGCATGGATTTTCCCACGCACGGAAAAACTCGCTGAAGTTGGAATAGGGGTAAGGGGAGCCGTTGCGAAAGAATATCTTGACGCTTTCGTCAAAAGGTTTTCGGATGAGCTCGGCAACGCGAAAATCATAGATTACCGTGGTGCACCTGTTCCGATTGGCGGCGCCATTTCAGAAAGCGTTTTCGACGGGGCCATGCTTGTGGGAGACGCCGCCGGCCACGTGATTCCTCTTACCGGCGCTGGAATTCATTCATCGGTTGCCGCAGGCCTCGCAGCGGGTAAGGTGGCTGCAAGAGCTGTGAAGGAAGGAGATACCTCGAAGAAACATCTGTCAGAGTTCTACATGCTGTATGAGCCGTGGCTGACACGTATAAAGAAGAGTTTGAAAGCGATGCGTGCTGTGGAGGTGTTGTCAGACGAGGAACTTGACACGTTGGCCCGAATCTTTCAAGCAGACGACATACTCGACCTCGCCAACGGCCTCGACGTTGGCCGAGTGGCCCGAAAGCTTCTCAACCACCCCGTCCTCGCAATCAAGCTTGCCCGCCAACTACTGTGAAAATCATCGAATGATGTTCAATTGATTTGACGAAGTGTTCGAGGTAGATGTTTTCGTTGGGTGCGTGAAGTCTCGAACCTGGATGTGCGAGGACTGAAAGCATCGCAGTCGGAATTCCTGCTTTTACGAAGTGATAAATCGGGCCCGTGCCCGGCATGTTGGGAAGTATCGCTGGCTGTTTGACGTAGACCAGTTTCGCTGTGTCAACAGCGGCCTTAACGAGGGGATTTTCAGGGCTGACCCTCGCAGGATAAGACATCGATTGAACCGTGATCTCCACGTCTTTAGGCAGGTAATTCTTCAGTCTCCGCAGTATTTTCGCCGGGTCTTGGTTGGGAACCAGCCTGAAATCGATTTTAACTGTCGCGGAGGATGGAACGATTGTCTTCGAACCGGGCCCGGAATATCCAGAGCTGAATCCAGCGACGTTGCAGGTTGGCTCATAGACAATTTTCTCCGCGAGGTTGTGACGTGAAGCGGTTAATCTGTTTACACCGAGGCTTTTAACGTATTCAGAAGGGGTTCGCCTGAATGTTTTCAACATTCTTCTTTCAGCAGCGGTCGGCTTCAAAACATCGGCATAGAAACCCGGAATCCTGATGACGCCTCTATCATCTTTCAACATACGGAGTATCCGCACCATTTTCTCGGCAGCGTTTTCGATGATCGGCGCATACATGGAATGAGCATCTGCCTTAGCTGTCCTAACATTCAATTCCACGTACAGCATCCCTTTAACTCCAAGGTAGAAAGTAGGGCCTTTTTCGTCGATGTCGCCCCCCTCCCACATACATCCAACAACGTTTCCGAAAAGGCTGCGGTTTCTGGAAATCAAATCCGATATTCCCGGGCTACCCACTTCCTCTTCGCCCTCTATTATCCATTTCACGGTCAGGGGCAGTAGGCCGAAAGCTTTCTCAACAACACGCACGGCAGCTAGTCTGGCGATGATTTCGCCCTTGTTATCTGAAACCCCCCGACCATACAAAATTCCGTCTTTTTCAGTCAGCTTGAATGGGTCTGTTTGCCATTCTTCCAGCGGCTCGGGAGGCTGCACGTCATAATGATTGTAGAGAAGTATAGTGTTTTTTCCGCCTTTTTTCTCGGCATAAACCGCGGGCCTCCCGGTTTTTGTTTCAAGAAGCGTAGCGGAAAAACCATCTCTTTCAAGCAGTTGTTTTACAAAGTTGGCGCATTCATCTATTGATTGATTTCGGGCCGAAACGCTTGGTATGGAAATTAGCTCGGCAAGGTCGTCGAGAGCTTTCTGCCGCTCGGATTCAACATTTTCCCTTATCCTGCCATGACGCTCTGAAATTTTCACGTCTAATTTTTGCTAAGATTATATTTATGGTTTGACCATTTCATTCCGTGAGCGAACCATCGATTCCCGAGCCCGTGAACGTTAAGCTGAAGCCGGAAAGAACCGCGGTCATCGTGGTGGACATGCAGAACGATTTCTGCCATCCGAACGGTAAACTTTTTGTGCCCTCTTCTGTCGCCACGATTCCCGCGATAAGAAGAATCGTTGACAACGCGAGGAAAAACGGTGTGAAAGTTTTCTACACACAGGACTGGCATCAGCCGGAAGACCCGGAATTTGAGATATGGGGAGAACATGCGCTGGCGTATTCTTGGGGAGCCCAAATAGTCGATGAACTAAAGCCGTCCGAAAGCGACATAGTTGTTCAGAAGCTGCGTTACGACGGATTTTACGGAACGAGCCTCGAACACTTGCTCCGCCTACATCATGTCACGGGCTTGGTAATAACGGGGACGGTAGCGAACATATGCGTTCTACACACCGCGGGAAGCGCTGCCCTTCGATGGTTTCGCATCTACGTTCCGGTTGACGGCATTTCAGCGTTAAATGAATTTGACATGAAGGCTGCTCTACGCCAAATCACGTTTCTTTACAGAGGTATTTTAACAAGTTCAGAATTGATAGAATTTGCACGATGAAGCCAAAACCCAAGGCATACATAGCCGACCCCGGCCAGATAAAGAACGGTGGATCGACAGATATTTACTTCCAAAGGACGAAAACGATTTTAGAGAAAAGCGGTTCGACTGATGTTGCGGTTGCGGCTGAAATTCACTCATATGGGCTTCCAAACAGCTATGATTGGGCTGTTTTCACGGGGTTAGAAGAAGCGGTTTGGCTCCTTGAAGGTCTGCCCGTCGACTTGTACGCGATGGATGAGGGAACTGTCTTTAGGGCCGTGGAACCTGTGGCAAGGGTTGAAGGCCGTTATGTCGACTTTGGTGTGTATGAACCTTCTCTTCTCGGAATTCTGCGTCATTCATCAAGCGTTTCGACAAAAGCCGCGCGGATAAAACTGGCAGCTGGCAACAAATCCGTGTTGTTTTTCGGAATCAGATGTGTTCATCCAGCAATAGCTCCGATGGTAGATCGAGCCGCGTACGTTGGCGGATGCGACGCGATTTCCGGTACGTTAGGCGCGTCTATGCTTGAACTCGACCCCATGGGTACCATGCCTCACGCCTTAATACTCGTGGTAAACGACCAGGTCAAGGCTTGGCGTCTTTTCCACGAAATCATGCCCGAAAAAGTGCCCAGAATTGCACTCGTGGACACCTTCTACGACGAACGCTACGAATCGCTTAAGGCTGCTGAAGTCTTAGGAAAGAACCTTTATGGAGTTCGCCTTGACACACCCAGCTCACGTCGCGGAAACATCCGGAGAATCGTTGAGGAAATTAGATGGTCTCTGGATGTCGCAGGTTATCGTCACGTAAAAATTTTTGTCAGCGGTGGCCTTTCCGAAGAATCCATTCCCGAGCTTGTCGACATTGTAGATGGTTTCGGTGTTGGAACATCTATCGCTTTTCCTGAATCTGTCGACCTCGCCCTCGACATCGTCGAAAGAAACGGCGCACCGCTTTCTAAAAGAGGCAAGCTACCTGGGAGAAAACAGGTCTACCGATGTCAAAACATGCACGACACCATAACTCTTTGGAACAAAACCCTGGTGAAATGCCCTGTCTGCGCTGAACCAGTCAATCCGTTGATAAAGCAAGTGCTGAAAAAAGGAGAGCTCGTAGTGGATTTGCCGGACGCCAAAAAAATAAGGGAGAAAGTTTTGGCACAACTCGATTCGATTAGAAGGCTTGAGTCTTTGGCTCGGCCTAAGTTTTATCTATGAGACCTCCTTTCGTGATGCGTAAGAGGTCGATGATTTTGTCAACTTCTTCAGGCTTAACAACTCCTTCTTCAATCAAGGCCTGCTTGATAGTTTTGCTTTCGGTGAGCATTTTCTTCGCTATTTTCGCGGCTTTGTCGTAGCCGATTTTCGGAGCCACAACCGTGACAAGGGCCGGGCTCGATTCGGCTATTCTTCTAGCCTTTTCAACATTGACAGTTATGCCTCGCACACATTTCAACGCAAGGTTTTGACAAGTGTTCGCCAAAATTTCAACGGCCTGAATCAAGTCATACGCGATGAGTGGGAAACCCATATTAAGCTCGAGTTCGCCAAGTTTGCAAGCCTCCTCGATTGCTTTATCGTATCCAATGACCTGCGCGGCGACTAGCATGGTTGACTCTACGATGACCGGGTTAACTTTGCCCGGCATGATAGATGACCCGGGCTGAACCGCTGGAAGCTCGAGTTCACCGATTCCCGTGTTTGGACCCGATGAAAGAATTCTTAAGTCGTTGCAGATTTTCATCAGCGAAACCGCCGTGCTCCGAAGGGCTGCCGATGCCTCGAGACAGCAGTCACGTGTTCCCATGGCTTCGAACCGATTCTCTGCTATTCGGAAGTCGATTCCAGTCAGCTGACTTAGTTTCTCGACAACGAGGCGGGCGAAATCTGGATGCGCGTTTAGACCCGTCCCGACCGCGGTTCCGCCGATAGGAAGTTCAAGAAGGCTTTCAAGAGCATTCATCACACGGCGCCTGCTTTTCTTTATCATGGTAGCATAGCCGGAAAACTGTTGGCCGAAGGTAACTGGAACAGCGTCCTGAAAATGAGTCCTGCCCGCCCTCACGTATTCGACAAATTCAGCGGCTTTTGCGTTGAATTCTTTTTCAAGAAGCTCAAGCGCCGGTAGAAGCTTTTTCACGATTAGCTCGGCGACCGCCACGTTGATCGCTGTGGGTATCACGTCGTTAGTGGATTGAGCCATGTTTACATGGTCATTGGGGTGAATGGTTTTCTTGTCTCCACGTGGAAGGCCTAGGATTTCAAGTGCTCTGTTAGCGATGACTTCGTTGGCGTTCATGTTTGTTGAAGTTCCAGAACCCGTTTGGAAAATGTCTACGACGAAATGTTTGTCCAACAACCCTTCCGCGACTTCCAATGCTGCTTTTGAAATGGCTTCGCCGATTCTTCTGTCCAGCAAGCCAAACTGCATGTTAGACTCTGCGGCCGCGAGCTTGATCAAGCCGAGAGCTCTTATGAAAGCTCTTTGGAAAACAAGGCCCGAAATCGGGAAATTGTCCACGGCCCTCGCGGTCTGCGCACCATACAAGGCATCAACGGGAACCTTCATCTCACCTAAAGTGTCCGTTTCTATTCTGTAGCTCATAACAATAGATAGCTGAAGCGTGATATATATTAAATCAACATGGTCTCTTCGAGAATTCTGAATATTTGTGGCCTTGTCAACGGTGCTTTGTGAAGGATTGTGTATCTTTCCTTGCGGATTTGAGGTGCCTTTAAAACAGCTTCAGCGAACAAATCAGCGTCGACGTTTATGTCTTTTAAGGTATGAGGTGCTCCGAGTATTCTGAGACTTTCCCTAACCTTCGCCCATTTCGCGTTGTGAAGCCAGGAGGTGAAGATGGTGGCGACTCCGCATCTTTCACCATGAAGCGCCGGCTTTTCCATCAAGGTTTCGATGGCGTGAGCGATTAGATGTTCGCTTCCGCTGCAGGGCCTGCTGCTTCCAGCGACTCCCATGGCGACTCCCGCGCTTATCAAAGCCTCGACAACGGTTCTCGCTCCTTCTATCGCGTCGTTTCGGATATGTTTGGCTGATTTCATGACAACTGATGCGCTGAGATAGGCAAGGTGGGCTGCGTAGCGGCCGTAGTATTCATTTCTCTCGGTGTGGGCTAGCCACCAGTCTCTCACAGCTGTATGTTTGGCGACGAGGTCTCCGCATCCGCTGACCAAATATCTTCCCGGAGCCTTTGCGATGACGTTCATGTCGGCGAAAATTTCAAGCGGCATGACGGATTTTTTCGAATAGGCGACTCCGTTTTGGCGGAAGCTTGTCATCGGGCTGGCGATACCGTCGTGCGAAGCAATTGTAGGAACGCTGAAAAGAGGTTTTCCAATTTGTTCCGCGACAACCTTCGAGACGTCGAGGACTTTACCACCGCCTACACCGACGACGGCGTCAAAATTTTTCAACCCTTCAACCTGTTTCCCGAAACTTTCAACGACTTCATCCACGAAAAACACTTCGACGGCAGACATCCCAACGCCGGCTTCAATTATTTTAGAACCCAGAATGTTATACGGTGTTTTGCTCGTGATCATTAAAATCTTCCTGAAGTCGTGGACAGCTTTGAGGCGGTGGCCGACTGTTTCAGCGAGGTCGCTGCCGATTACTACGTATTGCGGCAGCTCCATTTCGTGACGGTGCATCTGCTAAGCGGTTGAGCGGGTAGCTTATAAACCTCGAACGCAAAGTCATCACATGTTTCCGCCGTGCGAAATGATGGCGAAGAATTTTCTACCAGCTGTCCGGGGGCTGGTGGCCCATAGGTTGAAAAAAATGGGGAAGGGCCAGACTTTCATAGCTAAAACGCTTGGAATAACTCAGTCCGCGGTAAGCCAGATTCTTGCTTCAGACGAAAGAAAATACGGGAAAAAGCTCGAAGAGCTCGGACTGGAAAGACGTGAATATGCCCTCCTTGTCGAAACAATCAGCCAGGAAGTTTCGGTAAATCCGACTCGCGCCACGGAAATACTGTACGGGTTCTGGCTTGATATGCTTTCGAAAGGCCGGTTTTGCGATTATCATCGTCGCATGTATCCTCAGTTGCTCGGATGCGAAATTTGTCTGCGCCGTGCATTCGTGGCTGAGTTTGATGAAGAAAGGACGCGGATTTTGGAAGCTCTTGAAAAGTCTGTTAAAAGGTTGGAGGGAAGTAGGGCGTTTGCAAAACTAATTCCACAAGTCGGCACTAACGTTGTGGCATGTTTGGAGCGCTCCCAGTCTGTCGATGATGTCGCCGGCGTTGTTGGTAGAATTGTCCGGGTTGACGATGGAGTAAAAGCAGTTGGAAGGCCGGCATTCGGAGGAAGTCATCATCTCGCCTTGGTTTTGCTAACAGCGAGAAGATATAACAAATCGGTGAAAGCGGCGGTAAACATCATAAATTCATCGGCTGCGCGTAAAACTATCGCGGAAGCTGGCATAGTTTACGCTGTCATCGAGCCACATCAATCACCTATTTCGGACGAAACCGTGCTGCAAGATTTGGAAAACGTTTTCCAAACTTCACCTAAATTCCCGGCCGCAGTTTTTCACGGAGGCGGAGTTGGATATGAACCGATTACCTATCTGTTTTCAGATAATCTCGAAAAATTAATCGACCTTGTACTAATTTTGGCGAACCGCATTTCCCTGAGTTAGTCGCAGACGTGGCATGAATCGACGTCGATGTCCGGTTCAACCTTTTTGTGGACTTCACACAAAATTCTCATCATCCTAATGTTCTTCAAGGCGTCGTTGATTCGTCGCGCGATTTCTTCCTTCGGCTCGTTCTTCATGACAGCTTCGACAACTTCGTCAACCCATTTCATCAGTTCATCATTTTTCTCAAGCTCAGTCGTAATCCCCCGCACCCCTCGTAAATAGTTGCTCACCGCCGCCTGGGTGACTCCGAGAACTTTCGCTGTCTGCTCCTGAGTAAAAGATTTGTCGTAGACCAGCTTTTTCGCGACCATCGCTCTCAGTATAGGGATGATGACCTTGGATTCGATTTCAGCGGGAAGCAGCATACCTCCCCAATCCTTCGTGCTATCAGTATATAAACAATTGGGTTCTAAACCTTAATGACCTCCACGTTCAATTCTTCAATCTGCTTTAAAAGCTGGGTCCGGTGTTCAGATTTTAGCCCATCCCAATCAATAAGAGCCGTTCGGGGCTTCTCTATTGTTCTTTCGAAAGCCTGTGATATCATTCGTGATGTCATGGGAAAATGATGTTTGGATGCAACATGTCCAACGCCGAATTCCCCATCCTGTAACGCTTTGACGATGTCCCGTGCGTAGTGGCCGCCGCCGAATCCAACAGCGTGTCTGGACGGTTTTTTGACTTTTTGAAAGCAGACATCGGCAACTGTTTGGGCGACTGCTTCGGCCATTTGGTCGTTACGCCACTCTTTTTCCGAACAACCTATCTCTACAAAAATCAAAGGCTTTTCAGAAAATGGGCCGTGATGAGTGGCCTCCATTCCGACTTCTAACCCACGCAACCCGACTGATTGAGCGGCATGCAGTCCAGCGGTGAACGCTTGATAAACAGCCGCTGCGGACGTCATCGAAAGCATTTCCGGCCTTCCGCCGAACAAGGCTGAATTTCCCCAGTTCCCAGTAGAATGTACGAGCAAACAGGGCTGCCCAGATTCCGAAACATGTTTAGAAGGCACAACTATCAGGTCGCCTTCGACCTGTGAAACTTGGTCATCGGCTGTCAGCATCGAGCCCTGTACGCAGAAAATTTTAACATCTCGGTTGACGTAAACGTTTTCCATGTCGGTTTGACGCCAACCGAAGTTTTCCACGAGTTTATGCAAAATATTGACCGCGGCGATGTCCTGCAGCGAAAGCATCACAACCGGCTTCATCACGTTTTTAAAAAGGTAGCAGGTATTAAAAACATCTATGCAATCCGGCCTTAGGCCGATAAACGCCATCCTATTGTCGGGATACGAAGTTCAGCAAATTTTGGCCCAGAAGTCAAACGATGTCTCGCTAGACCTCGGTATGTCCTTGACGAAAGTTTTCGTGACTGAGGCCGGGGTGCAGGTGGGAGAAAAATTGTTGAGCTGGGATGTTTTGCACTCCATGTCGGAAAGACCGGAGGACGTGTATCTGATAGGTGAAAAAATTTCGAAGCTTGCTTGGTTCGACCGGTCATACTACAGGTTGGTCGTGCCTGGCTTCCGTCAGCCACCGACCGTTGAAATTAACGGAATAAGAATGCATCGCACAGTCGACATATCCCCTTTGGATGACGCAAAGGCAAAGGTTTCGCTGTTTGATGAGCTTTTGGGAAAAACCGTTCTCGATATCTGCACAGGCCTTGGATACACGGCGATTAGTGAAATTGGAAGAGGAGCTGAGAAAGTCGTAACAGTTGAACACGATGTCAACGTGCTAAGGATGGCGGCTTACAACCCTTGGTCGAGGGCTCTTTTTCAGCCGAAAATTGATATCGTCGTAGATGACGTTGTACGCTATTTGGAAAAATGCGACGTCGCTTTCGACGCCGTGATGCATGACCCACCAACCTACAAAATAGCAGGCCACCTCTATTCAATGGAATTGTACACAGCAGTATACAACGTGATGCGAAGAGGAGCTGTCCTCGTCCATTACGTCGGCCAACCCGGAATAAAAAGGGGTGTTCAATTTTACCGAGGAGTTTTAAACCGGCTGCGCAAAGCTGGGTTCAAACCGATTTACATTCCGGAAGTTCAGTGTGTGAAAGCATTTAAGTTGTAACTGAGATGATGGTTTTTCGTTGACTGAAGCTGGGCGGCGTCAAATCGGGTTGGGCACTTGGATTGACAAGCTGGCGTTCGAAATAGTTGAAAGGGAGCAGCGGCTCGGTCGTAGTTTGGATAAAATCATAACGGAAGCTGGAATCGCTGCCTCGGGGTTTGTTCACATCGGCAGCTTATCCGACTCCATTCGTGCTTACGCCGTTTCACTTGCTTTGAGGAACCTCGGCTACAACTCGGAGATGATTCAATTCGCGGACGACATGGACGGGCTTCGAAGCGTTCCCGCAGAAATCCCAGCAGAATTTGAAAAACATCTCCTCAAGCCAGTTTCTTTGATACCCGACCCTTTCAAATGCCATGACTCATACGCTGAACACATGGAAAATCAACTGCTCGACGCTCTCGCCCAAACCGGTGTCGATGCAAAACTTTACCGTGGATATATCATTTACAAAGAGGGGAGGCTCGCGAACGAAATTGCGAAAATCCTCACCCATGCGAAAACTATCGGAGAAAAGATTGCCGAACTAACCAGTCAGAAAAAATTCCTCGAATCACTTCCATACTTCCCCCTGTGTGCATCATGCGGTCGTATCTACACAACCTACGCACAATCCTTCAACCCTCAAACAAATAAGGTGTATTATGTTTGCAAAGGTGTTTCGATTAAGAAGCGTTGGTTTGAAGGATGTGGATACGAGGGAGAAGCTGATATCAGAAAAGCTGACGGCAAGCTTTCTTGGAAGGTTGAATGGGCGGCGCGGTGGGCTGGGTTGGATGTTAGGTTCGAAGCCTATGGTAAAGATTTAGCTGCCTCGGTGATGGTCAACGACTGGGTTTGTGAAAACATTCTTGGATTTCCACCACCGATGCACGTCCAGTACGAGCTATTTCTTGACGCGTCCAAGAGAAAGATTTCCAAATCACGCGGCGTATCGGTTTTCACACCTAGTGAATGGCTCAAATATGGAACCCCTCAAAGCCTCGTGCTTCTCTTTCTCAAAAGAATCAAAGGAACACGCGTCATATCACCGTCACTCATCCCCGCCTTGATGAACGAATTAGACAGGTTGGCTGAACAACATTACAGAGGCGAAGGAGACCCTAGAAAGACCAACCTGTATCTATACGCTTACCTCCTCAACCCGCCTCCGAAAAAACCCGCAACCGCGCCCTACGAGCTTCTACTATTTCTAGCGTCCATCGCACCCGCGGGGAAGGAGTATGAGTTCGTCACATCGCGGCTCAGGAAGTACGGATATCAGGTCGACGAAGAACTTTCGAAACGTGTTCAGTTGGCGATAAACTATTACAAAGCTTTTGGAAGGCCTCCGGCCGCGGCTCTTACGTTGGAGGAGCCTTTACGAACCGCGGTTGAAGAAGTTGCTGAAGCAGTAATTCATTCGGAAACACCGGAAATGCTTCAATTAAAAGTGTTCGAAACGGCGCGTCGTCACCAAATCAAGCCCGCGACTCTTTTCCAAAATCTATACAAAGTTCTCATTGGGCATGAAAGCGGGCCGAAATTCGCTCCCTTTGTTTTCGAAGACATCGGTGTGCAGAAGGCTTACGAAATTTTGAAAACCGCGGCCTCACAAGGCTTAAATACGTCTACATCCAATAAAAGACACCCAAAACAAGAGTGAACACGAAAGTTGAGTGAATTGGTAAAGATAGGAAGTCTGACCCCGCGTTCGCGGGGCGTGAACCTCGTGGCAAAAGTCGTCGAAAAACCAGAGCCTCGCGTTGTTTCATCGCAGTACGACCAAGCCGAACACCGCTTGACAGAGGCTTTGATAGCTGACGAAACCGGAGCCATAACACTGGTTCTTTGGGATGACAACATCGACCTTGTAAACGAAGGCGACTCTGTTAAAGTGACGAACGGCTTCATCAAATTGTTCCGCGGAAAAATGCAGCTTAACCTCGGAAGGTTCGGCAGAATCGAGCAAAGCGATGTGCTGATATCAGAGGTTAATACCGAGAACAACCTTTCGCAGAAAGAAAGCTATTCATCCGAGGAGAGGCCTCGGAGGAGTAGTTTTAGGTCGAGAGGCTTCCAAAGAGGCAGACGGTTTACGTAGACTGTTCAGGCTCCACCAATAACAAACCATCTTCTTTTCCCACAACCTTTATTCTCTGATTTTCAGAGACAGATTTAACAGCTTTCGCCCTCCAATATTCCCCATCTACGAACACGTACCCTTCCTTGCCAGCTTCGATGGGCTCAGCCGCTCTCCCGAATTTCAACTCAGGTTGTATCGGTTTTTTCCGCTGAACTTTGAAGGATTTGTACATTAAGAAGCTGAAGAAACCTGCGAGAAACAAAGCTATCAGAACGACGCTTGTCTGGAAAGAAGTAAACCATTCCTGTGCGACGAAAGCTGGAGCCGGTGAATATCCCCCGAGAAGTATGATGCCGACCGTCAGCGAAACGAGGCCGCTGACACCGATCACGCCGAATCCCGGAGACAGAATTTCGTAGAGCAGTAGAACAGCCCCTAGAAAGGCGAGAAAAGCCCCCGCTATGTTTATGTTCAGGCCTTGGCCGATTAGGCCGAGAACGATCATCAATCCGCCTACAATTTCTCCGCCCCATCCTGGCGAAGATAAGCCAACCAAAAGCATCAAAATTCCAATTGATATTAACAGGCTGGACACAAGAGGGTCTGAAATAGCCGAAACGACCGCAGCAGTCAGGCCGACCTCTTTCCTTTCCACCCGCGCATTGCTCAGTCTAAGAATTTTCTCACCTTCGAGCCTTTTCACAACCTTTCCATCGGCCAGCTTCAACAATTCATCGATATCCACCGCAACGGCCTCAATCAACCCTGATTCGTATGCTGATAAAGGATTGAAGTTTTTGTTCTCTGTGACGATTTTAATCGCTTCTTCACGATTTCTGCCATGCGTTTCCGCCAAAGTCCCCATTTTCTCCGCGAAGAAATTCAAAACCTTGCTGTCGGTAACCGGCTCACCGCCTGCAATAGGCTGCGCTGAACCAATTACCGTGCCCGGAGCCATGGCTGCGAAATCAGTTGCTAACAGGATATATGTTCCAGCGGAAAGCGCCTTGCCCCCTGGGGGATAAACGAAGCCGATGGTTGCAACTGGCGCCCTTTGAAGCGCCTCAACTATTCGTAACATCGCGTCCGCGCTTCCGCCAAGGGTATTCAAAGTAATCAACAGCGCCGAATATTTTGCTGAAGAGGAGACGGCTTCCTCAACATACAAAACGGTGCCAGAAGATATGTATCCGTCTATACTAATCCACAGAACCGACGGCTGTTCAGCGTTAATCACAAGGAGAAAAAATCCGAGGAAAATCAGTAGCGCGCCTATCTTCATGTTTTTTTCTGTGCCACAAGCCCAAGTAATGTTGCGAGGTCTTTGGTTGCCGATTCTGTGACTACTATCATGTTCTTCTCTCTCGCGATTTCACCCCAGGTCTGAAGTTCTCGGAGACGTAGCGCTATCGGGTGTGCGGCATAATAATCTGCGGCTTGAGCCATTTTTTCAGCGGCCATCAACTCACCCTCAGCAGCGATGATTCTGCTTCTTCTTTCTCTTTCTGCTTCCGCCTGCTTCGCGATGGCCCGCTGCATCATTTCCGGAATAACGACGTCCCGTAACGCAACCGTTGTCACTTTAATTCCCCACGGAGCTGTTGCTTCATCAAGTATTTGCTGAATTCGTTTGTTTAATTCTTCGCGTCGGGTGAGCAGGTCATCCAATTCAACCTGCCCAATAACGTCTCTTAGAGTTGTTTGAGCAAGAAGAGTCGAAGCCATAAAGTAATCCTTAACCTTAACTACGGCCATTTCAGGGTCTGTGACGCGGAAATAAACGATGGCGTCCACATCAACGGTTACGTTGTCCTTGGTGATGATACGTTGTTTTGGAACGTCGAAAGTAACCAGCCTCAAGTCGATGATTCTTTTCCGGTCGATTACTGGAAGTATTATAACTAACCCCGGGCCTTTGACTCCTAGAAGTCTGCCCAGCCGGAAGATTACAGCTCTTTCATATTCTGTCACAATCTTGATGGATGATGACAATATAATTAGCAAAAGCAATATTAGGAAAAACAGTGGAATCGCTACATCGGGCGCAAAAAGCAACGAAATTGGGATTTGATAAAAACTCAGAGGGAACGACATCTCAGCAGTTTTAGTATTGTCCGCTTTTTATTTAAGCATATATTACCTAAACCTTACCGTGATACTGTCGCTGTCTATGTTCGAACATTTTCTAAACCAGCTCGCGCGTTATAGCTTATATCACTGCTCGTTGATTTAACGAGAAGACATGGAAGGCGCCAAGAACAGCGCTGAAAACATCGAGTCACTTGAACAACAATACGATGTCCAAGGGCTCTCGGAAGCTTTGAAAAAAGCTGGAATCGAGATTTCACAGCTGAAAAAGTATCTGAAAGCGGCCGCCAGGCTTCGCGAACTCGAAAAACAATACGGCAAATCCTATCAGGTTCTTCTTCGAGAATACGAGAAGAAGTTCCGTGAAAGCGTTAAGCTTGAATACAATATCAGTGAACTGCTGGAGAAAAGGAAACGCATCGAAGAAGATTTGAAAGTTTACATGGAGCAGCAGAAGCTCACTCTGGAAACCATTAACAAAGTTGCTTCGGTTCTTCAGACGCTCCAAAAATATTCGATAGACGTCGGTGATATTGAGAAGTTAGCGAAAGTCGCGGAGAAAATAGCTGCTACAGGAATGGACTTTAAGCAATTGTTTGAAACTTTTTCAAAGCTTGAGGATGCCGAGTCTAGGCTCGCCGAGGCTGACAAGAGGCTCGCAGAAACTGTTGAGAAACTTCGAAAAGCCGAAGAAGAGCTGCAGTCTCGCGTTCGGTTGATTCAAGAAGTGGCACAATGGTGGCCTGAAATCGAGAGCATCGCCGAAGTCAGAACCAAGCTTGCGAGAGAGAAAGCCGAGCTCGAATTAAAGCTTGAAGAGACCAAACAGAAACTCGAATCGCTCACATCGCAGTACGAGGCGATTTTAGGGTTCAAGGTAAACTCGGAACAGATTGTAAGAATGATCGAGGAGAAAAAGAACGAGTTGAACAGGCTTGAGGAAGAGGTGGTGCGTAAGAAAGAGACGCTTCAAATTCTAGACGAAGAGCTTGCATCGGCGAGGTCTCTTCTGGTTCTCTTGCAGAACCCTGAACTTGTTAAAAAAGATGATTTGGAAGCATTGTCGCGGCAATTCGCCAACCTTGCTAACATCAAATCAGGAGTTATGCCGTCCTTGAAAGCTTTGGAACCCTCTCTCATGGAGAATGTGCGGAAGCGTGTGGTCGAGCTCGTGATGCCTGTCATCAGAATGGAGCTTGTCCCTCGATGGGTTTTTGAAAAGCTGGAAAAAGAGTTCAAAGATATTGTGGCTAAGAAGGTGCAGCTAGAAGAGGAGCTGGAAAAAATCAGGAACGAGCTAGGTCAGAACAAGTCGTCGAAGACTTCCGTCTTCGAACAGCCGCCTGTTCAGCAGCCGAAACAGTTTCGGCTTTTGAAGAAAGGCGTCATGTTAACATCTGACAGCGGGGTAAGAATTAGGCTTAAGTGCATTTACTGTCAAAATTCGACTCTTATGATGTTACCGGTAAAAGAGGATTTGGCAGCAGCCGCTTCAAAGGATTTGCTTGTTACTTCATGCAGCTACTGCGGTAAAGAAATATCGGTTGACCCTACGACTTTGATTGACAGATTCTTCAAGGGGTGAATTTCCATGAAGAAACTTAACCCTATCGTTCAGATGCTTAAATGGAAAACCAGACTTTTGTCCCACGACGAAATCATACAGATACTTTCAGCTATCGGAACGATTGAGCACAACCCGTTCACGTTAACTGAACTTACTGAGAAGCTTCCGGAGTCGATTTCGCGAAACGAAAGCAAACGACGCAGTGTTTCGACTTTTCTGTCGAACTTGGTTGAGCTCGGCTACCTTATAAAACCGTCTGAGAGAAAGTGGCTGAAAACCGCCGCGACTCTCAGCGTATACCTAAGCCCTTTGCTGATAGAGTTGAACGACTTGGAAAAACATTCGGTTCAATCCGAGAAGAAAGAGAAGAAGGTTATCCAGCTCGAGGATAGAAGATAGATGCCGCGAAAGCCTTCGAACCCGAGCTCTCCAAAATACAAGGCGAGGCTGGGCTACGAAGGAGAATATGGTTTGTTGAAGCGTTTTATCGAAGTTGGTGAGAAAGGGTTTTACGCGGTTAGAACTCCAGGAAGCGGGACCGGCAAGCTGCCAAAGCCTGACGTTATAGCGGTTGACCAAGGAGAGTTGCTCGCCATCGAGGTGAAGAGCAGCAGCAAGAACTACGCGTCGCTGTCGGCTGAACAGGTAAGACGTTTGAGGGAATTTGGTGAAAGGTTTGAGGTGAAATGTCCCCACTGTGGCGGAACATTCAAACCGAGGCAGGTTGTTGCAGTGAGATTCGTCGGCCGGGGTTGGAAATTCTACGATTTAACCGATTATCCATCAGGGCAGGGGTTTACGGTGAAATGGGAGAATGATGGTTGACGAGCTTGACCTCAAAATTTTACACGAGCTTTACAGGGATGGCCGCGCGGCTTTCGCCGACATAGCACGAAAACTAGGCGTGAGCGAGAACACCGTCCGCTTTAGGTATAAGAGAATGCTGGAAGAGGGTGTGATCCGACGCATCACTGTTCTGGTTGACCATACTAAGCTCGGCCTCAACAATTCCGCAGCCTTGATGCTAAAAATCGAGCCAACAGAGATACAGCACGTTCTCGAAGAGCTGAAAGCGATGCGCGAAGTTTACAACATTTACCAACTTTCGGGAGACTATGACGCTATAGCAGTCGTGGTTGGAAGAGATTTGGATCATATCCGCGAAATAGTCGAAAATGTCAAGAAAATCAAGGGAGTTTCAGCTGTCAACACGCTGATAACGCTACGTGTCGTCAAAACGGAAAACCGTTACGACATCTAAAGCATACGGCTAAATTGCCGGAAAGCCGTCCGTTCCCATGACTTATGCAGCAACCAACTATGTGAAAATGCACCAGCAATACAGGAGCTCATGCATCAATCTGGTTGCGAGCGAAAACTTGTTGAGCCCAAGGGCTCGAAATGCTCTTGCATCCGATATGGCTTCGAGATATGCGTTGAGGCCAGAATTCTATGGAGGCACAACCTGGATTCACCATGTATGGACGTTGGCTGAAGATCTTGCTAAAGCTGTTTTTAACGCAGAATATTGTAGCGTTGCACCCCTTTCAGGGCATGTTTCTTTGATGATGACGCTCTACACAGTTGTAAGGAGAAGTGGAAAAATCGCCGTTGTCGACCCCAGACTCGCCGGCTATCCAGGTCTTGCATCGGACAAAATACCCGAAATTTTTGGACATACTGTGGTTTTTCTGCCTGAAAAAGACTTGATGATCGATAAAGACCCAGCGGTCGAATTACTGGCAAAAGAAAAGCCAGACGCAGTCGTGCTCGGTGCAAGCTTGATTCTTTATCCTATGCCGGTGAAGGAAATTTCCGAGGTAGTTCATTCCTATGGTGGTCACGTTATTTACGACGGTTCTCACGTTCTAGGGTTAATTGCGGGAAAAAGTTTCCAGCAACCGCTCGAGGAAGGAGCTGATGTGTTGTTGGGCTCGACTCACAAAAGCTTTTTCGGGCCTCAAGGCGGCTTGATACTAACAAACGACAAAGAAATTGCTGAAAAGATAGAACGAAACACTTTTCACAAATTTGTAGACAACATTCATTTTAACCGAATCGCTGCTCTGGCTGTTTCACTCGAGGAAATGAAAAAGCATGGTAGAAAATATGCTGAGAAGGTGGTTGAAAACGCCAACATGCTCGCCGTGTCGCTTGAAAAAAGAGAATTGAAACCTTTCAAAAATTCTATGGGCTTCACCCGTTCACATCAAGTATATCTCCCGTATTCTGAGGAAGACGGTGTGAAGGTTCGCGACATTCTGGAGCGCAACCACATCATCGCAGATATGGCTGTGAGGTTGGGGACGAACGAAGTCACGAGGAGGGGAATGGGTCTGCGGCAGATGGACATCATTGCCGAGTATATCGTCCGAGCCTTACAGGGTGAAAACATGAAAAACAAGGTTCGTGCATTGGCTCACCGGTTTAAATCTGTCAAATTTACGTAAAGGTAAAGCAAGTTGAAGGCGAAAGCAATCGCACATCCAATGGAGGGCCTGGTGAAATATCACGGACTGAGAGATTGGAACCTCAGAATTCCATATCATGACAGCATTTCGGTGAATCTTGAAGCTTTTAACACGACCACTGAGATTGAATTCGGCGATTTCGGCGAAGACGTCGCGTTAGTTAACGGCGTGAAGCTTCAAGGCCGGGAATTTGAACGTGTCAAGTCGGTCGTCGACTACGTGAGGAAGTTGGCGGGCATATCGGAGAATTTCTACATGACTTCGTCGAACTCGATTCCGAAAGGCACTGTGAAAGGGCTTGGGTTCTCCTCTTCGGCAGGTGCTGCTCTTGCGGCGGCATCATACAAAGCCGCAGGTCTCGACAAGAGGCTTGGATGGGATTACACGCTTTTATCGCGGATTGCTCGGAGGCTTGCCGGTTCAGCGTGTCGAAGCGTAGTCGGCTATTACGCGAGATGGTATGCCGGTAGGTCTGACGAAGATAGTTACGCTGTTTGTTTCGCCGAGCCGAAAGACTTGGACATCCGTGTCATCGTGGTGCCGTTCTACGTCGAATTTAGAACCGAGGACGGACACCGCGAAGCCGAGCTGTCACCGTTTTTCGAGTCACGAACGATATCCGCTCAGAAAAGATGTGACGAGCTTGAAAAAGCGATAAAAAATGGCGACTTCAAACGGTTCGGTGAATTAGTAGAATCAGACGCTCTTGAGCTTCACGCCGTCACAATGACCGGCCCTGGTAGATTGATACTTGCGACGTCGGACAGCTGGCGTGTCGTTCAAAAAGTCCTTCAGCTAAGGAATCAAGGCGTCGAATGTTATTTCTCGATGCAGACGGGCCCAACGGTGTTTGTAAACACCCTTCCTGAAAATGTTTCCACCGTCGTCGAGTCAGTTAAAGACCTGGGTTACAAAGCTTACGTTTCAAACATCGGAGGCCCCGCCAGAGCCCTATGAAGTTATTAGTAACCAGTTGACGCGATAAATAAGGTGTAAAAATGGTAGAAATTTCGGAGGAAGACATTCCGTTCTTCGCCGAAGTAACGGCCGGCGGAAGAATCACAATTCCAGAAGAAATCCGCAAAATATTTGAAATTAAGGACGGCGACAGCTTGCTCTGCAAAATCCGAATTGTAAAGAGAAAATCTCAGCAACACGAACAGAAGTGAACACGTTTAAATTCGTAGACCAAACGCCGCCGCGAACCTTTCAAATCTCTTAAACTCACTTAGATAGTTGAGCCCCTTATCAGTAACCACGTACAGAACTTCGGAGTTGCTGGTGCGAATCACCAATCCTTTCTCAACGAGGGCGTCCAGATACTTGACCAGTCTGTCATGCGACAGGTTTGCGTCCAGCATGATTTTGGTGGGCCTCGCACGGCCTTGCTGAACTATCGATTCAAGTATGTCTGCAAGAATTTTCGCCTTCGACCTATAATCCTTTACCATCTCCGAACACCGAAAGCACCGCCGTGAGGAAAAGTAGTAACGCCATCAGTTGGAAGAACTGAGCCGCAAAGTAGAGCAGAATGTTCAGGGGGAGTGCTAAGAATAGAACATGGCTCAAAGTCAGAAACACGAAGCCGTAAAAAGAATAGGGGTTTTGAATATGCTTTCTTATCATTGCCAGATGGGCCAAAACAATTGTTAGAATGGTGACGGAAACAGCTTCTAGGAACGGGTTGTAAATCAGTGAAGGAGCGACGGCGATTAGTATCGGCATGCTTTGCAAATCTCTTATTGAGTATGATGCGTATAGGTAGAGAAAAACCGCGTATGCGGCTACGCGCATCGCCGAATACACTACCTCCTGTGCTTGAAGGACGAAGAAAAACAGGCCGCGGAGCATGAAAGGCCTGCCCATGGGTAGGCTGAACGCAAAAGAGGTGAGCAAAATTCTCAGCAACATGGCTAAAGCCATAAGTAGAAAGCCGATGGAAAGAAGTGTTAGAGACCGTGAGCCTGTTTTACGGCCGCCCGCGAACGCAATCAGAGCTATCGCTAAACTGATGAAAAAACTTAAAGTTTCAAAGAAGATGTCCAGTCTGATAATGGTATTAAACATTCCAACTCCAGGAAAAATTTGTGGGGTTTTATGTGTTGCCGGTTGATACTCTCTCTCGCACAGCGGGACTTGGTGCTAGAACTGTTATTCCTGTGTCAAGGTCGATGATTTGCTTGACGTAGGTGATGGTCGTTGTTACTCCGCTGGGTCTTGTGAATGAAACTGTAACCACGGTTACTTTTACGCGGTCACCGATGTTTAGCAAATCAGTTGCAAAGAGTTTGAAGAATGTTACTCTTCTTTCGCCGTGTAGCCAGACCATGGGAGCCACTAACTTCGCGGCCGACTCGCCGGCCGTTATTTCGATGTACCGCATGTCTGCGTCTGATATCACTCCTTCTAACGTTGTTTCCGTGACCGTTGTCTGAGTTCTATTATGCCAAGGGCCGCCCATGCGATGGTTTCCACGTCCTGCCGGCACGTTGTCAAATGCGTTTACCACGGCCAACCCTGTCACTAGCACCGCGACAACGGCCAAGACAGCCGAAAAAGCAATTATTCTGTTCACGAAAACAAATCGAGACAGCCAAAATAAAAAAGGGATGTATGATTCGTCTATTCGAAAAAATTAGTTAAACGCAGAATTCTTGGAAAATGTTTTCCAACGATGCTATCGGCCGACCTTCAGGGGTGTTTATCTTCTGTAAGGCAGGCGGGTTTTGCATATAGTCTTTGATGTTTTCCATGATTCGTCGCTCGTAGCTTGGAACAAAGGGGTTGCGGTAGAAGACTCCGATGGGGATTCTATCACCCCATTCAAACGACTTTTCGATCGCCTTCATCTTCTTCGCGTTGACTTCTTCAGGGTCTGCTGATTTGACTTCACCGTCGTAGCCTGTATCCTCCAGCTTGTAAACCCTCGGCAACGGTTTTCCGTCTACTATTCGGTCTTCTCCACCGAACCATTCCTTGGTCATGATGTCGTTGTAAGTTGGGCAGGGCTGTAGAACGTCGATGAAAGCCGAGCCTTCATGCTGAATGCCCATCTTGATCAGTTCTTTGAGATGACGTGTGTCATATGCGTATCCTCTCGCGATGAAAGTGTATCCAGACGCGACAGCTATAGCTACGGGGTTAATTGCGTCGTTGATGTTGGGTTTTGGAAGTGATTTTGTCTTCATTCCTCTCTGCAGAGTTGGAGAAGCCTGTCCCTTTGTCAAACCATAAACACCGTTGTCGAACACGATGTACGTGATGTCGACGTTTCTGCGGCCGGTGTTGACGAAATGGCCCGCTCCAATGCCCAATCCATCCCCGTCTCCGCCTACGGCAATCACGGTGAGCGACGGGTTTGCGAGTTTAGCGCCGAGAGCGAAGGGAAGAACCCGGCCATGAAGAGTGTGGATTCCGAAGGCGTTGATGTAGTGCGGCGTTTTTCCTGAACAGCCGATACCTGAGAAAACCGCGACCCGGTGTGGTGGAATCTGCAAATCAGCTAAAGCCATTTGAATGGATGAGAGGATGCCGAAGTCACCGCATCCAGGACACCAGTCGTTGTGAACCGGTGTTCTGTACGAGACAACCGAAAGCCTAGTTGTCATTTATCCTTTCTCACCCCCCGCTCCTTTTAACTATTCTCGGAGTACCGTGAATCACGGCCTCTTTCAAGCCGTCGCGAATTTCAGAGAACGAAAACGGCCGTCCGTTGTATTTTACGATTAGATGGTCGGTTTTGATTCCTGTCCGGGCTCTGAGTAGCGTTGCAAACTGTCCTGTAAAATTCTGCTCCACCACAATCAGCTTTTTGTACTGAGGTATAAGGCTGGTGAGAAACCTTGCGGGGAAGGGGTTTAGTAATTTTACCTGAGCAAAAGCAAACCGAAGTCCTTCAGAAGCGAGGTAGTCGATGGCGTCGATTATCGCTCCTTTTGTCGAGCCCCAGCTCAGCACTAGGTAGGGGGCGTCGTAATCGCCGTAGATCAAAACTCTTTCACTGTCGGGGATTTCTGCATCCGCTATTTCGAGTTTTCTCATCCTTTTTTCCATCATTCGGTCTCTCAAGGACGGTTCCTCTGTGATGTGGCCAAGCTCGTCATGTTCGTCACCTGTGTTCCAGAATATTCCGTTTTCTACGCCGAAAATTGTTCTGTATGAAACTCCGTCCTCGGTGAATTTGAACCGTTTGTATTGGCCGAGAGAAGGGTCCCAAAAAGTGACGAGTTTTCCTCGGTCGATTCTGATTTTGCTTATGTCGAAGACGTCGACCGTCATGTTGCTGTTTGCGAGAGCTTTGTCGAGGATATGTATAACTGGTGTTTGATACCTTTCAGCATAATTGAATGCCTTAGCAACGTCGTAGAAAGCTTCCTCTATGTCGCCTGAAGCAAGAACAAGACGCGGAAATTCCCCGTGACCGCCAAAGATTGAGAACAAGAGCTCGCCTTGTTCATGACGTGTTGGAAGACCTGTGCTAGGTCCTCCTCTTTGGTATAAAGTCACTACTACGGGAACTTCATTCATCCCAGCCCAGCCAAGTCCTTCAATCATCAGGTCTAGACCTGGGCCTGAAGTCGCTGTCGCAGCCCTAGCGCCTGCCAAAGCCGCTCCAGAAACCATGTTTATCGCGGCGATTTCGTCCTCTGTTTGCACGACAACTATTGAGCCGTGGCCGTTCAGCTCCTCAACTTCTTTGAGGTGGGGGAATTCGTGATAAACATCAAAAACTTGATGATCTTCGAGGTAAACGCTTTCATCGCTAGCCGGAGTAATCGGATAGTAAGTCTGAAACCTGCAGCCCGCCGCTATTTTTCCTAGTGCCACAGAGGACGTGCCTGAGATGAATAGCCTCCTCTTTTTCATCTTAGGCTCAACCCTATATGGAAAGTCTGTAGCGAAGTTTTTCTGAACGTATTCAGCAGCTGTTTCAGCTGCTACCACGTTTGACTTAATCACTTTGGCTTTTGCTCGAAAAACCTGACTCAGAGCGGTTTCGAGATAAGTGATCGGTATCGAAAGGAGGCTGAGAGAAGCGCCGACGGCGATGGTGTTCGTCATTCTTGCCAACGCGCTGAGCTGTTGTTCGCCAGTTTGTTCTCCGATTTTTTTCAACAACTCCATGTATGGAACGGGATACAGTCTTACACCGTTACGTCTTGCGACCTCGAGAACATCACCAACGGTTTCGCCAAGTCCTTCCTTCGAAAGCCTCATCTGTATCCTTTCCAGAACCGGTTTTTCAAGAGTTGGGATAGACGTAATTTTTTCGTTAACCGCCATCGAGTCGTAGATGATTCCACCTCCTCCGACAACTTCCCAGGCGTGGCGGACAACTGTTTCAGAGTCAAAAGTTGCTAGAAGGTGTACTTCGTCCATCGTGGAATGAACTGGGCCGTCTGAAATCACGACGCTGAAATAGCTATGCTCCCCCTTGATGTTCGAATAATATTCTCGTTTACCGAAAACGTAGAGACCGTAACTCGCGGATGCCCGAGAAAAAACGTTGGCCGACGAGTCAACACCCGTACCCTGCGCTCCGCCAATCATCCAAGAAATTTTGGTTGTACCCATTTTCTTTGTAAACTGTAGACCTCTGTCTTATTTAACCATGTTAGAGCAACTCATTCGACTTTTATTTTTTCTCCCCTCGGTTTGGCCGGTTCCTTTTTGGGGAAGCTGACTTCGAGGACGCCGTTGTTATAGCCTGCTTTCACGTTCGTGGTTGAAACCTCCGCCGGAAGTTCGACCTCTTTGTAGTATTTTCTTTCAGGCGTGTCAACACGGATGATAAGCCTGTTTCCGTCGACTGTCAAATCGATGTCTTCTTTCTTCACTCCCGGAATTTCGGCCACAACCTTGACGGATTTCTCCTCCTCGAAAACGTCGACTAGCGGCTCTCTTTCAACTTTGACTTCTAGGCCTCGGGGTAAGGCTGCGGGTGACACGTTTCCAAACTGGCGGAACACTGGTTTTCCATCCGGTCCAATGGTAATAGAGTATCCATAGATGAATGGGCCGTATTGTCTCTTTATTCCGGTTGGGGTTCGCGTTTCCTTCACCAAATCTTTTGGTAATGTATCCATCATGCGTTGAATTTCCTCGAATAGTTCGCGCTGCATTTCCTCAAACATTCGTTCAAATTCTTCAAAGAAGCTGAATGGCCTTCTTCTTCGACGCGACCAAAATTCATCCGACATTTCGATACCTATTTATGAAGAGGCTGGTTATAAGATTTTGCGAAACGAGAAATTGTTGCAAGAGCTGGAATCTTTCGCCTCAGCTGCGTTTATAGTCGCTTGGCTCGTCATCTTCTTTGCGAGAAAAAGGATTCTCGACGAAATGACACCTTTCCCGGATGAACGTGTCTTGATTGGGGCTAATCTTTCTGTCATTGTTCCAGTTAGGAACGAAGAAAAACATGTAGCACATTGTCTTTCAAGCATTTTGAAGGCAAAAGGTGTGGTGAAGGAAGTGATAGTTGTGGACGATAATTCGACTGACCGGACGTGGGATGTCGTGCAACAATTTGTTGGTGTAGACGTGAAAGCCGTGAAAGCAGGAGTGCCTCCCGAGGGGTGGATGGGCAAAAGCTGGGCCTGCCACGTTGGCTACAAAAATTCAACTGGTTCATGGCTGCTTTTCACCGACGCGGACACTGAGTTTTCGGAGAAAGCCGTGGTAAACGCTGTTGCCGACGCTGAACGGAGAGGGCTTGAATTTGTTTCTCTTTATCCGCGTTTTCGCATGAACAGCTTTCTCCACCACTTCGCTTTGCCCGTGATGCTGTTAGGTTTCTACGCTTTCGGTAAGCCTCATCTCGTCAAAAAAGGCAAGTCAGCCTTTGCATTTGGAAGCTTCATTCTCGTCAGAAGAGATGCATACGAGCGAATCGGCGGCCATCAAGCCGTCAGAGATGCCGTGCTCGAAGACCGTGCACTAGCGCTGGCCGCACAAAAAGCCGGTCTGAAAACTGAGCTTTACAAAGCATTCGACCAACTTGTTACATCGTGGAACGACGATTCTGTCACGCTTTGGAACGGTATGATTCGTATATTCACCCCACTTGCTCTCAAAAACCCCGGAAAAACGGTTGGAATCTTCTTCCTTCTGACCTTTGTCTGCCTCGCGATACCGGCCATAAACATCTACAGCGGGAATTATCTGCCACTGGTTTTCGCACATTTGGCCGCTGCTTTAGTAGTTGGAGGCGAATCAGCGAGACATCAATCCAATTTTCTTTACGGGTTGATGTGGCCCGTCGGCGTCGCAGCCATAATGACCGCAGCTCTCGTGGCTCTGACTAAGGCATGGAAGAACCCAACCGTCGTGTGGAGGGGCCGCAAATATCTAATCAGGCAGGGTCAAGTTCACGAACAAGTCATCCTGGTTTCGTCAGATAAATGATGCTCTCACGTGAAACACCGATTTTCTTCACCCTGTCGACAGCGGCAACCCGTTTGTTTACAGCGACAATCTTATCAACAAGGAATCCTCTTTCATCAGCGATTTCAGCCAAAGCTATGTCAGTTTCGATAACCCTGTCGGGAAAGACTCCACCGCTGACAACAACGGCAGCCTTCCCCCCCACTTTCAAAACACGATACAATTCCGACAACGCTATTGACATATCCTCAAAATACAACTTGGCCACAAGAGGTAAACCATCGACGATGGAAGAGTAGTCGATTTCGCCAGGCCTCAAACCTACGTAAGACCTTATTGCCCGATGAGGAATCTCCGGGAAAAAGAGTTCGTATTCAGGCCAGTAGCATCGAGTGTATTCGATCTTGTTGAGGTAGGGGGGCGAAGTTATGACCGCGTCTACTGTTTCATCTTCGACGAATGATAGATTCCTGGCGTCTCCCAACCGGACGTCCGCAAAAGCCATGGTCAAAGGCAGTTTTTCACAATCCTTGATCATCATGTTCACTGCTCTGCGAAATGATTTGCGGAGCGATGGAATCCTCGGCTTGTTTTTCACCACTTTAATCACGGCACCATCCCTAACCATGTAGGAAGATTTTTCAGCAGCAGCCATCAAAGCCAGCATGAAAAATCCACGTTCCTTTTCATCTTCTAATTCTTTCAACACTTTTCTGAAGAAAATCAAATCCTCTAACACGGCTCTTGGATACAAATTGCGAAGCAGGCCTGTCACGTGAATTTCCGGCCTTTCAAACTGGCGAGTAAAAATCATGTCTCGAAAATGTCTGAGTTTTTCGATGTCGTAGATGGCGGTTTTGACGCTGGAAATGAAGACGAATAGAGGTGAAACATCGACCCCGATAGACTGAATTCCCAACTCTTTGCAAGTTAGTAACGTGGTCCCGACACCCATGAAGGGGTCTAAAACCACGTTTTCATGGGAAATGTTGAACTGTTTGATGACAAGTTTGACGAATTGTGCGGAAAAGCCCTCTTTAAAGAAAAAACCATCTATGACGGGGGAGGGTTGAGTTTGGCTTGAAGGTCACCAGCTCGCCTAGGTCGTATCTTTCCTCGAGTAAAAATCGCCTCACTTCTTCACCGCCGAGATTAGAGCTTTAACAAACACATGCAAATCTGAAGGATATCGTGACGTTATCAGGTTGCGGTCAACGACAACCGGCTTGTCCTCGTATATCCCGCCAGCATTTTCAACGTCGTCCTTCACAGCAGCCGCGCTCGTAAGCCTGTAGCCCTTCAACACTTTTGCCGAAATCAGTAGTTGCGGGCCATGACAAATCGCCGCCACCGGTTTACCCGTCTTGAAAAACTTCGACACGAAGGTGACCACTCGGCTATCGCGTCGGAGACGGTCGGGAGCCCATCCCCCTGGAATCACCAGACAATCGTATTCCTCTGGCTTAGCTTCGTCAATCGATTTGCTTGCCTCAACTTCGATTCCGTGTTTTCCTTTGTAAATTTTCTTTTCCGGCCCGATGACATCCACTTCAAACCCTTCTTCACGTAGGCGAATAACTGGATAAAACAGCTCAAGGTCTTCGAATTCAGGCCCAGCTAAAACAGCCGCTTTCACACCACACCACCGCTACGTGATTTATTCGTACATGTTTATATATGTGTGGCGTAACGTTAGATGGTGATGCCAACAGTCGAACAAGTGATGGAAGCTCTGAAGAACTGCTACGACCCAGAAATCCCCGTAAACATAGTTGACCTTGGGCTTGTCTATGACGTAAAAATAATCGACGACAAAACTGTATACGTGAAAATGACTTTGACCGCTCCCGGATGCCCGGTTGGAGCATTTGTCGCTGAACAGGTTAAAGAAGCCGTTATGACGTTGGTCGAAGGAGTCGAAAAAGTCGACGTCGAAATCGTGTTCGACCCGCCGTGGACCCCTGACCGGATGAGCGACGAAGCAAAGGAAATCCTCGGAATCATCTAAGCTATAAATTAGGACTTTCCGGTCTCTTTTCGGAATGGAGTTTAAACCCGTCATCGAAGAGAAAAACTGGACTCCACAGCTGGAGCTTGAAATTCTGTCGCTGTGGGAGAAAGAGGACCTTTACCGGTTCAACGCAAGGTCACGGCGGAAGAAATTTGTAATCGATACTCCGCCGCCATACCCAAGCGGAAGGCCTTGGCACATAGGGGCCGTTGCTCATTACAGCCAGATAGACATGATTGCGAGAACTGCTCGAATGACGGGTTACATGACTTTGTTTCCGATTGGGATAGACAGGAACGGGTTGCCGGTTGAGATCTACACCGAGAAAAAATACGGAATATCCATCCGCACGACTTCGAGAGAGAAGTTCATAGAGCTCTGCTCGACTTCGCTTGACGAGCTGGAGGAAGAGATGATCAACATCATGAAAAGGGCGGGGCTAAGCGGTGATTTTAAGAACCGTTACAGAACTGATTCACGTGAATACCGCCGGCTAACTCAGCAAACTTTTGTCAAGCTATGGAAGAAGGGGCTTATTTATAGGTCGTTGAGGCCGAACAACTACTGTCATGTATGCGGCACAACCATCGCCGACGCGGAGGTTGTTTACGAGGATTTGCCGACGAAGCTGCACTACATCAAATTTCCTCTCCAAAACGATGGATACATTCCGATAGCGACGACCAGGCCTGAACTGATTCCGGCCTGCGGCGCCGTCATCGTGAACCCCGCGGACGAAAGATACAAAAACCTACATCATCAAATTTGTTACACGCCTATTTTCCAGCAGCCCGTCGAGATTATTCCTCATAATGAAGCGAGGCCTGAGTTCGGAACTGGTGCTGTGATGGTTTGCAGCTACGGAGACCACACCGATGTAAGGCTCTTCCGCGAACTCAAACTTACTGAAAAGATTGTCGTCGACTCAGAAGGAAAGATGAACGAAAAAGCCGGTTTCCTCGCCGGTCTCACAATCAGCCAAGCACGGGAGGAAATTGTCGAAAAGCTCAAGGAAAACGGGTTCTACATCAAATCCGAAGAGCTCATCCATTCAACCCCGATTTGCGAAAGAAGCAAAAACCCAATAGAAATAATACCTATGGAAGAGTACTATTTGAAACAGGTCGAGTTTCTCGACGACCTCCGCAGAATCGCTTATGAAATGGAGTTTCTACCCGACCATTCTCGCCAACTTTTGCTCAACTGGATCAACTCGGTGACGATTGATTGGCCGATTTCGAGAAGAAGATACTACGGAACCGAAATACCGGTCTGGTATTGTAAGAGCTGCGGTTCGCCTTACGTGCCAGGAGACGGCGAATATCATCAACCTTGGAAGGAAAAGCCGTCTATTTCAAAATGTCCCTCATGTGGTGAAACAGAGTTTGTCGGCGATGAAAGGACATTCGACACATGGATGGACTCGAGCATTTCCGCCCTATTCGTTATCAGTGATAGGCGAACCGGCCAAATCAACAAGACGCTATACCCTGTGACTATCAGGCCGCAGGGAAAGGAAATCGTTCGCACATGGCTTTACTACACGGTGTTGAGGTGCTACCAGCTGACCGGTAAGAAGCCTTTCGAGAAAGTTTGGATTAGCGGCCTCGGGCTCGACGAGCACGGCGAAAAAATGAGCAAAAGCAAGGGAAACGTCATCGACCCAATTCCCATTTTGAATAACTATGGCGCTGATTGCTTCCGATTCTGGTGCGCACAGGAAGCAAGTCTAGGCCAAGACTTCAGAATTTCCGAAGCTAAGATCGCCAGCGCGGGAAAATTTCTGTCCAAGCTTTGGAACATCGGCCGCTATGTCTCCATGTTTCCCAAACCTCGGCGAGCCTCTCTAACGCCGACAGACCGATGGATATTGGCCGAGCTTTCGAAAACAGTTGAAACATGCCTTGAAGGCTATAAGCAGTTCAACTTTTTCATACCGTCCAACGAAGTTCGCAGATTTGTCTGGAATGTTTTCGCGCCACATTACGTTGAAATGTCTAAGCCAAGGGCTTATGGACAAGGTTTTTCACAGAGTGAGCAGGCTTCCGCTTTTTACACCCTTCACACAGTCTTCAAAACGATTTTGTTGTTGCTTGCTCCGATAACGCCTTTCATCACCGACTATCTCTGGCGCAAACTCAATGGTGGCAAAAGCATTCATCTTGAAAGTCTTCCGAAAGCCAAGTGGCCGAAAGACATGTTGAAATATTCTGAAAAAATTTTCGAATTCAACTCCGAAATCTGGGCATTGAAGAAATCCCGGAACCTATCTTTGAAGGACGAAATCACCGTTGAAGTTCCTGCCGAGCTGAAGATTTTTGAAAAAGACCTGAAAGCCATGCATAGAATAGTGTCATGAAACGACCTGAGCTAACCGTAGGAGCTTTTATAGTCGACGAGGCAGGAAGAATACTTCTTGTAGTCAGCCTGAAATGGAACTACTTATACAGTATTCCGGGAGGACACGTAGACCATGGCGAAAGAATTTTTGACGCTGTTATAAGAGAAACACGTGAAGAGGTTGGACTCGACGTTAAGCCGGTTCGGATTGTCGCGTTACAGGAAGTTAGAGCTCCTTCGCAGTTTGTTCAGAGAAACCGGCATTTCATCTTCGTGGATGTTCTGTGTAAACCTCTTTCGCGAAGGGTTCGGGTCGACGGCTCAGAAGTGAAGGGTTATGTTTGGGCCGAGCCTAGGAAGGCTTTGAGCCTGCCTCTTGAAAAATATACCGAAAGGCTTGTGAAATTTTACGCGAAAAACCCGTCGAACTTTATTTTGGTCGCATTAGACGAGTGACGATTAGAGCCGAAATTAACGTTACCGCAGCCACGGTGGTGGCGAGAAATTCGACGTCGCCTCCCAGTATTTTGGGTATCGAGATAAGATACGAAAGAGAGGAAGATGAGCCTATTAACACGACTTTGTTCGACCAGGAAGGAATGTACAAAACTATCTGAAGACCTCTCGCAGTTATCGCTAGGAAGTAAAGAGGTTTATCTGCGTCTCCGGACAATACTTCGCTAATTGTTGAAGCTAGTTTGGCGGGTGTTCCGTCCACACGTACCGCTACATCTCGGGAAAGATACTCCCGAACCATCGACTTATCTAGGTCGATGATTATCAACCTACCTGCCTTGGCTTCTGTGGAGGACAACACCAGCCGGATGTAGTTACGGTCGAAACCATAATCCCTCAACACAACGTCGTATTCGACTTTCTCTACTTCATGACCACTGAGTGCCCTTCGGATGTTGAGCACCGCTCCGATGGCGATGTTTTCGCCGACTAGGATTTCGCGTTTGTCTTCCACGGGTTCAACGTTACGATTAACCTCTTTCTGGATGATGATGGTGTTTCCAAGGCTGATGAATGAATTCTTAGTGATGACGAGTGTTTGGTTGGCGTATCTATATGTCTCTTCCATGATGTAGAAGTTAACGGTGCCTGCTGAAGTTTTGACCGATGCCACGCTAACTTGGGCTTCGCCCGCGTCCGATATGCTGCTTCTGGAAACCCGAATGTTCACCGTGCCGCCCTCTAACATGTTTCGAATGGCTTCGTTCAAAATAACGGCCTTTTGTAGGAGTTCTTGGGAATGATGGTCATCCTGCGAAGACATGCTCTGCTCTATCAACTGCGTTGAAGCATCGACCAACATCAGCTGAAGACCGGCGGCTTTCATGTTCAAACCATATATTTGGTCGAGCGCCTCAGCAGCTTTAATAGCCGATTGGAAGTTTCTTTCAAAATGACGCAAAAGCAAATCAAGCTGGTGCTCGAGGCGCCTAATGGACAGGTAAGTGTCGTCAATTGCTTGTCTTTGACCAGCGGCTCTTGTCTTCATTAGTTCAAGGAATAACTTAATGTTAGGTGTTTCGACACCGTAGCTTGACAGTACCGCCATTTTTTTCTCGATTTTCGAAATAAACTCGGCGGAGGCTCTTTCAGCGGTGGCGTGAACCGGAAATGGATTTGCAAGCATCAGCGCAGCGAAGACCATTGCCAACGCCATTAGCCAAGCATTTCGGCTGTGCAACCGCTCGCCGATGAGAAGTCGGTCCCGCTATTTATTGCAATTACGTTCTAACAAGTTAGAAAATAACTCTTTAAAGGACGGTTTTCGAGTTTAGAATAAGACTATGGAGCACGAACAAAACGGGGATTTAGTTAGCAGCTCCAAAAAAGTAGAACCCCGGGATGAAAAACTGCTTTTTTATAGCCTTCTCAAAAACCCCGTAAGGAGACAGATAATCAAACTTTTGAAGGAAAACGGCTCGATGGCCGCTTCAGACCTCAAGAAATTTCTCGGAATAAGCGTGGGAACTCTCTATTACCACCTTGACTTTATGCATCCTTTCGTCGTCAAAACAGACAAACGCCGCTACACGCTTAGCGAAAAGGGGCTTCGGCTCGTTGATTCGATGAAAATTTCAGACTTTCTGGCGGAATCGAGCGTGGCAGAACCTGTTGGATACAAAAGTTTATTCTACGCTTTCACACTTAACCCATTGCTGCGAAAAATCCAGCTTTCAAACAGCACTTTGATCCCCGTATCACTTCTTTCAGCCATGCTTTACACGTTACTTTCATGGCGTCTTTCTAACAGTCAGGTCCTGCTACATTTCAGGCAAATTTCTTCGCCGGAAGTAGCGGCGGTTCTATCCGCCGGAAACTTGGTCCTTCTCATTTTATTCATGACGGTTGCGGGGCTGGCGGCAAGCTTCAAGAAAGGAGGCGAACCTATAATCGCCGCAACAGTACCAATAGCGTTGACGCCGTCCAACCTTTTGATGACATATTTTGTTTTATTGTCGGGGTTTGGTCTCATGAACGATGGCTTGTTTTCGGGGGCTACTTTCTGGGTATACGTCTTCGTCCATATTTGGCAGCTGTCTGCTTTATCTTCGGTTTTGGTAAGCGCGAAAGGCTTGAGCTGGGAAAGAGCCGTCGCCGTCGTCATAGCTCTCTCCTACATCAGTTTGTTCGTTTCACAGAATTTATAAATCGTGGAAACATATCAAACGATGTCCGATGAAAGTTCGTGAAATAGTATCGCTGACCAAGCCAAAAATCACAGCTTTGAACATTTTTACAGCTGTCGCTTCGTTTCTGCTTGCCGGCGGAAATCTCGCGACCATGCATCACCTCATAATAGCCGGATATTTTTCAGTCGGCGGGGCAAGCGCGTTGAATCATGTGCTTGACGCGGACATCGACGGAAAAATGCGGCGAACCGCAAAGAGACCCTTGCCCGCTGGACGCATCAAAGCGAAAACGGCTTTTATCATCGGGTTGGGGATGGTGATATTTTCCGTCTCTTATTCTGTTGTCTTTCTTAATTTGGTTGCGTCTGTGTTCATTCTGTTGGGTGCGTTGATTTATGTGCTGGTGTACACGCTTTGGCTGAAAAGGCGTTCGGTTTGGAACATCGTTATAGGTGGGGCGGCCGGCAGCTGCGCTCCGCTGGCGGGATGGGCTGCGACAGGCCAAGAATTGAGCCTTCTTCCATGGCTGCTGGCCCTGCTTGTTTTCCTATGGACGCCGGGACATTTCTGGGCCCTTGCGTCACGTGCGGTCAAGGACTATGAAGCCGCAGGCGTACCCATGCTTCCCGTAAAGTACGGAGTCGTGTTCACGTCGAAAGCATCGCTCATCTCTAATTTGGTCACGGTCGCCGCAGCACTGGCGATTGCTTTTACAATAAGCCAGCCCATACTCTACCTACTTTTAGTGGCTCCAGTTTCGACTTGCTTAATTTACGAAAGCATCAAACCATGCATCAACTATTCACCGCAAGCGGCGTGGAAAGCTTTCAAAATTTCAAGCCCATGGCTTTTCGTGGTTTTCGCAGCTGCATTAGTTGCAAACACCATAGCTTAGATAACGCGTGCGAAACACTCGCCCATGATGGAGCTCTGTTACGTAGCATGGGTTGTTTACCTTTCTTCGATTGGAACGTATTTTCGGGGTTGTGGACCAGAATAGATTGCCCTCGGTCGAATCAGTCTGTTGTCCTTCCAATACTCGATGACATGAGCCATCCATCCAACGGACCTCGCCACGGCGAAAATTGGAGTAAACAACTCTTTCTCCAACCCCAGTAGATGGAAGACAGGCCCTGAATAAAGGTCGATGTTTGGAAAGATTGATTTGCTCCGCATTTTCTCAGCCATCACCTGCTCAACACTGTCGGCGATTTGCAGTAACGACATGTCAGACCTGATCTTTGAAAGCTCTTCCAAATATTTCTTTAAAATCAAGGCCCGAGGGTCGAAATTCTTGTAAACACGATGACCGAAACCCATGATTCTCTGTTTAGCGGCAAGCGCTTTCGTGATGTATTCTTCGGCTTTTTCGGGTGAACCTATTTCCAACAGCATTTCGAGAGCTTTTTCATTGGCTCCTCCATGAAGCGGCCCTTTCAAAGCACCTATCCCCGCCGACACCGCTGAATAAAGGTCGGACAGGGTTGATGCGACTACGAGGGCAGCGGTCGTGGAAGCTGGAAGCTCATGCTCGGCATGAAGCATAAAAGCTACGTCGATGATTTTTGATTCAAGCGGTGTCGGCCGCCTTCCTGTCGCCATGTAGAGAAAGTTGGCAGCGTGAGGCAGGTCTTCCGAAGGCGGGATAGGTTCCAAACCTTTTCGAACACGGTAAGCCGCGGCCAAGAAAGTCGCTATTCTTGAAATCAACCTGATCGCAACGGACATCCGAGCATCTGGTGTGTTCTGCTCTGCTTCTTCATCAAAGAGAGCAAGCAGGTCTACTCCAGCGCGTAAAACGCTGATAAGCAGTGTGTTTCGCGGGAAGGATTTCACGATCTTCCAAACTTCTGACGGAAGGTCACGTTCTTTTATGAGAATCTTCACGGTTTCCTCCAATTCAGACTTTGTAGGAAGCCTAGCGTTCAGAAGTAGAAAGCAAACCTCCTCATAGCTCGAATGTTCAACGAGTTCTTCAATAGGGTAGCCGACGTAGTACAGCTTGCCCTTTTCCCCATCGATGCTTGACAGAACGGTGTATTTGATTGGAATGTTTTCGAGGCCTTTGGCGATATCGGCAGCGGCAGAATTCATACCATGGTGGAGGGAATGTTCATAATAAATAGGTGTGTTTACTGCTTTGACAGTTTCTGCTGCACGATTTCGCGGACTTTACGTCGAAGCATTTTACCGACAAGACTTTTCGGTATTTCGTCAACGAGCACTATCTCTGAAGGCCTCTTGTATTCGGAAAGTTTCTTATCGCAAAGCTCACGAATCTTTTCGACCTCCTCTGAAGACCTGTCAGGTTTGAGAACTACGGCGGCGACTATCTTTTCACCAACTACCGGGTCTGGGACACCTACGACAGAGACTTCCTTGACCGCGTCGCTTTCGTAAATTACTTTCTCGATTTCCGCGGGGAATACTGTGAAACCTTTATGCTTTATAATGTCTTTAGCCCTTTCAGTGAAGTGGAAGTAGCCTTCTTGGTCCATGGTTGCGAGGTCTCCTGTTCTCAGCCATTTCCTCCCCGCTTCATGGATGAAGACGTCGCTGTTATCCATGCCGAGATAGCCCTGCATGACCTGAGGCCCTGAAACGACAACCTCGCCTACTTCACCGGGTCCGAGGAACATTTTCTTTTCAGGGTCGTAGATTCCCGCGTATGTGGAGGGCAGGGGAATTCCGAAAGAACCTTTCTTGATTCGATCTGGTGGATTCACGTGTGTAACTGGAGACGCTTCGGACAATCCGTATCCTTCGCAGATTTTTTTTCCGAATTTTTTCTCGAAGTTATCCGCTACTTCTGGCGGAAGCATGTCAGCGCCTGAAATCACGAGTTTAAGAGAGACGTACTTGATTTCATCAGCGAGTTTGTGCTTTGACATAACGTTGAACAACGTAGGTACGCCGGGGAAAATGGTTGCTGAAAATTTTGCCACATCTTTCATGAATTTCTCTATTTCGAGCCTTGGGAAAATGATTAGGGAGTTTCCTTTGAGCAGCCCCGCGCCTAGGATAACTGTTTGACCGTATATATGGTAGAATGGTAGAAGGGCGACGAACCGTTCTTTTCCGGTTTCGATATAAGGCTTGATGAATTCATACATTTGGTAGATGTTAGAAACGATGTTGTGATGGGTCAGCAATACTCCTCTTGGAAAACCAGTGGTTCCACCCGTGAATTGTATCGAGGCGATGTCTTTCACAGGGTCGAGTGAAGGTTCGAGTTTTTCCGGAGATGTCTCTAACAGCTTGAGATATTGTTTGATGGCAGGATGTTGCGGAACCGGTTTTGAGGGTATTTTTCCTAACAGTTTGCCAAGCCTCTTCTTTAGTCCGGGGAGATGGTCCGCGATGTTTGAAACAATTACATGTTGAAGCTCGGTTTTCGGAAGTGCTTCCATAACTTGGTCTATGAATAGGTCCAGACAGATTATTGCCTTAGCTGATGAACGTTTACATAGCTCGGCTATTTCTTCACCTGTGCTTAGCGGGTTGATGGGCACCACCGTTAAGCCCGCCTTAAACGCTCCATAGTAAGATACGATGAACTGCACGCTGTTGGGAAGAAGTATCGCGAACCTGTCTCCCTTCTTCAATCCGAGGTTTTTCAAAGCTGTTCCGAAGCTGTCGGAAAATTTTTTCAACTCCGCGAAGGTGTATGATGTGCCCAGGAAAAACGCCGCAACTTTTTCACCCGAAGATTCGCAAATTTCGTCGAACATTTGTGGAAGGGTGATTAAAGGTGCTTCGACGTTTGGATTTACGGATTTGTCATAGAGTCGGGTCCATGGTCTGCTAAGGACGAATTCTAAACCGTCCATGACAAGAGGAAGGAACAAACCTTTAAAAGCGTTTCCAAGCAATTTACGCCATGGTTGAAATAATTCACAGCCCTGTCAAACAATTGATCATCATGGAATACATCCGTTTCCCGAATGCCGAGGAGCTGGTGAAAAACATGATTCTTCCGCCGGGACAGCCTGCGGTGCTCTACTGGGCTGAAGGAGTGATTTTCCTGCCCATCCCGGTGCCTGCTAACAACACCAAAGTCATCGAAGAGCTTCTGAACGGCAGAACCTACTGGATGAGCGTTTCATATGCACTAATGCCTACGTATTCAACGATGATCAGCGCGGAAAAAGGCCCCGAAGCCCTTGTCATCAACGTTTCACGAAGCCACTTACTGAGCCAAGTCGCTCGATGGCTCAAGGAGCGACCTTCTTCTGACTCTTAGGTCAAGAACCCAGTGGGCCATCCGAGGCGAATAAGTTTTCACAATTCGTTTTTCGAGAAGCTCTGTGCTAAACCCGTTTTCTTCAGCGATTTTCCGACAGAGGTCATACAACTTGTCACCGCCGTCTCTGGTGTCTGCGATTTCGTGAAAATGAATGATGCCGCCGTCGGGATTGGCGAGATGAATGGCGGTGGATAAGTAGTCAGCGGTTCCTTTCAAGTATCCCATCAAAATTCGGTCAGCGACACCCCGCAGGCCTTTTTCAAGTGCATTGCGGCAGTCTTCGTTGAACGCCGTCACTTTGTCAGAAACTCCGTTTAGGCGGATGTTTTCACACAGATAACGGTAGGCGTACGAATTAATTTCGAATGCGTAGACATATTTGGAGGGCGCTTTGGCGGCTGGAATTGAAAATTGACCGACTCCGGCGAACATGTCCACCACAACTTCGCCGGGCTGAACAATTGCTCGAATCCTTCGTCTTTCAAAGCTGTTTCCAAGCGAAAACATCAGCCGGGCCGCGTCCAGTTCGAAAATCAAGCCATCCTCCCGGACAATAGTTTCTGTATTCGTGCTGCCCGCGACGTGTTTGACCACGGGGATACGGTGCTGGCTATGTATCCTCTCGATGGTGAGAACGGTTTTGACTGATTTGTTTGACGCCATGATTTTTTCCGCTAAAGATTTGACGTCGACCGATGTGTTGAGCGGCAGCCGCACTAGGGCTACCGTGCCGAGGTATTTGATCGTCGGTTTCTTCATCCAAACGTCAGTGGACGCCTCTAGGGTTTAAGGCTTAATAATCGAACCTTTCCTCAAAAGCCTGTGAGCGCCGAAGCCAAGAAAAAACCCGAAAAGAAAAAGGCTCCTGAGAAAAAGGAAGAGGTTGTCGAAAGAGGTGTCTTAGGGATTTTCGGTCAGTCCAGCCTCGACGAAGTGAAAGACTATGTGAAGACGGTCAAAGTTTTGACTCCGTCGAGTCTCGCTGAACGTTTCAAAATCCGGGTTTCTGTGGCGAAAGCCTTGTTAAAAGAGCTGGCGTCCAAAGGAATCGTTAAAGAGGTGACAGGAAGCAATAGAATTCGAATATATTCACCTTTGATTACTACAGCGGCTCCTGTGGCGAAGGAAGTCGTCGAAGCTGAGGCGAAGCCGAAGAAAGCTAAAAAGTCTTCGAAACAATCCGCATCCGCGCCCCAATCTTAGCTCGTGAAACTTCTCTGAATCCCTCGCCGACAGAGCCGATTCTAATCGTTTGACTACGTGCCATGTGTTCAGACAAGGCGATTCCTATCGCTTTTTCAGGTGACCAGTAGAAGATGTCTCCTGGTAAGAGTTTCGACGTGGTTTTTTCCACGCCTCGGGAAATTTCCGTGATTATGTAAACGGCGTTCGGCCACCGGGCTATGAATCCCTCGACCGGAAGACGTTTAATTACCTCGTTTACGGTGAGTGGGGCGGCGAATACATACAGCTCTCCTTCAACGGGGTTGAGCTCATCTATCTGGACGATGATAGGGATTCGTGCACCAGTCATTCACCGAACAGCTCCAATTTGCCCAGATAGTTCGCGATGATGGGCATCAAATCCACTCCGCGAATTCTACCTAGACCGCCTTTCATGCAGCTGATTTCGTCAAAATGCCGTACGTCGTCGCCTCTCACCTGGTTTCCGTAAATGAGGACTGGAACTGGGTCTCCGCAGTGGTCACCGATTTCCGAAGCGGTGGTGTGGTCACCGGTCACAGCTATGTGCACTTCGTCGGGCAGTTGGTCAAAAATCTTCTCAAATTCATCGCCGATTTTCCGTATCATGTTGGCTTTTTCGCGTGGTTTTTTATCATGGCTTAACGTGTCGGGTGCTTTGATGTGGAGCAGTACAAAGTCATGTGTTTTGAGTGTTTCGACGACCGTCGCCATTTTGTTGGCGAGGTTTGTGTTGACCGTTCCAGTTGCTCCTTCAACCGGAATTACGTCAAACCCAGCGGCCCTACAAACACCTTTGTAAAGAGCACCTCCTGCAACAATCGCCCCATTCATCCCGTACTTTTCCCTGAAATTCGGAAGGTTCGGAGTTCTGCCAGCCCCACGGGTCAAAATATAATCTGCTGGAAGCAATCCATTCTCCCTGCGTTTCAAGTTGACCGGATGATTTTTGAGAATTTCACGTGTCTTGTCCAAGAATTTTCGCAGAACCTGAGCAGTGAAAGCGGCTTCACGACTGTTGTCAAGCGGTCTAGGCGGAAGTATTTTCCTTGTTTTGCCGTGTGGGTCGACGTTGGAAACTTTATGCGAAAGGCCTTCTCCACGCATTATCAACACTCCGCGATGTTCAACAGTGTGTTTGAAGATGATTTCCACACCGTCAATCGTCATGTTTGAAATCTCCTCAGCGATGATTCTGCTTTCATCTGTTGAAATTCTTCCGGCCCTCCTGTCCATGATCTCGCCGTCATCGGATACGGTGGCGAAGTTACATCGGAAAGCTATGTCACGCTCGGTGAGATTCAGGCCAGCTCCCAGTGCTTCGAAAGGCCCTCTACCGGTGTAGTATTTGAAAGGGTCGTAGCCGAGTAGGGCCAGATGGCCCGTGTCGCTTCCGTTGGGAAGTCCCGGAGAAACGACATCAATCAAACCGGTTTCACCCATGGCCGCTAAACGGTCGAAGAAACGGCTCCGCGCGGCCTGAAGCGGGGTGAACCAGTTCAGTTCACGACATCTTCTATCGCCTAAGCCATCGAGAACTACTAAAACAGCTTTCACAAACTTGAATAAATCATCGCGGCTATTAGTTTTTATAAACGCCGCGGCCATGATTTCTCGGCGTAACATTGAACTCTTCGAAATACAGCAGTTTGGAAGAGCTCCCCGGCGTCTCAAAAACCGTAGCTGAGAAGCTCCGAGAAAACGGATATTCAACCGTGGAATCTATCGCCACCGCCACAGTTGCCGAGCTTGTCGCGGCCGGGCTGAGCGAAGAACATGCAATGCAAATCATAAATGCGGCAAGAGAAGGAATTGAAGTCTCCTGGGTTACGGCGAAAGAATTGGCCGAAATAAAGACATCCATCGGCCGAATCACAACTGGTAGCACGCGGCTCGACGCCTTGATAGGCGGTGGCGTTGAGACTCAGGCCATCACGGAGTTTTTCGGTGAATTTGGCTCCGGAAAATCGCAGATGTGTCATCAGCTCGCGGTCAACGTTCAGCTTCCCGTTAGAAGAGGAGGACTTGATGCTTCAGTCCTCTACATCGACACCGAAAACACTTTCAGGCCCGAACGCATAATCGCGATGTCGAAAAACCTCGACATCGACCCAGATGAATCGCTGGAAAAAATCATCTACGCCGAGGCATACACAAGCGACCACCAAATGCTTCTCGTCGAAAAAGCCGACCAGATCATAAAGGAGAAAAACATAAAGTTGATTATCGTCGATTCCTTGACAGCTCACTTTAGAAGCGAATATCTCGGCCGCCAGTTTCTTCCAGAAAGACAGCAAAAACTCAACAAGCATATGCACAAGCTTATCCGTCTCGCACGGGCCTTTAACACGGCCGTGGTGGTGACCAATCAGGTGATGGCGAAGCCCGACGACATCTTTTCCACCTCCGCAGTGTATCCAATCGGCGGCCACATCGTAGGCCACACCAGTCACAACCGCATACTAATCCGCAAAGTGATGGGAAAAAATTTGAGAATAGCACGTCTGATTTCAAGCCCTTACCTGCCTGAAGGAGAAGCGGTTTTCAAAATCACGGAAAACGGTGTTGAAGACCTGGAAGCTGATGAAAGATGAGCAAAATAACGGCTCGTGAAACGCAGGAATTTCTCGAAACCCTTTTCAAAAACAAGCTGACAGAAGCGGAAAGAGTTCTCGAACAGCTTCAGCAGAAACACCCGGAGGACAGCCGCTACATCCTCGCCTTGAGAGGAATTATGATAAGCTATGTCGGCGACGATTCCGATTCATTCATCTACATGCTTTTTCAAAACAAGGAAATCTGGAAGAAACGCCGCCAGCTGGGAGAGAAATTCACCGAGCTGAGTGAAAAATTCGGCGCAGTCGACCGCTTTTTCGTAGCTTGGGCCGACGTGTTAGACATCGTTGGAAAAATACAGCCTCCCGCAAAGATTACATCCCCGTCAACAGATTGAAGAACAGAATCCACGAAACGAGAAAAACCCCGATGAACCCGCCCAAACCATTCAAATAGGATTGTCTACGTCTCTTCTGCTTGTCGATGGTTCGCCAAAATGTTTCAGCGAGCAGGACGTAGAAAGCCGAGGCCATCAATATCACAAGATATGTGAATAATGGTTGTTGGGTGGTCGCAATTATCCAAGCGGCGAGGAGCCCATAACCAATTCCAGCGATAAACTTTGACCAGTAAACAATATCCACCTGCAAGGCTTTCAAGCCATCGAGCGAAAGCCATGAATTAAATGTTGGTTAAACATCTTCTGGATGGAAAGCTGCTGAAAATGCCTCAGCTAAATTCGCTTGAAATCGCGGTGCTTGTCGAAGAATGCAAAGCGAAAGCTGTCGACTCCTTCGTCAGAAACGTTTACGACATCACGCCCCATGCCTTGGCTCTCAAGGTCTTCAAGCCGGGTTTCGGAGCGGGAGAACTTTGGACGATCGCTGGATACGCCGTTTTCTACACGACAAAAACCGTAGCTAAACAACCCGAGCCAGCGAAACAGGTCCTCGAGCTACGCAAACTCCTTTCAGGGCAGAAAATAACGCGAATCGAGCAGGTCGCGAACGAAAGAATCGTGCGAATCATCTTTGAGGGTTATGAGCTAATTGTTGAATGCCTGCCACCTGGTAACATCGTGTTAGTCAAAGATGATGTCATAGTCTGGCTTCTCGAAAAATTCGAGTCAAAAGATAGAGTAGTTCGAAAAGGTCTGCGGTACGTTGCCCCGCCTGCAAAACCCGCGCCGATGTTTGAAAACGTTACAGCCGATTTTTTGCGTGGACTAAACACTAAACTGTCAACCGTAGTAGCTTTGAGCAAAGAGCTCGGATTAGGTGGTAAATTTGCTGAAGAAGTTGTAGCAAGAGCTGGGATAGACAAGAAACGTAAAATCGGTGAACTAAGAGACGAGGAATTTTCAGCCATCGCCGACAGTCTAAAAAACCTTTTGACGCAGCTCCGCGACCCAAGGCCACGCGTTTACCGTCGCGATGGAGAATCGATTCCAACCGTCACAGAATTCAAATCGCTTGAAGATGCTGAAAGCATTGTCGTTGAAACTTTCGGCGAAGCTGCCTTACTTGCTTACCTCGACTACTCTGAATCTGTCAAGAAAATGGCTGCCGTGCAGGAGAAAACAAAAGCCGTTGAAAAACTGGTCCGTGAAAAAGAAAACCGCTTGCATGTGTTGAAGGAGATTGAAAAAAATTTACAGGTTAGTGAACTTTTCGTGGAGAAGGTTTCGAAATCGCTTCCGCTTGTCGACATGCTCTGGTCCATGCCAGGAACTGCAGCCGAGGAAATACGAAAACAAATTGGTCTCGAAGTACATCTTCTTCAAAACCAAGCGGTCCTCAGTTTGGGTGACCAAAGAGTAGTGTTTAAGAAAGATAGTTCACCCTACCGAGAGCTGGGAAAACTCTTCGATGAACTGAAGACTTTGCGGAAAACAGTCGAAAAGCTCCGAACCGAAGTCGATGAGCTGGAAAAGAAGATCGAATCCTTGCAGGCGGATGTTGACATGGGTAAGGCGGCTGAAATGGCTGTTTTGAAGCCGGTGTCGAAGCCTCAGGGGCCTTTTAGAGAGTTTGTGACATCTGGTGGGTTCAAAGTTTTGTCGGGAAAAGAAGCCCACAGCAACATCATGCTGTTGAAACGACATCTCGAGAAAAATGATTTGGTTCTTCACACGGAAATCGCAGGCTCTCCCGCGACCGTTGTGAAAAACGGCTCGTCAGCGTCGGAGCAGGACGTTGAAGAAGCAGCCCAATTCACCGCGTGTTACAGCCGGGCCTGGAGAGAACAGTTCAGCAACATATCTGTTTACGCGGTCGCCGCTGACCAGATTTCTTTCACACCGCCTTCTGGCCAGTTCCTCCCAAAGGGCTCGTTCATGGTTTACGGAAAAAAGCGTTACTTAGTTTCTGAGTTGAGGCTTGCAGTCGCGCTTCTGAACGGGGATGTAGAGGTTTTGCCTTATTTGACCGCCGAAAGACGGCGACTCAGATTTGTCGAAATAAAGCCAGGACCATATAAGGCTGCTGGAGTAGCCAGGCGTATAATCCAATCCCTCGGAATCGAGCCTGACGACGGTTTGGTTGACAGGCTTGTTTCGAAAATTCCATATGGCAAATGTTTGGTTTTAGACAACCTTATTAATGGTCGATAGCACGGTTAATTGTGGGAGCATGGTTAAGCCGTCGACGCTCGTTGACGAGTTGAAGGTCAGGCACGTTATGTCGAGCCCTGTAGTGGAGTCGGCGGAAAACGCTTCTATCGCCGAGGTCGCCGAACTTATGCGAAAATACAACATCGGAAGCGTCGTCATAACTTCGAACGGAAAACCAGTCGGCATAATAACTAAAACCGATATAGTTACTAAGGTGGTGGCTAACGGAAGCGACCCCAACACTGTCAGGGCCCGGGACATCATGACCACGCCGCTTCAAACAGTTTCTCCGGAAACAACAATTGACGACGCCCTCAGCAAGATGAACCGGCTGAAGCTCAGCCGCCTCGTGGTCGTCTACAAGGAAAGGCTTGCGGGAATAGTCACCATCAAAGACATCTTACAGGTGACTCCTGAAATACTGTCAATCGTGAGGGAACGGATGAAAATCGGCGGCCCCGCCCCTGCATCCGCTGCATCAGTCGCCGAAGGCTACTGTGAAGTCTGCGGCGAATGGTCCGACTACTTGGTCCGAGTGGAAGACCAGCTGATGTGTGAAGACTGTCGGATTGAGCTTGAGCGTCGAAGCGGCGCCAGCGTTCTGGAATGAAATTTGTCCTCGATACGATGCTTGGCCATTTGTTGACATGGCTTCGTCTTCTTGGTTATGACACAATTTATGCCGGCGACGTTGATGATGACGAGTTACTGAGTTTATCGCTGAAGGAGAACAGGGTTCTCGTCACACGCGATAGGAAATTGGCCGCGAAGTCAGCCAAAAACGGCATAAAAGCGGTACTGCTTGAAAACGTTGAAGTCGTCGAGTGCCTGCTCAAAATAGCGGAGCAGACCGGAATCAACCTCCAATTCAGACCTGAAAATAGCAGATGTCCCGCATGTAACGAAATCCTCGTCAAGGCGGAAGATGTACCAACGCGCTGGAAATGTCCCGGATGCTTGAAGGAATACTGGGTGGGCCGGCACTGGAAAAACATAAAGAAAGTCTTGGACATTTTGGAGGAGAAATCCTTTGGACGATGAAAAAGGCGTCAAGCTTGTTCGTTTTGCGCGGTCAGCGGTCGAAACCTATTTGTCAACCGGCTCGCTGCCTGAAATTCCAACGGAGGATTGGCTTCTTCAAAAAAGCGGAGTATTTGTTTCAATCTATACTTTCCCTCTGAAAGAATTAAGAGGATGTATCGGGTATCCGATGCCGATTCTTCCTCTCGGTGAAGCAACTGTTCGGGCCGCTGTCGCAGCGGCATCGGAAGACCCTCGATTTCCACCCGTTGAAAAAAACGAGCTGGACAAAGTGATTTTCGAAGTGAGCGTTCTTTCCCAACCTGAGGAGATACCTGTATCAAATAGGAAAGAACTACATAAAGAGGTGGTGGTGGGCCGGGATGGGTTGATCATCGAATCACCTTATGGCTCTGGTCTTCTTCTTCCTCAGGTTCCCGTTGAATATGGTTGGGACGCGGAGGAATTTCTTTCGAACCTTTGTATCAAGGCTGGCCTCGACTCGACTTACTGGCTGTATGGCCGATACAAGCTCTACAGGTTCACAGCGGAAGTTTTTGCGGAAACAAATTCACGTGGCCGCGTCGTAAGAGTCGACATTTTGCAGAAGAAATGTTGATTCATTTCGCGGTTTGCGGGATTGGGCTCGGCCACGTGACGAGGTCGGTTGAAGTAGCAAAAGAATTGTCCCTTCGAGGTCACCGGATTTTTTTCTCCACATACGACCAAGCTTACTCATATCTGGTTAAGCATGGATTGCCAACTGCCAAAGTGTTAAAGGTCGGGTATGGAGTCGGAGAAGACGGGACAATTTCCGTCAAGAAAACCATTCTCAACAACGTCTGGTTACCAGTGCTTTTTTCGGCTCAAACTCTCGCGGAGTCTAAGTTGATAAACGACGTCGACGCCGACGTGGTTGTTTCGGACACGCGTGCATCAGCTACTCTCGCCGGAAAGCTGTTGCGAAAACCCGTCGCCACAATCATCAACCAATACAACCTAAGGCTGGTCACAAACAAATATCGAAGGTTTGCATCGCTCGTCGAACGAACCATTCAAGCGCCCCAGAAAATATGGGATTTGTCAGACGTCATCATCGTGCCCGACCTTCCGCCTCCCTTTACCATATCCGAATCCACTCTCCAATTTTCCAAAAAAGCCGCCGAAAAAGCAGTTTACACAGGGCCCTTGATACGGCCCGTCAACCGCGAAGAATCAAAGATTCGCGAAATCCGCGAAGAACTTGGTGCATCAGGTAAGCCGTTGGTCTTGATATCTGTCAGCGGAGGACATTCGGAAAAAAAGACACTTGTCGAGAAGATTTTAATGATTGCTGAAGCCTTCGACGACGAATATGTCTATGTTCTGTCAGCCGCTGACGTTTCTTCAAACGTGGTCAGAAAAGTCGGGCCTCTAATTTACATGAGCTGGGTTCCGGACCTCGACGCCTATATCAAAGCGGCTGACGCGGTGGTTTTTCGCGGTGGGTTGACGCTTCTCAGCAAATGCCTATTGTATGGTAGGAAAATGCTGATCATCCCGACTCCGTTGCATGGTGAACAGCTTTCAAACGCGGCCAAAGCCGAGAAACTGGGCGTCGCCAAAATTCTGCACCAACACGAAATTTCAGCGGAAAAATTCCGAAAAGATGTTTCACAAGTGTTAGATGATGAGGAAATGGTGGGAAATCTTTCGCATTTGCGAAGCGTTCTCGAAAGATGCGGCGGGGTTGAAGCGGCGGCGGCAACCGTGGAAAGTCTTTATTAACTCTTTAGGGTAAGCCTTTATTTAAGCGGAACACATCTCTTTGCTTGTATGGGGCAACAGCCGAAAAAATTTCCTTTGGATGCACGGCTCGGAACCGTTCTCGGTCTTCTCGAGCTCGTGGTGGCTTATGGAGGCAAAGCTGACCTTGCGTTTATCGCGAGAGAGCTTCACATGGAGGTTGACCAAATACTTCCCGCATCTCAAGCAGCGGAATTGCTCGGTGTATTAGAGATACATGACGGTGAAGGAGTTGCGACGGCTCTCGGCATAAAGGTGAGCAAAAGCCTAGCTAAGGGCAAGAAACGCATCCTACGAGAACAGCTTCCTAACATCGAGCCTTTCTCGACGGCGTTGCTTCTCGCGAAAGAAAACCCACGTGGCTTCAGCATCGACGACCTCGTGAACAAACTTTCAACCTCGTCAGAACTCGTGGAATACGCGGAGAACGGTGAAAAACTCCGAGAACTACTTATGGACTGGATGATCTACACCGAACTCCTGTCATATGACGGCAACAAAGGGCTTTTTAAGCTTAAGGCCCGAAAAACCGTTAACTCATGAGCGTGAACACAGCGTCCACGTATTCGTAAAATTTCGGACTCCTCCGGTCCCTCGGCTTTTCCATGTTGATTTTGATTTCCCCGGCGATTTGAGCGGGCCTGCTCGTCAAAACAAGCACCCGGTCGCTGAGCTCCACGATTTCCTCGACGTTGTGCGAAACAAGCAAAACGGATGACGGTGGAAGTGTTTCATGTTGGCGGAGCATGTCGATTTCTCTCCTCAGCGATACAGCGGTGAGCGGGTCGAGGTTGCTGAAAGGCTCGTCCATCAACAAAACATCTGGATTCGTGACCAAAGCTCTGGCAAGCACGACACGCTGTTTCATGCCGCCGCTCAGCTCCCTGGGATAGCTGTTTTCAAACCCCGACAACCCAACCATGTCCAAAAAAGACTGAGCCTTGATCATCATCTCTTCACGCGAAATGTTCTCAGCTCTTTTCAAAGCCAGCATAACGTTTTCCAACACGGTGAGCCATGGAAACAAAACAGGTTCCTGAAACACAAGAGAAATTGCGGGAGTAGGGCTGTTGACAGGCTTTCCTTTGTAAAGAACTTGGCCCGCCGATGGCTTGACCAAGCCCGCCATAATTTTGAGAAGCGTGGTTTTCCCCGACCCACTTTGACCAACTACTCCGAGAAACTCGCCGTAATGCAGGTCAAACGTCAGATTTCTCAGCACCTCAAGCATCACGCCCTTCTTCGTGTAATAACTATGTGAAACGTTCACCACCTGAAGAATCGGCGGGCCGTTCAACTTTTCTCAACCGCAGATTTTTTCACTCGATTTTAAGTTTAGAAGCGATCGCGTCGTACAAACGCTTCCAAAACAACCTGTTCATCAGCACGATGATGCTTGACATCGTTACTAGAACAGCGATGCTTCCGACGAGGTCACCTGCATAAGTGAGTTCGGACAGTAGTTTTCCAAGTCCAGGAAGCTCTGTTTCGGCGACGATGTCTCCGAGCACAAGCCGTTCCGCGACGACCGACCCGTTCCAAGCTCCGCCAGCCGCTGTGATACATCCAGTGATTAGGGCGGGAGTCGCACGTGGCAAGTAAACAGTCTTCACCTTGTCCCATGTTTTGAGCTGAAGAAGGTCAACTAGCTCCAACTCCACCGGCGGGATGTTCCTCAAACCAGCCAAAACCTGGAAAAACACATACCACTGTGTTGCAGCAATAATCATTATGAACGCCCGCAGCTCGGGCTGGTCAGCCAGCCATTCGGCGACTAACGGATACACAACTGTGACTGGTATCGATGCTATTACTTGGAAGACCGTAGAAACGGTTGCCGATAGCTCGGGTTTTCTCGCCACCGCGAGGGCTGCGGGAACGCTCCACGCGACTGAAAAACAGACGGCCGCCATGACGCGGAGAAACGAGTACAGCGATGAATAAGCAAGAGTTTCTATTCCGATGGTGTTGTAGGCTGTAATGATGTTTTCAAAGAATTCATCTCCTCCTGTGACGAGGAAAACTACGACGATGCCGCCTAAAGCGAAGAAAACCAAGTTTCTCAGCAGCGAACCATAAACTGTGAGCTTGCTGGCAAGCCCTGAAACAGCTTTATGATATTCAAAGAAAGGCATGTGGGGTAAATGAGGAAAATGAGGCTGGGCCAGCCTTCGGAGAAAACCAAGCCTTTGAGATAGTTTGCTTGGTCGTCGGACAGGTGCTTCGAAAAAGTTGTTCAACGGGATGAAGACGTACAGGTTTATCAGCGTTGTCGTAATTATGAGTAGAACCAACGCTGTTATTATTCCCGTGACGTTGCCTGCGACTGCGAAATCCGAAACCAAAGTTCCCAGGCCGAATAGCTGCAGCTCGGTTTCTCCAAAAGTCAGTATTTCGCTGCCTACGAGAAAAAACATCCCGTTTGCCCACGAAGGTTGGAAATTCCTGACAACTCTGGGCAAACACGCGGGTATGTAGAGATATCTAAGTCGGTCTACGAGCCCGATTCTCAGAGCTTTCGCAGTGTCCAAAAGCTCCCCCTGTATAAACCTCGTGGATTCGTAAACAGCGAACGTGATGTTCCAGACTTGGCTGGTGAAAATCAAAAAGATTGCGGCGAGTTCAGCTCCTAAAACCGGAATGGCTGCGTAGAACAGCTGTATCGCGACGGGAAAGAAACCAAGAATCGGGATTGACTGGAAAATGTCGAGCAGAGGAATGACAATTTTTTCAACGGTTCGGTTTGTAGCCGCGGCGATTCCGACGGCGAGGGAAAAAAGAACGGAAAAAACCAGCGCTACCGCCATCCTCACGTATGAGGCGGCGATGGCTAGAAAACTGAGTAGGAAAATTCCTGCAAAGTCCATTTCTGCGAAAAGTTTCCTATGGTTTCGTTTAAACTATGCTTTTTGCTTCAGCCATCATTTTCTCGAGGAAAAGCTTGGGCAAAACGGTCAAAACCTGTTTATACGGAGATTCTGGTATAAGAGAGTCTTTAGCAATCCCGACCGATGATTTGAATCGTTCAACTATCTGTTCTTTAAGAAATTCTTCGTCGGGCAGCGACGGTGTAACGGCTCTGAGCAATCCGCGTAACCGTTTGGTCTTCGCCGAAACAATCAAATGAACCAGCCGCTCCCTCATTTCGTGGACGAGAAAGTAGAGCCTGCCGCGTTGTTTCTGACGGTACAGGTCGGCCAAATCGTCGGCAAGCTGGTATAACGTGCCAACCTCTGAACCGTATTTTCTGATGAGTTCAACTTGTTCAGGTGATGCGTTTGCGAGCACGGCTCCCGCATGAGCCGCTGCCTCAAACAAAGAAGCGGTTTTTTCACGTATCATGACGAGGTAAAGACGTTCAGTGAGGGCTGCTTTGTTTACAACTTCGTCCAAAATTCCCTGTGAAGCTCTGTCCCACGCCCGCACAAATATCCTTGTCATCTCCTCTCCTATGTCCAGAACGATTTGGAAGGCAAACGTGATGATGCGGTGTCCTTGGAGGATGGCTTTTCCCGCTCCAATTTGAGCCCAAAGGCTGGTATCACCTCTCCTGAATCTATCACGGTCCACGATGTCGTCATGCACCAAACTGGCGCTGTGAGCAAGCTCCAAAGCAACCGCAACATCTAGAGCTTTCTGATAATCTACACCACCAAAAGCTTTGAAAACGGTCAGAAGAAGCAATGGGCGAATCCTTTTACCGCCTCGTACCGCGCGTTCAATTAGGAAGCTGTCGGGCCTTCCTTTGATTTTTTGGTAGAGGTTTCGTTCGAGGTCCTGCTTCATCACTTCGAGGATTTCCTGCACGTAGACGTCCTCGACAACGGTATTCATCATCGATAAATATCTTGCCCCGGTTTTTAATTTATGGTAGTTAAATATATTGAGCAATGCGTGCTTCGAGAGTGCGTTTGGGAACAGCCCCCACAACCATGTCAACGACTTTACCGCTTTTGAAGAAAAGCAGAGTCGGGATACCCATGATTCCAAACCTGCTTGCAGTCCGTGGGTTTTCATCAACGTTTAGCTTGCCAAAAACAACTTTACCCGCGTACTGTTTCGCAAGTTCTTTGACGACGGGCGCAATCGCTCTGCACGGTGCACACCATTCAGCCCAGAAATCGACGACGACGAATCGATGTTTGGAGATGAATTCGTCAAAATCAAGGTCTGTTACTTCGACGGGTTCGGAGATTGCAGGAGGCGGGGGCTGCCGGTCTTTAGCCAACATTTCAGCAAGCTTACGCATTTTTATTCTTTCCAATTCATCGTCTAAAGCCATCTTGGTTAACCGTGTTTCATTCGGCTAATAAATTTTCAGCATTAACAATTATTAGCTGCTTTTCAGGGCGATACTTGTTGAGCGAAGAAGAAATTTCTGCGATTGTCGTGGCGTTTGATGGTGATGACTGCATCGTTTCGACGACATCACCTCTTGACGTAAACGAACTGGAAAAGCTCGTCGGATGCGAGGTACTCTACGAGGATTTCAAAGGTGTGCTTTGGAAAGGCCGCGTGACAGGGTTGTTTGAAAACGAATCGCTCGTCGTGAGATTTTCCGAAGAAGCGATTTCACAGGGTGGCCCGTCGGGACTGGGTCAAGGCAGCCTTGTCAAAATCATTCCGGTGAGAAAGTAGGCCTATGTTTCAGCGAATACTTTCGACCGGCGACTAAACGAGGTATGTGTTGTGCCTTGGAAGCCTCTGACCGAGTTGATTTCGCTCCGTAAGAAACGGGCCTTGGTGACTGGGGATGCTTCTGGAATAGGTTTCTCCATCGCTGAAAGGTTTGCGGAAGCTGGCGCCGACCTGATACTCGTCGATGTCAACCAAACAGCTAACCACGAAGCTTCTGAAAAAATCCGGAGCCGCTTTGGCGTTGATGTTTTGACGAAGAAGAGTCGGAAATCGACTCGCTATGGGATGAAATATCACATGCTCTACCCGACATTCTGGTCAACAACGCCGGAATGTATCAGTTCAGAGATTTTCTCGAAGTTGACGAAGAATTTTTTGAAAAAACGTTGGCGGTGAATCTGAAGTCTGCGTTTTACATGTGTCAGCATTTTTTCAGGATGCGCGGTGAAAAAGGGGGTGTCGTGGTGAACGTCAGCTAGGTGGGAAGCTGTGCTGCACTGGATGAAAGATTTGACCCACTACGGTATCAGCAAAATTGGTGTAGTGAGCATGACGAGGTCTCTCACACGTGAATTTGGTTATAAAGGTTTCCGGATAAACGCGGTGATGCCGGGCGGAATTCATACTCCTGGAACGGAAAAAGTGCAGAAAGAAGCTTTGAAAAGGCTTCGCGTCGGCTTTCTTTGGTCGGGGATGCAGTTTATTTCACGCATTCCGCTCGGCAGGCTGAGTGAACCCGAAGTGGCACGGGTAATGTTGTTTCTCGCCTCGGATTTGTCCTCATACGTGAACGGCGCCGTGGTTGTCGTCGACGGCGGTTTTCTAACAAGTTAAGGTGTTTGTGAAAATTGGCCATATAAGGCTATTTACTACAAGGACAATGTTAGTGTCGTGGGCGGGGAAGTGTATCGGTTTGATGAGGGCTGTATCAGGAAGAAGTATGAGTTGGCAAGCGTGTTAAAAAGCATGTGAGACGGTGAACTCATGAGATTGTTTAGAAGAAATTCTGGTGCAAGGACTTGGGTTTTCATTACCATCTCTTTATAAGAAAAAGCAAAGGCAATTACGAATTCATGTTTACGGATTACCACGCTGTTCATGGTGGCAGGTCAATAGTATCATATGAGAAAGCGTTAGAGATTGCATGGTCTTGGATAAAAGACCACGGAACACATGGCTACATTGTTGAAACTGATTTGAGTTATAAAAGCGATTATTAACCACAAATTATTGATTTATATTTCTTCTTTCTCGGCTTTTTTCTTAATGCTCTGTTGCAGTGTGGGCATCTATCTCTGTTCTCGAATGTTTGACGGCATACGCTACAAAACGATTGTCCCCTATCATACTTTGGCTGACTGCCTGAAGGAATACATAGAGGCTCTTCATACTCTTTATAAGTGAATCGTGGTATCCCATCCTCAACCCACAGGTCTATTCTGATTTCTTTTCCGTCGTTGGCCTCGTAGTGGAACAGGTTTTTATACATGTTGGGTATTCTAAGCCTAAAGCCTGCTGTAACGTCGTATCTGCCTTTAAACACCTCGCCTTTAACGTAGGCTGTATAGTCTCCTTTGTCTGGTATGTTTAAAGACCGCCAGACAGTTGTAGGTAGTTTAAGCCTCATATTACCCCTTTCCTCGCATACAATCTTAGCGACTACGTTGAAGGCGTAATACTTCGGAAGGAAGGAATCAAGCTGGGGCTGGTGAGCCAAACAACCCACCAGCGTAAACCCTACCGCTCCAAATGATATAAGCTTTAGAAGATACAGTTTCGCCTCGTCACGGCTTGAAAACGGGAAATTTCTGGTTTTCACGGGTTTTGGCCAGAAAAACCCGAAACTCAGCCTCTACAAGCCGTAAATCCTGAAAATTTTAAAAAACGTGCGATAGATATAAGCGTTTATGGGTTGGAGGTGCAGCGGGCGTCAAGGCGTCACCGATGGAATACCTGTCCTCA
>JAWBKB010000003.1:0-134316 GCA_038831915.1 Candidatus Caldarchaeum sp.
AGCATGAGCACTTGGCGTTCGAATACGTCGTAGCCGGGCAGAAGGGAGGAAAACCAACAGAGGTGGTTGAAAACGTCTAAAACATCGCTTGAATACATTACCAACAGATACTCCGGCTTCTTTGACGGCTTAGAGAGGACTGATTTCCAGAAGGTTCTTGAGGTCGTGGAAAATGCTGTCAACACCGCCGTCTCGGAAAAACCACTAATTATCAAACTTATGACTATCTCTGATGCTGAAAGAACCGTCAATTCTTTTGCCGATGTTTACAAGAAACTATTACCGCCAACCGTCGTGGTTAACTTAGCCGCCGACCTCAACTGGATTCTGGAACAAGCAAGAACCACCATAATAATACTATGGACAGAGGCGAATAACAAATGACCGAAACCCCGAAAAGAGGCTTATAAACCTCTCGGGAGAGAAGTAAGAAGGTTCTACGCCGACATACACAGGTCGGCGAACAAAACCCGTAGAAAGAAGAATGAGGAGCATACCTACACCTTCGACGGACAGAACTTCTACAGAGTCGCTAGATTAACAGATATCCCCGTAGTTGCCGGCGATGAGCTCTACGTGGATGTTATTCCCGTAGAACTTACAGAGGAGTTCATTGAGCTCCTGACGCGTGGTGTTAGAGTCTTCTCCTTGAGAAGACTCACATTATTGGCGAGGAAGCGTCAGGAGCTTGGACTTTCGAAGAATTCTAGGAACGACATTCGGGCGATGATGGCGTTGGAGGAACGATGGTTCGCTGAGGCTAGGGAGGATTATCTGGTGATGAGGCGGCTGATAGCCGTCTTTCGAAGCCTTCGAAAGAGCCATATGAGCCTGATTAGCAGGATGAAGGCTCTGGACCGCTCAGACAGAGACATCCTGAAGGCATCCATAGACTTTCTCGAAAAACAGGCGGCTTTAATGGCTTCAAGGATTACCGAGGAGGCCAGTAAGAGAATCCCAGGCTTTGATAAAGCTGTGGCCAACCTCGGCATCACGGGAGAAAACCACCTCTTCTCACGGGAGGCCCTAGCTGAAGTCCTGCTCCCCTTTGCGGGGAGCAGGTCATTTAGACGACTCAGGAAATTTTTTGGACTATTCCCGGCGAAGAGGGGGGTTAATAAATTCTACAGCAAGGACTCGAGACACGCCCTTTCGAGGCTGGCAACAGCTGTCTTGGCTAACACCCGCCACTCTGCTAAGGACGAACAGATGTTACTGAAGAAGCTCTGGGAGACGGTCAGAGAACCCCGGGAAAGGCTGGAGACGCCGGCCTGAACAGCAGGGAAAAACCCCTCTGGAAAGGCCGGCCAATAATTACAATCAGGCTGTATCTATCAGATACAGCCCAACATAAATCAGGCGGCCTTTTCCCAAGGGTTTCCTTGGTGTTGTTCTGCTGGTTGCCTCCAGCCAAACTCTCTCCTATTTTTTCCTTAATTTTGAAGGTTTGACATTTAAATTCCAATACTAAGCTGGAAAGACCCAGCACTTATATGCAACCGAGTTAACTATCTCCCTAAGCCTCTGCTCATCCCGGTACTTTTTAACTATGAGCTCCCGGGCTGTATCGCCGTCATAAACCACCTCATAGCTTAAGACATCGGACTGTACTAGCCTCCAAATATGTAACTCCGACGCAGACCTGTTTGTCAACAGCCAATCTTAAAGCTTATTCCCTTGGATGTGTTAGATTGTTTTTCTGAGCGTTAAATTTATGTTATGTTGGGTTCTGAGTTAAAAATGCATGGACTCGGTTGTTGACGACACAGCCCGTTACACGTATGGGACTTGGCGGAAACAAAGGGGATGGCGGCCCATTCACGTGGTCGATGCTGAAGGCTGTTACTTCACCGATGTCGATGGCAAGAAATACCTCGACTTTTCCTCGCAACTTGTCTGCGTAAACCTCGGACACAAAAACAAAAACGTCATAAACGCCATCAAAAACTATGCGGACAAACTCCCATACATAATGCCTGTTTTCACATGCGACGTCAAAGCAGAGCTAAGCCGCAAACTCGTCGAAATCGTCCCACCAAGCATCACGAAGTTCTTCTACTCAACTTCGGGAACAGATGCCGTGGAAGCAGCTCTCAAAATCGCTCGCATCTACACGAAGAAACACAAAATCATTTCAAGGTATAGGTCTTATCACGGAGCCACTGCGGCTTCTCTCGCGGTCACAGGCGACATCCGTAGATGGTATGCGGAAGCAGTCGACACCGTTCCCGGCACTGTTTTCGCTCCAGACGCCTACTGCTACAGGTGCCCGCTGAAGCTCACCTATCCGGAATGCGGGGTTGCATGTGCTGAATACGTTGACTACATGTTGACCCATGATGGAAACGTGGCGGTGGTGATAGTCGAGCCAGTGGTCGGAACAAACGGCGTCATCGTTCCACCGCCCGAATATTTGCCGAAGCTACGGAAAATCACAGAGAAACACGGTGTCCTGCTCATCGCTGACGAAGTGATGAGCGCGTGGGGCCGGACAGGTGAATGGTTCGCGGTCAACCACTGGAACGTTGAACCCGACATACTCACCACCGCTAAAGGAGTTACATCAGCCTACATCCCTCTCGGCGTCACAGGAACTTCGGAAAAGATAAGCAGCTTCTTTGATGATAACTTCTTCCCACACGGTCACACCTATGAAGCTCATCCTCTCACGCTGGCGGCCGCCGTTGCAGCCATAGATGAATACCGTAGGTTGAACCTTATCGAAAGGGCAAAGCGTATGGGAGAATATCTCGGTAAACGTCTCCGGGAAGTGAGCGAGAAGCATCCTTCTGTCGGCGAGGTCAGAGGGCTGGGGCTTTTCTGGGCAGTCGACTTGACCAAAAACCAGAAGACAAGGGAGCCGTTCAACGTCCCCAAAGACAAGTACTCGGGAGCACCGCTCGTCGTCGACCAAATCGCAACCGACATGCTGAAACAGGGAGTGTTCGTAATGTCGTGGATAAACCATCTCGTCATAGCGCCCCCGCTCATCGTCGAACCCGAAGACATCGACAAAGGCGTCGAAGCCCTTGACAAATCCTTGGCCATCGCAGATGAAAAAACCGAGAAAACGGCTTAAAACCCGTTTTTCAGCCCTTTTCCAAGCTTTTTCGGCGAAGCAGGCCGGTTTGCCCATTTTTTGAGCAACGCCGCTGAATTCTATTTGGACATAACATCTGCCAGCCGCTTATTGGGCCCCGCTGGATTACCTGGGTTGTTTTTTGGGGAAAAACGAGCTTTTTTACGAGTTTATGGTGTTTTTCTAAAATTTATGGTGAAAAAAGGATAAATTTGTCAGAAAAATACATGGGTGTAGTAGGGTGGTGGTGAAGGCATGATGAACCCGGTCGTCGAAAAAGTTTGGACGAAAACCGAAACATCTCGGCGGTTGCTTAACGAAGCGCGGAAAATCATTCCGACCGGTGCTTCATCCATACTCCGAACTGTTTCACCCAACCCTGTTTTCGCGATAAAGGGAAAAGGCTCCCGGTTCTGGGATGTCGACGGAAATGAATACATCGATTATCTGCTGGGCTTCGGTGCGTTGATAAACGGCCACTGTCATCCACGCATCGTCGAGGCCATCCACAGTCAGGCTGCTGAGCTGTTGATGAGCGGCACACCTCATGTGTTGGAGATGGAGGTTGCGAAGAAAATCCAGCGGGCGGTTCCGAACGCTGAAATGGTTTTGTTCGCGTCGACCGGTACGGAGGCGACGATGGAGGCCATCCGCATCGCGAGAGCAGTAACCGGTAAGCCAAAAATACTCAAATTCGAAGGCGCGTATCACGGACATCACGACTACGTTCTCTGGAGCGTCGACTCCCATCAGCCCGGCCTTGAAATTTCACCGTTCAGAATTCCCTACTATCCCGGCATTCCGGAAATCGTCGGTAAAACGGTGATCATCGCTCCATGGAATAACCCTGAAACAATCCGTAAAATCGTCAGAAGAAACCGAAGCACCCTAGCCGCCATCATCGCCGAACCAATCATGGCGAATAATGGAGTGATTCTGCCGCAGCCCGGGTTCCTCAAACAGCTTCGGGAAATCGCCGAAGAAGCGGAAGCCCTGCTGATTTTCGACGAAGTTATCACGGGCTTCAGGGTTGCTCCAGGCGGTGCACAGGAATACTATGGTTTGAAAGCGGATTTGGCGACGTTCGGTAAGGCGTTGGGTGGAGGAGCGCCGATAGCCGCGATAGCTGGAAGGAAGGACATTCTCGAAAACATCGGGCCTGGTAAGATTGGGTTCGGCGGCACCTACAACGCTCATCCGGTCAGCTTGGCAGCGGCCTCGGCCAACCTTGATGTTTTGATGGAGAACGACGGCGACGCGTTCAGACGTCTACATCAGGTTGGCGAAACCCTGATGAAAGGGTTGAAACAAGCCATCGAAGACACCGGTGTTAAAGCAATCGTGCAAGGTCTCGGACCCCTGTTCCAAGTGTTCTTCACAGAGCTTGAAGCCGTTAATTCATACCGTGAAAAGTTGCTGACCGACGGCAGCGCATACACTGCGTGGGCCATGGAGATGCTGAAACGCGGCGTGTTCCTGTTCCCTGAAGACGGTGAAAGAATACTGCTCTCGACTGTTCACAGCCGCGAAGATGTAGAGAAGACCGTCGAAGCAGCGGAAGAAGCTTTCAAAGCTGTCAAGTCTATCGCTGGCTAACGACCTCCTTCAAAGCCTGCTCTGTCTGCTCCAACCCTTTCTCCAGAAGCTCTGGCTCGATGGTTAGCGGCGGGTGGAATCTGATGACGTTCGAATACAGCCCTGCTTTGAGAAGCAGGACGCCGCTTCGACGCGCTTTCTCGATGACTTGACTGGTTTCAGCCACCGCCGGTTCCTTCGTCTTCCTGTTTTTCACAAGCTCAAACGCCCTCATCACACCTAGTCCTCTCACGTCGCCAACAATATCGTATTTTTCATAAAACTCGTCCATCCATCTTTTCATTCTTTCGCCGAGGACGGCCGCACGCTGAGCCATGTTGTCCCTTTTCATGATTTCCAGCACCTTGAGAGCCGCTGCACATGCTATCGGGTTTCCTCCAAAAGTCGTTCCCAGAGAACCTGGAACCATGTTCTCCATCAAACTGCTCCGACCAACAACGGCCGAAATCGGCAGCCCATTAGCCAGGGCTTTCGCCAAAACAACCAAATCAGGTTCAACGCCAAAATGTTCCACCGCGAAAAATTTTCCAGTCCTGCAAAACCCTGTCTGAACCTCGTCGTCGATAAATAGAATTCCGTTTTCCTCCGTGAATTTCTTCAGCTCGGGGATGTATTCGGGCGGCGCAACAACAAACCCACCTTCGCCTTGAACGGGCTCCATCACGATGCCTGCGATCTTGTTCGCCGGCACACGTGTCCGCACAAAAAACTTCCGGATGTAGTCGAGGCATTCAAACCCGCATCCCGGATATGTTTGGCCGAAGGGGCAGCGGTAGCAGTAAGGGTATGGAACGTGTTCGACGCCTGCTGGAAAAGGTTCGTAGTCGACTTTGTAGGGCTCGTACTTACCCGTCATCGCCATGGCCAGATACGTCCTACCGTGGAACGAATTTTCGAATGCGAGAACGTAAGGTCTTTTCGTAGCCTGTCGAGCAATTTTCACAGCGTTCTCCGTCGCCTCAGCGCCGCTGTTAAACAAAATCCCCTTCTTCTCAAACCTGCCCGGAACCAGTTGAACAAGCTTTTCGACGAGCGCGACGTAGCCGGGATAGTTCGCCACGAAAGCACAAACATGCCAAAAATCACGCAGAGCTTTTTCAACCTCCTCCGTGACTTCGGGATGAACATGACCTAAATTTAACACACCCACACCGGAGGTGAAGTCGATGTATTTCCGACCCTCCACGTCTTCAACCACCGAGTTCGACGCACGCTTCACAGTTATCGGATGAAGCAACAACAGCCCCGAAGCAACAACACGACTACGCCGCTCCACAAAATCATCCATCAACAAAACCACCGTCAAACATCAAAATAAGGATTAAACAACTACAAACATGGGCCTAGAGTCATCCTCGCGGTGGAGATGTCGTAAAAGACTTGAGATTTACTCGTCAGCCTTCGAAATTGATTTCCAACTTGTATCTCTTAAATCCTATGATGTCTTTGACAACCTTTAAGGCGTGTTCAGCTTTCTGGTCAAGGTACTTTGTTTGGAGGCCGCCGGACCCTGACAAGGCCGTAATAGCTGGGGACAGTTGGAATGACTGAAACAATCCCGAGAAGAGGCTTCTAAACCTCTCGGGAAAGAGGTGAAACGGTTCTACGTCGACGTTCATCGATTAGGTAACAAACGTAGAAAGAACAAGAATGACTAAAATTTCCATGTGTATTCTGTTGATGGCGAAAACTTCTACAAAGTCACGAGAATAACCAAAATTCCGGCACAGGCCGGAGACGAACTATACGTAGATGTAATCCCCATCGAGCTTACCGATGAGTTCGTGGACATGCTGAGACGTGGTGTGAAAATCTTCTACCTACGGAGGCTTACGTTGTTCAAGCCGATGTATGAGAAGCTTGGGATAAACACGAAAAGCGCGAAGAACGACATCAAAGCATTGATGGCTTTAGAAGCCAAATGGTTTAGAGAAGTTTCCGAAGACTTCCTAGCTATGCGTCGACTAATCAGCGCTTATCGCGGTCTGCTCAAAAGCCATCAACGCCTCGCGAACGCGATGAAGGCCTTGGAAGGTCTTGGAAGAGAGATCATGGAAACAGCGATAGAATCCGTGGGGCAACTGATGGTATCAATTGCGAACATCATAGCAGAAGAGGCTGGAAACAGAATACTTGAGTACAAAAAGGTTGTCGAAACCTTGGGCATCGACGGCGATAATTATTTGTCTGTTAGAGAGGCTTTGGCTGAGGTGATGACATGCATAGACCCACGGAGAAACTTCAGGAAAACAGCCAACTTCTTCGGACTGTTCAGAGGAAACCCAGAGAGATACAATGCTAGAGCGAGACAGGCACTACAACGGCTTTCGATGTCTCTGGGAAACACAAAGGAAGCCAAACAAGAAAAAAGAATACTTTACACAGTCTGGAAAACAATGAGAACCCATGAAAGGCTGGAGGCCATATCGGCCTAGACATCAGAGAAAAAAACCCATGAGGCCGGTATGACCCGCCTTGTAACAATGCAGGTATCCCTGCATTTGACCCTCATATGAACAGCCGGCCTTTCACGGGTTCTTAGATGTTTTTCTATTGGTGTGGCCTCCAGCCAAACCCTCCCCTATTTTTCCCTCATTCTAGGTTGAAGTTAATCTGTAGACTCCTATTCGCCGATGTAACTATGTATAACTTGGGGCTGCCCGGATTTGAACCGGGGACCTCCGTCGCGTGAGGACGGAATCCTACCGGGCTAGACCACAGCCCCCGCATCTACCGCTTGTTTATCACCGCTTATTATTCCTTAATCAACTCCTCGTTACGGCGGCGTCCTTCTAGGCTAGACCAGCGGCCCGCCTGTTTATGTGTTTATGAGAACGTTTAAGTCTTGCCTTGACTGACTGTTGTCATGGTCGTTTCCCTGACGGAAATCGCCATCATCGCGGCGATTATTTTGATCGCCATCTATATTCTGCCGGGTAAGTTGCCGAAGCTTGCGAAGTCGCTTGGTGAGGCGAAGCGGGAGTTTGAGAAGGCTTCGAAGAGGGAGGATATTTTGTCTCGGGCCCGGGAGATGGGCATAGACGTTACCGGTAAAACTTTGGAGGAAATTGAAGAGGAGATTAGGCAGAAACAGCGTTAGCGTAAAACGCATCTGCATGGCTTGGAGCCGCATCGTGGACAACCGTTTCCATATTTTGATGTGAAGTATTGTTCGAGGTCGATGGATGCGACGTTGCAGAAGCTTAGCAGCCATGCTAATACGTCCGCGGCTTCTTCACCGATTTTACCGGGTTCACGGTGTTTGGTGAAAGCTTCGGCGAGCTCGCCCACCTCCGAAACAAGCCACGCAAACGTTTTATCAAGACCACGCATCCTATCCCTCGTTCCATAAACTTCGTCGAGAAGTTTCTGAGCTTCTTCGATGTTCACGAACAAGACCATTTCAACAGAGATATATACATCATCTAAGGCTGTTCATCTGTATGTTTGGATTTCCCACAGTCTGGGAAATAGCTGTAACCGCTGCTCTGTTTGTTTGGATTCTTTTCGTCACCTTGTTCCTGACACGTAAAACCTATGACTATATGAGGGCTCGTGGAGCACCTCACAACGTCGCCGTCTACTATAACAGGAAAATCATCCATGTTCTCGCGGGCGGGGTTGCAGCGGTTGCGGTCGCGGGCTTCACAAATTATACCACGGTCGCCGTCATGGTCGCCGTGCTCGGTGTTGGAAACTATCTTCCACACAGGAACAAGAAACTGATGCACTGGTATCAGGTTGAGGAAAACATGTTCGAAGTTCATTTTATCATCATGTGGGGGCTGGTGATGGGTCTTGGGTTTCTGCTTGGCGACGTAAGGCTAGGTGTTTTGCCGGTTCTTTTCATGAGCGTCGGCGACGGGGTAACGGGGTTTGTGCGGAACGCGATATACAGGCGACGGACAAAGTCGTGGTGGGGAAATCTCGCGATGATATTTTTCTGCGTCCCCGTCGGGTTTGCGTTGATGAACGTTGCGGGAGCCATCTCAGGAGCTTTAGCATCCTTGATAGAAAAATTCGAATTCGGAAAAATCGACGACAACATCACAGTCCCGCTCGTGGCTTTCGTGTCCCTTTTACTGTTTCACGTTTTCGGCGTAACTATATAAATTTTATATTTTATTGCGAAACTCTGGAATGCATGGCCGTAACCCGTTATTTCGGCGCGCGGGTCAAACGCCGCGAAGACCCACGGCTCATAACCGGACGCGGTAGATACACGCACAATATCGTTTTGCCGGGAATGGTTTACATCAGCTTCGTCAGAAGCCCTCATGCTCACGCCACAATCAAGAAAATCAACACATCAAGGGCGGAAAAATCTTCGGGAGTTCTCCGTGTTTTGACGGGCAGCGACCTCGTTGATAAAGTCGTGTCTCTACCGTGTGCTTGGCAAATTCCCAACTCTGATTTGAAAGTTCCACGATACATGCCGTTGGCCGTCGACAAAGTCCGTTTTGTCGGCGACCCTGTCGCCGCGGTTGTCGCCTCATCTTTCGAAGAAGCCGTAGACGCTGCACACCTCGTCGAAGTCGAATACCAGAAACTACCCGCGGTAACCAATCCTGAAGAAGCCGTGAAAGACGGTGCGCCGCAGCTCTACGACGACGTCCCCAACAACAAGGCTTTCACTTGGAAAGCAGGAGACAGCGTCGACGAAATTTTCGCAAAAGCCGACGTTGTTGTTTCGCAGCGGCTTCTGAACAGCAGGCTTCAGCCCACACCGCTTGAAACAAGGGCCGTCGTCGCGGACTTTAACGCGACCACGCAGGAGGCCACGGTCTATCTCACTACGCAGAACCCGCATGTTCACAGGTTTCTGCTATCAGCCGTAACAGGCATACCCGAACACAAGCTCCGCGTTGTTTCACATGACGTTGGAGGAGGGTTCGGTGCGAAAATCCACCTCTATCCGCCCGAAATCATCGCCCTACACGTCGCCAGTGAGCTGAAACGGCCCGTTAAATGGGTTGAAACCCGTTCCGAAAACTTCACAGCAACCATCCATGGCAGAGACCATGTTCAATACGTGGACGTGGCGGCTGACCGTGATGGCCGCGTTCTCGGCCTAAAAGTCAAATCTTATGCAAACATGGGTGCTTATCTTTCGACGGCGGCTCCGGGAATTCCGACGATTCTGTTCGGCCCGATGTTGAGCGGGCCCTACCGCATACCCTCGATATACGTCGAAGTAGTCGGGGCTTTGACCAACACAGCTCCAGTTGATGCTTACAGAGGAGCGGGCAGGCCCGAAGCCACTTACATCCTCGAAAGAATGATAGACATTTTGGCGCGCAAGCTCGGCAAAGACCCCGCCGAAATAAGGCTGAAAAACTTCATCCCGAAAGACCAATTCCCCTATTCAGCGAAGCCGATAGGACTTGTCTATGACAGCGGCGACTACGAGAAAGCGTTTCTCAAAGCCTTGGAGCTTGCACGATATCAGGAATGGCGCAACAAGCAGGCTGAGCTTCGCAAGCAGGGCCGTTTGATAGGCATTGGGATTTCGAGCTACATCGAGATTTGCGGGCTCGGGCCTTCTTCGGTGGCGAGAGCCACGGGCTTCGGTCTCGGTCTATGGGAAAGCACAATAATCAGAGTTCATCCCTCTGGCAAGGTTTCCGTCTTCATCGGCGGTCATCCACATGGACAAGGTGAAGAAACCACCTTTGCCCAAATCGTCGCCGACAGGCTTCAGATTCCAATCGAAGATGTGGAAATTCTGCACGGCGACACAGCGATGGTTCCGTTCGGCATGGGAACCTACGGCAGCAGAACAACACCTGTCGCAGGCGGCTCATTAGCCATTGCATGCGACCGAGTACTTGAAAAGGCGAGGAAAATCGCCGCACATCTATTCGAAGTAAGCGAAAAAGACGTTGAGTATGGTGATGGAAAATTCTTTGTCCGCGGCCTTCCCGAAAAAAGCAAAAGCTTCGCCGAAGTGGCGTACGCAAGCTACGCCGCGGGTGCGAACGAGATTCCTCAGGGGCTTGAACCCGGGCTTGAAGTGACTGTTTTCTTTGACCCGCCGAACTTCACCTTCCCGTTCGGCACACATGTCTGCGTGACAGAGGTAGACAGAGAAACGGGAAAAGTGAAGATACTTGACTACGTCGCGGTTGATGACTGCGGCAACCGAATCAACCCCATGATAGTTGACGGACAGATTCACGGCGGAATCGCTCAGGGCCTTGCACAAGCACTGTATGAAGAGGCTTTCTATAACAGTGAAGGCCAGTTGTTGACAGGTGATTTGACGGAATATTTGGTGCCGTCCGCGCTCGAAGTGCCATTTATTCGCACGGATGAGACTGTGACACCTTCACCGGTCAATCCTCTCGGCGTGAAAGGCATCGGCGAAGCGGGAACAATCGCTTCGACTCCAGCAGTTGTCAACTCTGTTCTCGACGCCCTTGCACATCTCGGCGTGATACACATCGACATGCCTCTCAAACCTGAGAAAATCGTCGAGTCCCTCAAGAAACCATCGTCATAAATTCGAAGAAAACGCTTAATTGATGGGATAAAAGTTCATCCAGCGAAGACGAATGTCGGTTCCACGTGGCAAGCTTATCGGAATGCAGGTCTACAGCCCCGACGGCTCTATTGTCGGAATTGTTCAAGACATCGAGCTTCCCATCGGTGAAGGCGAAATTTCATTACAAGTTATGTCGAAGTACAACATGGTTGAACGGGTTCCCTGGAGCATGGTCGCCGCCGCAGGCGATATCATCATCCTTAAGGAGAAAATCGCTTTGAAGCAGCCTGAAATTCCCCAGCCGCAGCCATATGCTCCACCAACAGCCGCCGCACCCGTCCAGCCTCAGCAACAGCGGCCAGGCTTCGTGACAAGCATAACATCGAAGCTGCCAATCGGCCGTAAGGAGAAAAACCCCTGCCCGACATGCGGCAAAGAACTCACATGGATAGAGCAGTATCAGCGATGGTACTGCTACAACTGCGGCAAATACGTGTAATCTCCGGTTTTCCGACTTCTAAACCCTTAAAGCACCGCATCAAGTTTTCTTGATTGTCTAATCATGCTGGTTACAGAGAAGACAAAAACGTTCGAGACAGTTATTCTCGCTGTTGTTGTTTTAGCCGTCTCGGCCTTGTTTCTTTTTCCTCCGGCGCTGGTGAATGAAGCTCCGTTCTGGGATGATAAAGCATACATCAACAACGCTTTAATCGCGAGCGGACGACTCAGTCCTTCAGATGCTCGAGGGCCCTACGCAGAGGAAAGGCCGCCGCTTTTCTGGTGGTTTCTCACAGGTCTTTATGCATTGAACCTCCCGGCGGAAACAGCTCGAATTGTTTCACCTCTTCTCACAACGTTCGGCGTCGTAGCCATGTTTCTGCTCGTCGCTAAAGTGTTCGACAGCTTGCTCGCAGGATTTATAGCCGCGTTAACAACCACCGTCCTTAACTACTTTGTTCTCACCACTTCATACATTTTGACCGACGCGTCTGGGTCTGTTATCGCATTCGTCGCGTTGCTGAGCTTCAGTCTCGGGCTACGCTACGGGCCTTTTCTCTGGGTCGCCGGCGGGCTGACAGGGGTATCTATTTTGGCGAGAGACCAAAACCTGTTGCTTCTTCCAGTTTTTCTGCTTTCGTTCGCATGGATTGCGCGGATGTCTAAGGTGGTGAAAATTGTCTATGTTGGTTTGTTGGCTGTTGTCGCGTTTTCGGCCGTGTCTATGGGTCAGGAAAACTTTCTCCAAGCGGTGTCGGACACGTTGACGCCGGTTGTCACCGACGTAACATTCATCCCCCTTCTATCCGTTTTCAGCATATTTTCGGTGATCGCTGTTTACAAAGTCGCCGAGCAGAAAAACCTGCTTTCCAGAAGACCCAGCATCGAGGAACGAGCGTTTGACATGTTCTTAGCCATCGCAATCTTGCTTTTCATCTTGCTGCCATTCTTCATAGACAACATCCGCCTCGGCCAAGAATTTCAAATCGAAGGCCGGGGGATACTATCCAGACCCGTTGCACATTCGTTGATGGTGAAAAACGACATCGCACGAACGGGCCTCGGCACGGTTGAGCGTGTGATTTTCTGGCTCAACTCTATTCCATCGCTTTTCACGGCTCCTCTACTAATTACGGCTGGCGCGGGCGTTTTCATGGCTTTGAAAAACCGCGTCACGCTTGCGAAGCCTCTCATCCTCTACCTCGTGTTGACCATAGGCTACATCATGCCGTTCACACACATCGAATATAGGTTTCTCGCACCAGCTGTTCCAGCGGCCGCCGCGTTTACCGGATACGCCGTCGCCCAAGTTGCGAGAAAAAGCAAGCTGCTCGGAGCTGTTATCGCGGCTGTCGTGCTTGTCTACGCGTTCCCGGAAACATCGTTTTACGGTTTGGTTCCAACTTTTCAACAGCCAGCCGTGATAACGGGATGGCAAATCTTTCTCAGCTATTCCCGTTATGCTGAAACATGGTTTTCAGACTACGTCGCTTATCTCGACGGAGTGCTTAGGCCGCCGAACCTTCTGCTACCCATCTCCTATGTCGCGGCGGCGTGGTCAACAATATTGTTCCTCGCAGCCGCTGTCTACATCGGCTTCAAAAATCCTCTATAACACGGATATCAACTAACACTGGTGTTCCTTTCCCAACCGTTTCAACTGCCTGCCGCAAAACTGTTTCGGCATCTTCAGGTTTTTCGATGAGAAACGCTCTGAACCCCATGCCTGGGCCAATCGACGCCACATCAACAGGCTTTGGAAAATCACATCCTTCGAGAAACGCGATTTCGTTTACGTCGACTCCAAAGTCTGCGATGCTTTTCTTCACATCACCCCAGCAGCCGTCGTTGAACACAGCCACGAGAACAGGAATTCTATACCATTGGCTCAAAGCCGCCGCCGACGCAGGGTTGTTGAAAACAAAGCTTCCATCACCCAGAACAGCGGCCACAAACTTTTCAGAAGCAGCCATCTTAAAACCGAGAGAAGCTGAAAAGCCCCAGCCGAGAGAACCGGCCGGCGGCTCGTAAAAATACGTTCCCGGTGATTCAAATGTTAGGAAATCTGGGCGGAGCGGATATTCGTTGAAGATTACCGCGTTTTTTGGAAGAGTTTTTCCGAGCAAATGAGAGGCAAGGCGTTTGGTTAAACGTTTCCGTTTCAAATCTGATTCGATAAGCTCGGCGTTTTTATCGGCCTGATTTTTCCAGTCTTGCTCCGCTCGGCTTCTCCTTTCGTCGAGAAGTTCTTTCTTGACGTTAAGCCTGTTGATTGCGTGGAGTAGGCTTCTGAGAAAAGCAACGGAGTCCGAGGTGATTGATTCGTCAAAGCTAAACCCCCAGATATTCATCCGGGTTTTCAAAGGGTCCGGACCTACTGTGACACGGTAAATGTCTTCACGCCAGCTCGACGCCGGAAGCCAAGGCACATCGGAATCAACTACCAGAACGAAATCAACCTCGTCCATGCTGAACTTCGCAGAAAAAACGTTGCGATTGGAGATGTTGACGTAGTCGCCGACAGCGTAGTTCACACGCATCGCCAACCTTTCCGCCAGCTCGGTCAAAAGATAGAAAGCTTGATGATTTTTTCCAGCAGACCTCGTTAAGACTACGGGGAAAGATGATTCGACGATTTTCGCTGCGATTTTTTTGACGACGGTGGCATCTGGTAACGGCGGATGACTAGTTACTGGTTTCCGCAAAGCAGGTGGGGCTTGTTGTTTTTTAAGCAACCATTCGCGATGCACACCGAGGTAGACAGGGCCTTCAGGTTTAGTCGTCGCTATTTCCACCGCTCTTACAACCGCTTCGGGAATTTCAGACGGTGTTTTCACTACGTAGCTCCATTTCACCGAATGCTCCACGACGGCTTGAACATCGCGGAAATCCTGGCCCCAGTGCACGCGGATTTTACGTGACCCGGCGAATCCCTTGACAGAGAAAGATGTTATCCCCGAAACGAGTAGAATAGGGACTTCCGCCGAATACGCGTTGAAGATGTTGGGCAACGAGCTGAGAACTCCGGGCACGGTGTGAACAAGCACCGCCGCGGTTTTGCCCGATGCGAGATAGTATCCGTACGCAGCTGCCGCCGCCGCTCCCTCTGTGAGGCAAACAACCATGTCCGGTCGACTGTCTTCCGGGAGAACACGGTATTCGAGGAGAAGCGAAGCGTATTCAGTTCCTGAATTGATGAAGAATTTTTCGACTCCGGCGTGTTTGAGTGATTTGAGTAGAAGACCGCCGCCTGAAAGAACTTGGCTCATTTAAGTGATGCTGTTGTAGCTAGTCAAAATATCTTTCCCGTCCTGATTTGGGATAATCCTTAAAAAAACCCAAAGCCATTTTCCGCGGGAACGCAAACTTTGACATATACTCCACGTAGAACCCGTAGAACTATCACTTCAGCGCTGGCGATTTTACTCGTGTTAGCCATCTTCCTAACAATTTTCGTCAGCTCGTTCCTCAACATATGGCTCAACATCCTCGAATTCGGCGACCTCTTCATCAGGCCCTTCTACTTCTCGATAGTAGGTGGGCTGGTGCTCGCTTTCATCGCGTTGTTCCGCTTTGACTTCGTGTCGAGAAAATCTGTATTCATCTGGGCACTGCGAACATTTCTCGTCCTCATCAGAGGCGGATTTTCTCCTAGACTGCTTGATTTTGAAAGGTTCAAGCTTCCGTTACAGACTTTTGTGGTTTGGCAGGTCACGAAAGTTCTAATCGGCACGATTCTTTTCGCGAACAGCCTTTTCGGGCTAACCGTCGTAGCGATGACAAGCGGCTGGCAGTCAGGCATAGAAAACATTCCAAGACTATTTCTGCTTCCATTCACGATCTTCGGACGAGGCGACATCAGCGGAGCGCAAGCAGTAATCGAATCTTCCCCCGCGTTAATGCTGTTGATTCCTCCGCTCTTCTCCGCGATAGGTATCAGGCTGTTTTTATTGGTCGGTTTGACCAATATTCTCAAAGTGTTTGCGAAAGCCCTCGTCTCCTTCGGTGAAACAGGCACCATAACCATCAAAGCATCCACGATAGAGTTTCTCGCAAGCCTCGGCCTCGCATGGACCGGCTTCAACCTTTTCTTCGCAACCTCAATAGACTACAACACAAGGGTGTTGATTGTTTCGGCTTTCGCAGCGGCCGCGATACTCGCGTTGTTCGGCTTCCTCGACCTCAGAGGTAAGCGTTTCCTCAACAACATCTACCTCAGAGTCGGGTTACTCGTAATTCTTGCCCTTGCAACCGCTTCAATAGTGACGGTTCAGAACACCATAGCCGATGCACAGAAATTAGAATACAAAGGCCCCTATGTATTGCAGGAAATCGCTATCAATAGATATCTCGCAGACCTCGACGTGAAAATTCTTCCCTATAATTTCAGCACGTTGACGGTTTCAGCCTCAGAAATCCCCAACATAATTAATGAAAACAGAGAATTGTTGAAGAGGACAAGGCTCTGGGACTGGGGAGCGGCTTTCGCTAAACTCAGGCCCGAAATAGGGCTTATCCCATACGTCGACTTCGAAGATTCTGACATTCTACGGTTCAACGGCAGCCTTTTCTGGAGCGCGTCGATGAAACCCGTTCTACCACCCACGGTGACTGCTGCAGACGTGTGGTACAACCGCCATCTCGTCTACACACACATTCCACAAGGATTTTTGATGCTTGACGCCCACACGGGAGAAGTGGTTGACAGCTCGAAATTTTTCGCCGAAAGAAGAATCTACTATGGGGAAGGAGGGCCTCGAAGCTTGTTTTCAGCTACGTGGGCCGCGAAAATAGTTGGAAAAGAACCGTCCGACGAAATCGGCGGAGCTAATTACAACGGTAAAGGCGGTGTCCAAGTAGGCCCGCCCATAAGCTGGCTTTACGACATCACGTTCTTCCTCAGCTACCCGGACAAAACCATCCATCTGCTTAGATACCGTGATGTCCACGATAGAGTTCAGCTACTATTTCCCTATTTCACCTACATTTTTGGCGACGACTACGTAGACATGTTTCCGGTAACAGATGGTACGAAGACCTACTGGATGGTTCCGCTCATCGTCTCTCTTCCAACGGAGAAAGTGCCATGGTCCAACGGAAACATTTTCGTACGGTTCGTCGGCATAGCATTAGTCGATGCATACGACGGCACGTTAAACGTCATCACCGTCGGCGACGACTTCTTCACCAAACTGTTTGAAAACGCTTACTCCGACTTCGTCAGCCGAGATGTGCCATCATGGCTGTACAACCAGATAAGATATCCAGCGGAGCTTTTCAAGTACCAGATAAGAATGTTTTCGATTTATCATATCGACGACCCGGGCATCTTCATCCAGGCGAGAGAATTCTATGAAATTCCTCAAGGGCTGGATGTTTACTATGTGATGACACGTCTGCCGAACAGCAACAGCGTCGAATTTGTGGGAATTCTTTCACTGGAACTACGTGGGGCGAGAGGGCAGAACCTCGCCGGATACGCCGTTGTCCGCAACGATTACCCAGTTCTCGGTCAAATGTATTTCTACAAAGTTCCGCTTGACTCGCCGACCAAGCTTCTCGGACCTTCAGCAGCTCTTCAAGCACTTCAACGAGACCCCGACTTCAGAACACTCAGCACGCTGCTCGCCTCTCCACGAATAGGTGAAAACATCTTCTACGAAGTCGGTGAACACCCTGTTTACGTTATCCCCGTTTACACCGCGAGAGAAGGGGAAGGGGTCGTGACGCAGATTGGAACAATCGCGGTCGTCGGAGCCGCTTTCACTGGCCTCTACTACGTCGGACTTGGAAACACCATAGAACAGGCTTTCGCCAACTACCTGTATAAAATCGCCGGCGAAACAGGCCCATCGCCCACTCTTCCGACAACCAAGGAAGAAAGGATAAACAAGGTCAAAGCTCTGCTTCTGGAAAAAGGGCTGGGAGACGAAATTCCAGAACAGATAAACGCCAACATTGTCTACAATGTGTCTAAATTCAACTACACCGATGAACAGAGTTTCGAAAAGATTAAACAGGGTTTGTCCGATTTCATAGATTCGTGGAAAAATTACGGAGCAATTCTCGTCTACTGGATTTCTGGCGATAGCTTATATTTAGGAGCGATTTACCAAACGTCAGGAGTTACGGTGTTAAGATACGTGCAGGTCGAGGTGAGCGGCTGAATGCAGCCAAGGAACGCAGGCGGAACAAACTTCTTCGGACTACTACTGCTGATACTCGTCATCGTCGCCGCGTTGTCGTTTCTCGTAAGAATTCAGACAGGGTTGCTCGGTCTAGTCCTCGGAGCATCAGCCGTTGGACTCGCCGTCTACTGGTTCAGAGCCCTGAAAAACAGCATCAAAACATCCACGTGGGACGACTACCTGCTCGAACTTCATCAGGATGGAGACTATCTCGACGTAACCGCTCAAGTACCAGGCCCCGAAAACAAGGTGAAAGTCGAGCTCTTCGGTAAAAAGCTTGTTCTGCAAGGCGGTATGGGTTTCAGAAGAACCGTAAAACTACCGTTTGAAGCCATTCTCCGCGACCTACGATATGCAAACGGTATACTAAACGCAAAACTCGTGAAAAAACCTACGCAGTTGACAGCGAGGTAAGCGACTCAACTATCTTTTCTATTTTTTGATGAAGCGAAAGCACGTAGGGTATTCCCTCTGATCCTGCAAGCTCGATGGCGAGAGGGTCTACTTCGTCAACCGATTTAGGCCCGTGAATCGCTATCATTTTCGGCCTTATTGGGAAAATTTTCGCCGCTATGATTGGCGACCTTCCGCGTGAAACATTTGTGAACACGACGACGCGAACGGAATTTCCTCCGAAAAGCCGGAAAAAGTCATAAGAGTCGAGACGCTTAATCGCTTGAATACTGTCTATTATTGTGAAGCCGTAGATGAGGGAATTTTTCTGCTCTTCGCCTGACAGCCATACTCCGTTCAAAGCCGAAACAACCTGTTCAAGCGTTTTCGGCGAAGGATATTCAGCCATGCCCAGCACGATGCCTGACAAATCCGTCACGGCTCCGGCGAACTTTTTGATGTGAACACCTCCCTTCGACTCGTCGAGCGTTATCAACGCATTAACATATTTGCGGATGAACTCTGTTCCGGGAGATTTACGTCTGTTTTTCTCATAGTCGCTCAGCACAGAAGATGCGACGCCCATGGCTTTCGCGAGGCTTCGCTGACTTTCTTCAAAAAGGAGACGCCATTTTTTCAAAACTTCGCCGGGCCTCGGTGAAAAAATTATTTCACCCGCGATGATGTTTCTGAGGTTTCGTCGAACGTTTTCGTCGATTTTAACCATGGTTAAGTTCAGTAAAAACATGTGTCAGTTGTTTATAACCACCACTGTCGCAGAGCACACATTTCCCTTTTCAGGGATTCGGTGTCTTCTCGGCTAAAATGGCTTTGGTGATCGATAGATAACCGTGAGAACCTTTCCAGATTTTTTCATGTTGAACAGGTACGATTTTTTTGTGGAAAAGCGGGCAGTCGAGGACAAATGTTTCGAGTTCCCCTCCTTCACCGACCGGGTTCACTCCGTATTTTTTCTTAAGCTCGAAAAGCTTTTCAACCGATTCATAGTCGAGAATTTTGCCCAGCCATTCTTCGCCGAGGCCTTCAGCCGCAACCGCGACAACCATCACCGTAAATTTTTCCCGCAAAAGACTGAGTAGCAGGTTTTCAGGATCAGCGGCCCAAAGCGGCGTCAACAAAGTCAAACCATGTTTCGCAGCCAACTCGTTTACACGTTTTTTCTGATAACTACTCGCCACCACACCGACCACGAGTCCTTCAACCTCGTCCCGGATTTCGCCGAGAGCTTTGTCAAGAACTTCCTCCTCGGGTCTTTCAGCTATCGGGTAAATGCGGTGTTTTTTCCCCATGGCTTTTGCTTGCAGCGGGGTGAGATGGATGTTCGGATAATGGAAGAGATAGCTTTCGACTGATTGAGGCACGAAAGTGAGCAGAACTTCCACCCTGTGACCGGCTTTTTCGGCGAGAAAAATCGAATACGTCGAATCTTTTCCACCGGAGTAGAGAGCGGCGAACTTCATCGAACCGCTTTTCCAGCTCATAGGCATCGTAAAAACATGCCTTCAGCCAGTTGGGAAGTCTTATTATCGTGGTGTAAACCGGTTTCTCCGTGAAGCTATACGAATATGAAGGCCGTGAACTTTTCCGGCGTTACGGCATTCCTGTCAACGACTACGTGGTTGCGCGGAGCGTTGAAGAAGCTCGGAAGGCGGCTGAATTTCTCGGCGGCAAAACCGTTGTGAAAGCTCAGGTGCTTGTCGCCGGCCGTGGAAAAGCGGGAGGAGTGAAGGTCGCGGAAAACGTTGACGAAGCAGTCTTGCACGCAGGGCGAATGATTGGCTCTGTTTTGAAAGGGGAGAAGGTTGAATCGGTTGTCGTCGCCTCCTACACCGAAGTCGAATCAGAGCTTTATCTGGGCGTCATAGTTGACAGGTTCAAAAAATGTCCTGTCATCATCGCTTCAGCGGAAGGAGGTGTGGAAATCGAGGAGCTGGCGAGGACAAGCCCAAGCCACGTCCTCAAAACAGATGTCAACCCTTTGATCGGGTTAACCGACTACCAGGTGCGCAAAATCGTTTCATTCATGCGTCTCAGCGGCGACTTCGCATCTCAGGCCGGTAAAATTCTCCGCAGCCTTTACAGGCTCTTCGTCGAAAACGACTGCGAGCTTGCCGAAATAAACCCACTCGCCATAACTCCTGACAGAAAGCTCGTCGCGATTGATTCGAAAGTGATTATCGATGAGAACGCTGTTTTCCGTCATGGTGAATTTCAGCGAGTCGAAGCCGGTTCTGGGCTGGAGGCTGAAGCTCGGAGGCTTGGATTCACCGCTGTCGAGCTCGATGGTGATGTCGGCATAATAGGGAACGGCGCGGGATTGACCATGGCGACGATGGACATGGTTCAGCTCAAAGGCGGAAAACCCGCGAACTTCCTCGACGTCGGCGGCGGAGCTGCTGAAGACGTCGTAGACAAAGCCGCTCGACTGCTCCTCACACATCCACGTGTCAAGGTCTTGTTCGTCAACATTTTAGGCGGCATCACGCGTTGTGACGAAGTGGCCCGTGGAATTGTTTCGGCTTACAAATCCGTCGGCATCGGTAAGAAAATTGTGGTGAGGATGATGGGCACGAATGAAGAGGAGGGGAAGAAAATTTTGATGGAGAACGGCATATTGCCTTTTGACAGCATGGAGGAGGCGGCTGAGAAAGCCGCGGAGCTTGCGAGGTGATGTGTGTACATGGCTATTTTGGTTAGTGAGGACACACGGCTTCTTGTTCAGGGTATCACGGGGCGGCAGGGTGCTTTCCACACCCGTGCGATACTGAAATACGGCACAAAGGTTTTGGCCGGTGTCACTCCCGGAAAAGCCGGCCAAATCGTTGAAGGGGTGCCAGTCTATGATTCGGTTGAGGACGCGGTCGCGCATCATTCGGAAATCAACACTTCACTGGTCATGGTGCCTGCACCTTATGCGGGAGACGCGGTTCTCGAAGCCTTGGACGCCGGGCTGAAGCTCGTCGTCGTCATCACGGAACACGTACCCGTCCACGACTCCTTGAAATTCATAACCTACGCCAAATTCCGAAACGCTGCAATTGTTGGCCCGAACTGTCCCGGAGTAATCACACCCGGGGCTGCAAAAGTCGGCATCATGCCGGGTCACATCTTCAAAAGAGGCAAGGTCGGCATCGTTTCGCGAAGCGGAACCCTCACCTACGAAATAGCCTATCAGATAACTGTGAAGGGAATGGGTCAGTCGACGTGTGTCGGCATCGGCGGAGACCCCGTCGTCGGGTTGAACTTCATCGACGTCCTCGAACTGTTTCGGAAAGACCATGAAACCGAGGCCGTTGTACTTATTGGTGAAATCGGCGGAGACCTTGAAGAGCGCGCAGCTGAATACATCGTGAAGACACGGTATCCTAAGCCGGTGGTCGGCTACATCGCTGGAAGAACAGCTCCACCGGAGAAACGCATGGGCCACGCCGGGGCCATCATCTCGCTGGGCGCTGGCGACCCTCAGAGCAAAATCAAGGCCCTCACCGAAGCAGGCGTATATGTGGCTTCGACACCCAGCGAAGTCGCGGCCCAGCTCGCCAAACTCCTGAAATGAGCCAACTCGTCGAACTCGCTTCACAGGCCCGTGAACTATTCGCGAAAGAGGCGTCACTCATCAGGCTGGAAGCTAAGCGGCTCCTCGTCGTAGGCGACACACACGGAGACGTTGATTCAACCAAGAAAGCCCTGCAGAAAGCCGACGAACGAGGAGCCTTTCCCGTGTTTCTCGGAGACTACGTCGACCGAGGGCCCTACCAAATCGAAAACATCACACTGCTCTTCGAAAGGAAAAACGCCGAACCAAACAAGGTCGTTCTTCTACGCGGCAACCATGAAACCCTAACCATGAACACCTACTACGGATTTCTCGAAACGGTGTCGAGGCGCTACGGCGTCAAAGTCTACAAACAGGTTCTCGAAGCATTCACGCAGATGTCCTTCGCTGTTGTTTGGCGGGATGTTTTCATGGTTCATGGAGGAATCGCGAAAGGCCTGGAAACTCTTGAACAAGTGGAACGTGTTCCGAAAGGACAGGAAGACCCGGACGATGAAATCGGGTTTCAGCTTCTCTGGAACGACCCGCGTGAAAACATTTCTGGGTTTATGGAAAGCTGGCGAGGAGGTGGCGCGCTGTTTTTCGGCGAAGACGTTCTAATCCATTTTCTCGAAAGAAACAAACTCAGGCTCCTGGTCAGGGCGCATGAACCCATGCCGAATGGATACCGCTACATCTTCAACGACAAACTATTGACAATCTTCTCTTGCAGATACTACAACCTTCCTCCCAAAGCTGCACTCTTCGATATCCATAAAAAAGACGCGGAAATAATCGAACTGGGTTGAAGATCTCACCAAACATTTTCCTCATAGACACCGAAGCTCTCGGTTTTGAGCAAACAGTCGCCTGCTACGTTGTTATAGGGAGAAAAACTGCGATCATCGACACCGGTTATTCTTCGAGCGGCGACGTATTGCTAAATGCTTTAAAGGCCTATGGTGTGGAGAAAATCGACTACATCATTCCTACTCATGTTCATCTCGACCATTCCGGCGGTGCCTGGGTTCTCGCCGAAAAATTCCCCAACGCAACCGTGTTGGCCCATGAAAAAGCTGTGAAACATCTCGTCGACCCGACACGGCTCGTCGCCAGCGTCCGAGAAGTTTACGGCCCTGATATCATGCAGCTGTTCGGCGAAGTTAAACCTATAGAGGCCGACCGCGTGCATAAGGTGAGTGATGGTGAAACTCTTTCGCTCGGCGACGTCGACCTCGTCTTCATCTACACACCAGGCCACGCACCCCACCAGTTCTCCATAATCTTAGACGACGGCTCTCTTTTCACCGCGGACGCCGTTCCCGTAAAATATCCCGGCAAACCCTACGTAATTCCGTCAACACCGCCCCCTAGCTACGATTTCGACCAATATATCGCAAGCCTCCGTATGCTCGGTGAGAAACAGGCGAAAAAGTTTCTCACACCGCATTTCGGCCAAACAACGGCAAGCCATGAATGGGTTGAAAATCTCATCCAGAAAACCTATCAATTTGTATCCGTGGCGGAGAAAGCGTTCAAACAAGGCAGAGGACTCGGAGCCATCTACAACGCCTTACACGTCTTTATCCGGTCTCAAACAGATGAAGAACTACCCGTATATGCCGAAAGTCTGCTGAAAATTTCAGCGATGGGACTGTATGAATATTTCCGTAAAAAATGACTGAAATCTATTTTACCGAGGCCATTGGGGTAAATTTGTGCCGTTAATCAGCGTTATTGGCTCTGGCAGGGTTGGAACTTCCACTGCTCTCCAAATCGCGATGCGTGAGCTCGGAGACATCGTTCTCGTCGACATCGTTCCAAACCTTCCCCAAGGCGAAGCACTTGACCTCAACCACATGGCTGCGATTCTCGACCTTGACGTAGAGATAACTGGTTCAAACGACTACCGTGACATCAGCGGCTCGGACGTCGTGGTTGTTACCGCGGGCTTTACCCGTAAGCCAGACATGACACGACTAGACCTCCTGCTGAAAAACGCCGAAATCATCAAAGACGTTTCCCGCCACATAAAGGAATATGCACCAAAATCCAAGGTAATTGTTGTCACTAACCCGCTTGATGTCATGACTTACGTGGCGTATAAAATGACCGGGCTTGAAAGTAGGCAGGTCATGGGTTTCAGCGGCTTGCTTGACATCGGACGTTTCCGCTATATGATTCATCGACAGCTCGGGGTCAGTTACAAATCTCTACGAGGCATGGTCATCGGCGAACACGGCGACAGCATGGTTCTCCTCCCGCGATACACGTATGTCGGTGTTGAACCGCTCGCCAAATTCATAGATGAGAAAACCATAGCGGACACCATTGAAGCCACACGTAAAGCAGGAGCCGAAGTAATCAGGCTGAAAGGCTGGTCGGCTCATCACGCTCCCGGAGCCGGCGCCGCCTTGATGGTTTCCGCGATAATCCGTGACGAAAAATCCGTGATACCGACTTCGGCGTTGCTCGACGGACACTACGGTGAAAAAGACGTTTACGCAGTTGTTCCATGTGTTCTCGGCGCCGGCGGAGTCGAAAAAATAATCGAGCTAAGCCTGTCCGACGAAGAGATGCGAAAATTCAAGGAAAGCATAAAAGTGTTGAAAACCGCGATAGAACAGCTTAGGCTCGACAAGACTTAAAAACATGGAATAGAAGCCTTAGTCGGATGGCTGAAAAAGAAGAGAAAAAATTCAAATGCCCCTACTGCGAATCATATTTCAAGTCGGAGGCAGAGCTGTCCAAACACATAGACCGAATTCACATCGGAAGCGGGCTTCTCGAAGGCAACCGAACAAAATGGTGAACTTCTCGTGGAAGCGGTGGAGGAGCTTTTCTACTACATAGAAGCTAACCGCGGCAAATACGTCGAATGGGCGATGCGGTTAATCGGTGTCCCAAGCGTTTCAACTTATGGAAACGGGTTGACTGAATGCGCTGACTTGGTTGCTGAAATGATGGAGAACGTCGGGCTCCGCAGTGAGAAGCTGCCCAACACCGAGGGCGGCGGGCCCTTTGTTCTCGGCATCTACAACGCTGAAGCACATGCAACACTTATGTTCTACAACCATTACGACGTTCAGCCCGCCGAACCTTTGGAAAAATGGACATCGCCGCCTTTCACACCTGTCATCCGCGATGGAAAACTGTATGGACGCGGGGCAGCCGACAACAAAGGCAACATCGCGGCCCGTCTCGCAGCCGTCGACGCAGTTCTCAACACCTTCGGCGAGCTACCGGTCAACATAAAGTTCCTCATCGAAGGCGGGGAGGAGGTTGGCAGCCCTGGCCTTGAAAAATTTGCTGCAGAAAATCGGGACAAGCTTTTTGCGGATGGATGTATTTGGGAATATGGTTACCGCGGAAAAAAAGGTGCACCCGTGATATATCTCGGAGTTAAAGGAATGGTTTACGTCGAGCTGGAGGCCGAAGGATTAGGCAAAGAACTTCATTCATCATGGGGCGCAGTAGTCGAAAATCCCGCTTGGCGTCTTGTTCAAGCACTTTCAACTATTCGTTCACCTGACGGCCGAGTAACTGTCGAAGGATTCTACGACGATGTAACATATGAAGGCGAGGAGCTTATCAGCAAAGTCGATGTGGAAGAATTCAGCCCTCCGCACAAGCTTCTTACCAGAGTTCATCAGAACTTTCTTAGACATCTTCTTCTCGAGCCGACCATCAACATCAACGGAATACTTTCAGGTTACACAGGTCCCGGAAGCAAAACAATTATTCCCCCAACAGCTTCGGCGAAGATTGACATCCGTCTTGTTCCACGACAACAGCCTGAAAAAGTTTTTCAATCGCTTCTCGAGCATTTGCGGAAACACAGGTTCAGCGACGTAAAAGCACGGATGATTCAGGCTTATCCAGCGGCTCGCACGAGTCCAGAAAACTTCATGACGCGTCTCGTCGCTGACACCGCTTGCCAGGCCTACGGCGTGGACCCTCTTGTCGTTCCGTCGGGATATGCTTCGGGCCCGATGTACGTTGTCACCGATATTCTCGGTGTACCATGTGTTGCGACGGGGTGCGGCTATTTTGGCTCGGCGGTTCACGCGGCTGACGAAAACATCCGCATCGAAGATTTCGTCGCGCACATCAAGCACATGGCTCTTGTCATGCTGAACTTTCACAGATACATGCATTTCGGCTAACGCAGGAGCCGCAACAAAAGCAGCCGGTAGAAATCCGCGGCCTTCGCCAACTCCTTCACGGCGACTTTTTCACGGAAACTATGTGCGAGCCGAAGGTCGCCGGGCCCGAAAATCACCCCATCCACTTTCCGAACCCTGTTCATGCGGTTGAGGTCTGTCGCCGCTGGTAAACCCCTCAAAAGAGGACGAATACCAGCCTCTTTCATCGCTTCACGACATTCTTTGACGAGCTTCCCACGTATGTCTGTTATGTAGGATGGGATGTGCGAGGTTACCGCCCCCCTTATTTTGACGCTCGGCGGGGAAGCGGATTTTGCGATGGCGACGGCGGTCCGGAGAGTTGCGGCTGGTTTTTCACCCATGTTTCGGAAGTCGATGACCAACCGGGCTTGGTCGGGAACGACGTTTGGCTTAAGCCCCGATTCAAACACTGTGACCGTCGCGGTGTTTCGGGGAAATAACCTGTTTTTCGGGCCATATCCCTTTTCCAGCTTTGCGATCTTCACGGCGGTTTTCGCCGCCGCGGTCGCTGCGTTAACCCCAAACGTCGGTGTCGAAGCATGAGTCGGTTTCCCGTAGAAATGAAGGGTTACCTCGGTTCTTCCACGGCTGCCGGCACAGAGCTGGAGCGAAGTCGGCTCCCCGACGACGACGTAATCCATCTGACCGACTTCTTTCATCAACGACAAGGAGCCCATTCCACCGACTTCTTCATCGGCCACAGCCATCAAAACAACTCTGCCGCTCAGCTTCTCATCCTCCAGCGATGCTAAACTGGTCAGCATAGCGGCCAAACATCCTTTTGCGTCGACGGAGCCTCGGCCAAACACATATCCATCCTTCACACCGGTTGTGAATGGATGGAATTTCCAGCGTTCCAAAGACCCGGCCGGCACCGTGTCGAGATGAGAATTGTAAACGATGGTCCGGCCTTCCCCGAAAAACAGTTCAACCAGTGCTGAAGCTCTTCCTTGGCCATGGTCGATGACACGAGCTTTCAACCCGTTTTCAGCTGCTTTTTCAGCGAAAAACCTTGCCGCCTCGGCTTCCCTTCCCGGTGGGTTTTCGCTGTTGATGGCCACGAGCTGCGCTGCCAGCTTTGCAGCAAATTCCATAGACCTCCGTAGGATAAAACGCCTTTTTAACCGTAACTAATCCGGCCCTGCATAGGCCAGCATAGACCACGATGGAGGATGGAGTCTGCGCAAACGGTCAATATTGCTAATATTCCCGAAGCCTAAAGGTCGATTCGAACGTATTTGTTCGTCGCTGATGGTTTCTTCTTGCGGGGACTGTTTCGCAGCAGTATTCCGCAGTAGGGGCAGCGCACACCATCAGTTAGATGGTATACGCGGCATCGGGAACAGTACTTATAGCCGTTTGCGTAACTCCTTCTCGCCGATGTCTTCTGTAAGAGCAGGGTTTTCTGCACCATTTTCATCACCTTTTTGCGAATGAATTTCCCTATATAGATTGCGTAAGTGTATTATATATATTTTGATATGAGGCTAATAGATATCGACTGTAAATAGTCATCCTGAGAAAACAAAACAATTAACCTGCGTCACATCTCCTTAAATAACGCCTCATTTCGCTAGCTTCGGGTAGTTCATTATGTCGGAAAGATATGAAGTTCCCGACGACCTACTGTATACGCGAGACCATGAATGGGTTCAGCAGGAAAAGAAGTATGTTATTGTTGGGATTACTGATTACGCGCAGAAGAAGCTGCGTGAAATAATCTATGTTGAGCTACCGCACATTAACACGAAAGTTCGGACTCGCGAAGTTTTGGCCACGGTTGAGTCGGTCAAGTCGACGGCTGATGTTCTTGCTCCTGTTTCGGGCCGTGTGGTCGAAGTCAATTCAAAGCTGCTTGACCATCCGGAGATGTTGAACGAATCGCCTTACCGCGATGGCTGGATTGCCAAGCTTGAAGTTTCCGACCCATCGGAGTTGAACAAGTTGCTCGACGCCGACGAATACCGCCGGTTTCTCGAAGAGCTTGAGGAGGAGAAGACCGAAGAGGAGGCTTGAACGTCGTTGGTGTTGGTTAAGGTTCAGCGTATCACGAGTTACACAGACCCCGAAACCATGCGGCCGGGAAAAATCATCGAATTGGTTGAAGTGAGGCGGAGCGGTGGTTTTCAAGCCGTCGGAATGGGGGAAGAATCGGTCATGATTCAACGCATGCTTCAGACCGCGATGCTCCAGCTTCAGTCGATGGGTTTGATGCCGATCGGCCGCGAATCTCTCTTCCCAAAAATCATCCTCTACGTCACCGAGCAGGAATACGACATGTTGAACGTCAAACTCGAAGTCAACGAAGTCTACGAAGTCAAGTTCAGCAACGGCTCGATTATCTTCAGTAAACCCGAAGGCATCGGATAAATCATCGAACTTTTACCTCAGGTCTAGTCTTTCGAAGAGAGTTACATACGCTTAATTTACTGTGCTGCATTTTTTGTTTGACGGGTGATGTTAGCAGGCCGTGTCCTTGTTTTGGAAGGAGCAGGTGACATGGGCGGCGGCGTTGTCGAGAAACTCGTCGAGCTTGGAGTTGAAGTTGACATCGGGGACATCAACGTTGTTCATGCGTTTAAGGTTGCGGAATCTTTGAAGAACGCGGTGGACATAACAGTGGTAAAGACCGATGTGTTGTCCCGAACAGAATTAATCACTGTTGCCAGAAAATACGACGTCGTCGTCAACACCGTCGGGCCGTTTTACAAATATGGGTTTTTGGTGGCCGAAACCCTTGTCAAAGCCGGCGTCAACGCAGTGAATATTTGCTACGACCACGACGCGGCTGAGAAGATACTGGGCTTGTTTGGAGAAGCTTCGGCGAATGATGTGACTTGTAACTGGTCTCGGATGGACTCAGGGAGTTTCTAACATTTTCGCGAATCGATGCTGTGAAGAGCTGGGGGGGAGAAGTTGACGCGGTGGACGTTGGTTGGTTTGGTTCGGCAGCTGATTCTAAAGGGCTGGCCGTTGTCATGCATCTTTTCCACACGATAACCGGCAAAGCACCCATGTATTTGAACAGGGAAATCAGGCTTGTCGAAGCCGGGTCTTCGCCCATGTTTTTCGAGTTTCCCCGTGTTGGGCTGCTGAAGCTTTACTACGTGGGCCATCCAGAGCCGTTGATTTTGCCGAAACATCTCAGGGTTTTGAAAAGGGTTTCTGTGAGGGGTTGTCTGGTGCCGCAGTGGCAAAATAGTTTGGGCAGGATGTTGGTGAAGATAATTTGACAGCGACCGAGAAAAAGCTTGAAAGGCTTTCATGGTTTATTCACAAGATTGAGAACGCTTTTAGAGCTGGTGGGTTGGAGCTAAGCGGTGTAAAAGTCGTCGCCGAAAAAGACGGCGAAAAAGTGAGTTATTCAGCCGTGGACAGAATGCGGAAACTTAGCAACACCCGCAGCTCTGGGCACATACCTCATCCTTAAACACGAGTTGAAGGAAAAGGGTGTTTTCCCACCTGAAGCCGTAATCAGTCCATCACATTTTCTCAAGAGGCTTGAATAACTTGGCATCCAAACAATCAGACATTAAACTCCTACTCACGGTCTCCGTCGCCTGCATTCTTTTGTTTGTCACGGTTCATTTCGTCGCTGAACCAATTATCTCCGAAATACCGGTCACAAGGTCTGATATACGGTTCAACGCCACAAAGGCCTATGAATATGCGTCAAAGCTAGCGACCAGCTTTCCCAACAGACATACCGGAAGTGACGGAGCGTTTCAGGCGTTCATCTGGTTACAAGACGAGCTACGCGGCATGGGGTACGAGGTCTATGTTCAGGAATTCGAAGTCATGATAGAGGATCGTAGGAAAGGTAGAAACCTGTACGTGATACATGAAAGTGACAGAGCTGAAGCGGTGGCTGTGTTGGCGAACTATGACATGGCTCCGATGAGTTTTCAGGCGGCCAGCGACACAGCCGGTCAGGTTGGGGTCTTGCTTGAGCTGGTCCGTTCGATAAAGGAAGTTTCCACGAACAGGGCGGTCGTGTTTGCTCTTGTTGATTCAGAGGAATGGGGATGCAGGGCGCCAAACATTTTGTCGAGAATTATGAAGGACCGGCTCTCAAAGCGGTCATAGTGGCTGAAGACCCGACAATAGGCAACATCATGGCAATATACCTCGAATCCATGGGCCAGTTCAAAGGCTATTCGCCTCTCTGGCTGAGGAAGCTTTGCAGAGACGTCGGCGAGCTTCTCGGAATAACTGTTCAAGACCCATATGGATTCGAGGAATACGTTTACAGGGCTGTCGACATTTCCTTCACGGACCAGGGCCCCATCTTGGCCAATGGAATTCCCGCCATCGAAGTATCAAGCCGAGGAGATAATCCCGAGCTCGCGGCAACCATCTACCACACGCCTTTGGACGTGATGGAATACATGCGACCACGTTCCTTCGACGTTTACGGCCGATATGTTTACACGTTTCTCAAAAGCCTGGACTAAGCAATCCATATCCCACCCTACGATGATAACTACCTAATGATTAACGGCGGCGTTTTGCCTGCATGGATAACCTTCATAGCCCCCATCCTTCTCACGATGCCAGCCCTGCTCAACACGATAATGCTCGTCAGAAGACGCGAATCTATCAGCGGTCTTTACTAATGTGTGGTTTATTTTGCGGCCTTCGTTGTTTCATTTTCGTTGGTTCGCTTCTCACCGGATTTGGGCCTGATACCGAGATATGAAACATATCCGCCGCCGAAACATCCATACCTCTACATGCCCAACCCGATAATCTATTTGTTTTTCATCGCACCGCCAATCGCCGCGGCTTTTCTTACACCGCGTAGAAAATCCAGCCCTCTTCCCCCCATGCTTTTCCTCACGGCACCCGCCATCCTTTCACTTTTCTACAACAGGTTTGCAACCGTAGTCATCTTCGCGCCCATCCTTCTGCTCTTGCCATGGATGCCCTATCTTCGAAAACGGCTGTCCAAATCAGTTCTACTGTTCGCGGGCCTCTCTATGTTCATTCTCCTGCTTGCCAGCTTCGGCGAAAGAATCTTTCTCGGACACTTGATAACGCGGTACGTGTTGCTCGGCGTCGCTTATGGACAGTTTCACTCTTTCGGCAACATGTTGACAGCGATGACTGGGGCAGCCATGCTATATCTGCTGAGGCACTACATCGTTCACAATCCGGAATCATGACCGGTAATCATACGCTGCATGAACCCTGCCTTCGACATACGTGTTCACGGGAAAGCTTCGACCACCAAAAACCGATACAATACACCGGACTAGGATAAGACAACTCAAGTTATAATTCTGAGAGATATGTCTAACTGTTGGGTTGAAACAGCCGAGCATCAGCGACTTCTTCACCGGCGACGTCTTGCCTGAAAAAACGTATCTGGTTTACGGCGAAGACAAAGCAGGTAAAACATCGCTGGCTCTGACGACGGCGGCGAAAACCGCGGCCCGTGGAATGAAAACTATGTGGATAGATTGTGGAGCGCGTCTTTCACCATTACGTTTGAAACAAATAATCCCTGACAAATTTCTGGACAAAATCTACGTTACGCAGCCACGTGGGTTCCGCGAACAGCTAACATCCATCCTCAACATCCATGACTTCCTACCGTCTGACGTTTCGCTGATAGTTGTCGACGACTTCACAAACCTCCACCGCCTTGAACTAACGGGAAAACCGAGCATCGACCTCCCTGTTTACAGAGCGTTGTCCCTTCAAGCCGCGTTGTTGAAAAACATCGCGACCACCCGTAAAACAGCTGTCATCATCATCGGGCTTGTCCACGAAATCCCAGTCATCAACGTCACGACACCGGTCGCGCAACGCATCGTAACCTATTGGACAGACTTGGTCGCAAAAACAACCCGTCAAAACAACAAATACGTCATAGAGGAAGAGAAACCTGCAAATCGGAAAATCTTTTACAAAATCACGGAAAAAGGTGTAGAGATTTTACCCGGTTTTTGACAAATAGCCTCCAATCAGCCCGAGAGCAGCCAAAACTATCAGCAACCCGCTGAAAACAAGCATGTACTGCGAAGCACGGGGCGTAAACCGTTTACTGTAAGCCATGCCGTAAAGCAAGAAGCCCGCGAACCCAAGCAAGTAAAAAGTCGAAGTAACAAGCATTTCCGCGACCGTTTGAATTCTTTGGTCAGGGTAGAAAACACGGATGACGTCGCCGAGAAAAGCAACACCTATCACCACGCCCGATGAAAACCCATACACCAACCCTGCGAAAAACAGCGAAGCCGCAACGACAACAACAATCGCTAACACTTCAACATAGACAGGCCGTTTAACGGTTTCAACCACCGCGTCAACGATTCGCCGAAACCTTTCAGACATCTCTCGAAACAAGAGAGACGTTTGTTAAAAAAGATATTTTTAGGTCTGCCAGGGCAGTGGCTGAGCCGGCGGCGGGGAGCCGCGTCTCCTTCCAACCAAGATCGCAACGCCAAGCAGCACGGCGATCATCAGCAGTATCATGGGTAGAATGTATGTGGACACGGGTTCTGCAAATGCAATCGTCGTCACGGCTGTGAGAGTTTGGGTCGTTGACTGAGTAGAGGTTACGGTGCTCGTCGAAGTAGTCGTCAAAGTCGTGGTTGTAGAAGTCGTGGTTGTCGTCGTTTGAGTGGTTGGAATCGTGGTGGTCGTAGTAACAGGGACGGTTGTGTAGCTTGTCTCAGTCGAAACCACAATAACGAAACTCGTCTGAGTAATCGTTGTAGTGGCAATTGCGTAGGCCGTCGTAGTAGACGTTACGAAGGAGGTAGTCGTCGTGGTCGTGCCCACCGTGGACGTGACAGTCGTGGTCGATGTCGAAATCAACGTGTCGGGACAGAACCGTGAATAAAACGCGTCGACAAGATCCGGAGTATCTATCGACGGAGTGTAAGACGCTATTTGAGGGATTACATTAACTTGGGCGGGCGTGACAGGAACGACGGACGGTGTGAGAGACGCTATGCTAAACGAAACAGGGTTGGATTGTCCGTCGAAAAGAACGTAAAACAGCGGCCATCCTTGGTTTTCACCAGTGAAAAAGACGCATGAACCTTGGGAAGCAGCTGCATGAGCTAGTGCGCTACTCGGCATTCCTCCCGCGGTGACGATGAAGGCGTGTGATAGGCTTCCGTCACCAGCGGCCATACCGACCAGTGCAACACCAGTGGAGCCCAAGAAATTTGTCCACCCAACCAAGTACACGAGTGAGCCTGCGACCGTTAGCCCGTTAGCTTTTTCATTACTCGTAGCCGAGCCAAATGCCTTTGTCCATTGATGATTGAGCGCTGAATCAAGCTTGATCAACACAGATTCAAGCTGCCGACCAGGTATGTTTGCATAACCCGCTACAAAGATGTTTCCACCAGAGACAACTATGTCTAATGCTTCTTCGTCGTTTGAACTGGCGAATTCACGCGTCGCGATATGTCCGCCGTTCACGTCGAACACCGATACAAACATGTTTGCAGAGTTTGGGTCTACTGCTGTTCCCGCGATGTAGACATGTCCTCCCCTCAAAGCAACAGCATGAGCTATGTCATTTCCGCTCCGCACCCTGAAGCTACGGGCCCAGACGACGTTCAAAGTTGCATTAAGTTTGGCGACGTAAGCTCCTCCTGAATCTCTTCCAACAACGTAGAACGATGGTTGCGGGCCTAGTTCTAACGCGATGTCTGAAATTTTTTCGTCCGGGCCTATGTCAAACAATCTAACACCAGTCAGACCACACGTGCTGGCGTCGAAGGACGCGACGAAATGATTCGGTGCATTTGGGCCGAATGATGTTTCGCCCACGACGAAGACTCTGCCGCCGACCACGGTCACAGCTTTCGCGGCTTCTTCGGCACCTAGGTCTAGGGCTACGCTGCAGCGGTGGCTGTTGTCGCTGTTGAATATGGTGAGAAACGCGTTTGGAGGATTGGCTCCATATGTTGATGTGGAGCCGACCGTGAAAATCACGCCGTTCCCGTCGACGAAGATGTCAAAGGCGCGGTCAGCGTCGCCTCCGCCGAATGAACGTCGAAAACTCACAACCTCAGCGAAACCCGTCGAAACAAAAGACAATATGATAAGAGCAGTCAAGCACGTGTAAAACAAACGGGCCATCATTTTTCGGCGACAACTGCCGAAAATGCGTTATAAAAAATTTCGACAGCGGAGATTAGTCGAAATTCTTGGAGGCTATGTTCGTATTACTGGGATAGGTTTTTAGTCTGGTTGTATGGCGGTTATGGCTAGAACGGCGTTGGCGTTTTCTAAAATTGTTCGAACGTTCAGAAACGTGGACCGTGTCATCGGTGGAAAAACAGGGCTCCTCGAGCTTGGAATCCTGCTTTTCATTCTTGGCATCGCCTTTATGCTCCGCATCCTTCCGCTTCGATGGGGTGTTGCGCTTTCCGAATTCGACCCATGGGTTCAGTACAAGGAAGCAATGTTCATCATCGAGCGCGGCTGGGCTGGGTTCTGGGATTTTTTCGACTGGCATGACGACATGTCCTGGTATCCTTGGGGAAGGGACATGGGCCGCACAGCGTTTCCCGGCATCCCGTTCGCCATGGCTTTCATCTATTTCCTGCTCAGCTCCCTCGGGTTCAGGCCTGACACGCTTGAGCTCGCCGCGGTTCTACCCGTGGTCTACGGCACGTTAACAGTCGTCGCCGTCTACTTTCTCGGAAAAAGAGTCGGAGGAACTGCGACAGGCCTCGCCGCAGCCCTCTTCATGGCGGTTAGCACAGCACACATCGGACGAACACATTTCGGATGGTTCGACGACGAAAGCCTCAGCATCCCCCTCATGCTCGGCGGCTACCTCTTCTACTTCATAGCAATCAACGAAAAACGTTCGACTCTTGGAACTGTTCTCTCCGCCGCTTTGTCAGGGCTGTTTCTCGGATTCATGGCGGCGAGCTGGGGCGCTCACAAATTCCCCCTCGCATTCATACCGCTTTTCAGCGTGTTCCTCGCCGTAATCGGCCGCTACCACCGCAAAATACTCATAACCACAGCGATCACATTCACCATTTACACCTTGATAGCCACATCAGTTCCCAAACTGGGCCCGGGATACATCTTCGAAATTACGATTTCATCGGGCTTCGTCGCTTTGTTCGTCCTCGCCGTCTTCGAAGCCGCGTCGAAAATCCAGTCACCTGAAACGAGAAGACTAACCATTTTCACGGTGCTGCTATTATCAGCGGTAGGGTTTGTATCGCTTGCATCTCTCGGCGTCCTCGGATTACCGGGCATCAAGTTCCTGTCAGTTCTTCTCCCAGGCCTGAGAGGAGAACAGCCCATAGTCCAATCTGTCGCCGAAAACCAAATCCCAACATGGTCGATAATGTTTTCAGACTTTGGCCTGACTTTGCTGCTCACCCCCTACGGCGTATACCTCCTCCTTAAAGCACGTTCAAACGAAGACTTGTTCATCGTCTTCTTCCTCGTTCTATCGGCTTATTTCGCCGCGTCGATGGTGAGGCTTTCGCTCATCGCTTCGCCGGCGGTCGCGATAGTCGCGGGCCACGCATACGCCAGCATTTTCAGCAGGCTCGGCGACCTCCTCGCGCAGAGAACAACGGCGAAAAAGAAAACAGGCCAATCGCAGGTAAGCCTCGCATTCATCACGCCGGTCATCCTTATTGTCCTGCTTGTCTACTCCATGATTCCATCTGTTTACGGCGGTCTTCAAGCGGGACGCATCACTTTATCACCCGTCGACCAAGGATACCAGCCCGCGACCATCATCACCTCGAGCTTTCCCGCACGTCAGTTCATACCTGACTGGGTCAAAGCACTCAACTGGATGAGAGATAATTTGCCGAAGGACGCGGTTGTCGCTTCTTGGTGGGACTATGGCTACTGGATAACCGTTCTCGGCGAACGCATCACGTTGATAGACAACGCAACCATCAACACCACACAGATAGGAGACGTCGCTTACGCGTTCATGAGCGATGAAGGAACCGCGATGGAGATGTTCCGAAGACACAACGTAACACATGTTGTCATCTACGTGACGCATCAGTTCATAGTTCAGGGCGGGCAGGCGTATGGTAGGTTGCTGGGATTCGGCGACGAAGGCAAATGGATTTGGATGCTCCGCATCGCCAACCAGACAGGCTACCCGTTCCGTGAATCAGACTACGTAGACCAAAACTTCCAGCCCACACAGCGTTTCTGGCAAACACTTCTCGGACAACTCATCCCATACAAGCCAACCCAAACAGTCTTCGGACCCGGCCACCTCTACAACCCATCACAGCTCAACTACTTCCGACTCGTGTACGAATCAAGCCCACCATACCAATCATTCGCATACGTATACGTATACGAAGTAATCTACCCATAAATACGCCGATAATCCTTCATTACATTCCGCTGCATAACCTTTATACACAAATTTCCCCGCCGCCCGCCGATGAGAAAAGGGGCGGGACTACTGTTAGCTCTGATAGTGTTGACCATTTTCGCACCATTTCTCCAAGCAGGCCCGGCATACGGCTTGCTGCGGACATTCGGCTCAGCTGCTCGTGACAACTTTATGGAAAGAGCATATGACATAGAGGTTGACGATTATGGCATTTACATCATCGGCTCAACTTATTCACGTTGGGGTCAACCTCAGCCGTCGTTAACTATTTTGGAGCCGGACCACAGTCATCGATGCAGCACATTTCTCGAATTCGTCGTTGACCCCGATTTCGTTCAGGGCTTTAGCTTCAGTGTGGAGGTTAACCAGACCCATGTGTTTGTTGCCGGGGTACACTGGATACATAGATACGCGGCTGTTGCGGTTCATGTCGCTACCTTCTCTAAAACCGACTGCAAACTGACGGGGACTTATACATTCAGGTTAGGAAGTACAGGAGACGCATTCGCACTATTCCCGGCCATGCTTCTTGGAGAGGGAATTGACCTTGCCGTCGATGACAGCGGCGTCTATTTACTGGTGGGATATTTTATAGTCGAAAATCTCGACTTTCACGTCTTGAAATTCGATCAATACTTGTCACCGGTTGACCAAGGGTTCTACAACATCATTCCTGACAAACCGGACCTCGGATTATCGATAGCTCTTGGTGATGAAAGCATTTATGTGGCGGGATTAACCAACTATGACGCGAATCGTCTTGGCGGCGAACGTGTCTTCCTTCTCGAAATCGACAAAAACAATTTAGGAACTATCAGGAACGTTACTTTGGTTCGGCCAGTTGACGAATTTTTCACGGGGCTGGAAGTCGTTGTCGACGCGGTCAACGATATCTACCTTGTAACGACTTTTCAGAAATACATGGCGAACAACGGCATCGTTGTCTACAAATTTGACCGGAATATGAATCAGCTGTGGACCCAATCTTACGTGCTGACTCGTCCGTATGTCGACCCTTCGTTCTCCCCACCTGAACACATCCCTGTCAAATTTGCGTACGGAGTTTCCGCGGCGGTTTCCTCAGTGTATCTTTTCGTCGGCGGCTTCATAACCAGTAATTTCATCTTTGCCGGAGATGAGATCTACAGCGGGTTGTTTGCGGCGATAAACAGCATGGACGGCGAAGCTTTTTTTTCGCCTTCAATATAGTGCCGAAAGAATTTCAAGACCCAAACCAAGTTCCCTCTGTGTTAGTCCATGGTGTTGACGCCTTCCGCGACTGCGTCTACCTCGCCGGAGTTTCTCAATACTACAGGCTTGAATACGTTTTCCTTAACAACTTTAACTTTACCTTTTCATTGTTGACCGATAGCGGGAATCCAACACCGCTCGGACTCAAACATGAGAGACGCTACGACAGACCCGACCAATACAGTTGGCAACCCATCTTCGACCAGGACACCGGTGCGTCATCGTACGGTTTTTATGGTGTTTTCTGTGTTGGGTCTTTCATCGCTTCGACGACGTCCACGACGACGGTCACCGAAACAGCTACAATCGCCCAAACAACGACGTCCACCACCATGATAACACAGACGGACACGACGACAACCACACGAACGACCACGAACACTTTACAACGCACTGTAACTACCACAAGTACTTCTGTCGCCACCGCTCTGGTCACTGACACGGTTTACGAAACACAGGTTGTCTACACGACCAACCGCGTTACACGTGAAGAAACGGTCCGCACGACGGTTTATTCCACGGCTTACCAGACCTTAACCGATTACACAACTGTCACGAACGTGGTTGAAATGACTAGGCATGGTGCGGGCTTGACCGAAACCGTGCTTCTTGTTCAGAACACGACTACGACAATTTACATGGACCAGACGAGGACTTTTATAACCACTGCCACCACGACCGTGAAGGAAACCGATTGGATTTCTCTCCCGCCAGTGTTTTACATACCGTTTTTCCTGCTTCCAATCCCCTTGGCCGCGGTTGTGCTGAGCAGGAAAAGAGTCCGCATAGTCATCAACAAGGCTCATCCGCCGCCTAATTGGAGGACAGGAGACGCGCGTGTCATCGATGACATATATTTCACGCCCAGCGTCCTCAACATCAGGAAAAACACAACCGTGACATTTGTGAACGAGGACGAAATACCGCACGTCATAGTGGCGTACGACGGGCCTGCGGAATATCTCTTCTCATCCGAGGAAATTCAGCCGGGAAAGAAGTGGAAGCATAAATTCGTCGAGCCAGGAGTGTATCACATCGCGAGCCTCAACAAACCCTACGCAGGCGCGATAATCCGGGTCGGTCGCTGAACCAATAAGCAACGGTTTTTATTGCCCTGTTTTCATCGTTATGCTGAAGGCCTATGTTGTCGGCTATTTTCGACCTTGCGATAGCGGTTCTGCAGCTTGTCATCGGCGTGGCTTTGGCGTTGTTCAGCATCACCATCGCCATCAACATCCTCAACAGAGCCACGAAAGACATCAACGAGTTCGAGGAACTTCGGAAACGAAACCTCGCGGTCGGCGTCTACGTCGCAGGCATTTTGATCGCTGTTGGAAACGTTGTCGGCCAGGCGGTTTCCGGCATCAGCAAAGCGGTTGTCCCCGGCGCGTTCAACCTACCAGCACTCATCGGAGGATTTGTCCAGCTCTTCATCGGACTACCGCTAGCCATCGTAGTGGTTACATGGGCCCAGAACAGGGTTTACAGCTGGCTCGTCAAAGCCGCGTCAGCACTGCCTAAAGTCGAAATCGAGAAATTCAACATCCAGGACGAGTTGAAGAACGGAAACCTCGCCGTCGCCCTCGTGTTGTTCGGAACATTCGTGGCTATTTCGCTGGTCATCAGCCAAGGAGTCGCGTTCCTCAGCGAACCCATATCATCCGCCATCAGAACGCTGCTCGGCGGATAAAACCCTCTTCCTTTTTATCCAATATAGAACGGCTCTTTCGAAGGCCTTTCCTCTGCGGGGACAGCGGCCCGCGTCAACCCCAGCTGCTCCATCTCCTGAATCATGCGTGCTTGTTTGTCGATTTCGCGGTCGATGGCGGTGAAGTCGATTTCCACGTTGAGGTAGCGGGAAACCACTTCGAGAAGTTTTTTGGCGGCCAGATGGTCGGGCATGTAGGATGAAGTATCTGAGAAAAGCATCGATACTTTTCTCTTGTCACGTGCGAAAAACAGCATCAAAAACCCGCTCGTCCTATCCACCGGCAGGTTTTCCAGCGACGGACTTCTTTTAGCACCCGCGTCGAGAAGAGATTTTGACTGGTCAAGGTTTGTAGTGGAAACGAAGACGCTTCCTTCACCGCTTATCCTGCCGCTGGCGAGAATAATGTATTCCTTAACCTTGTGTTGGACGAGAAACTGGTATATCTTCGAAGCGACTTCATAGCTTCCTTCATTTCCTTCGACGGGGAAGGCTCTGCTGAGAAGAAGAAGTTTAACATCCCTGACCTTTACAAGGTAGAGCTCAAGCTTGGGCCGCGAAGCAATTCCATCATCGTTGATGATGCTTATCTGGGGAAAATGAGGTGAAACAATTTCCCCAACCAGAACCGCGTCGAACACTTCACGGAGGTAGTTGACGGCAAGGATGCCAGCTGCTCCAGCGGTCGGCGAGCCTTCGATGAAAATCGCTCCGTCAAGGTCAGGACTGTCGAAAACGCTGACTTTTGTTTCGAGAGGCATTTCCTCACATATCGCTGGATTGGTTGTTAAAAAGCATGTCTCAGCAAAAAATGTAATTTAAGCCGTGGCCGGCAGAAGGTCGGCATAGCAGAATCTGTTATCGCGGACAACCGTTTCACCCACTTCGACCTTTATCGGAACGGAGAAGAGAGGCCCAGCGTAGACAAATGTATGGAATTCGCCGTTTTCACCACAGGGGTCGACTTCCGCCGGAAGTTCTTTGAGAAAGTTTCGGTCGAATTCACGGCCCGCGAAAGATTTGGGAAGTTTTTCGAGGTCTACTACAGCGACTTTGGCACGGTAGCCAAGGCTGAGAAAAGTTTCGGCGAGCTCCGCGGTCGAACGTCCCCAAATTGGAAAAAGCGGCTTCAAACCAACTGCGTTGAGGTTCTTTTCACGGTATTTTCTGACGTCTTCGAGAAATATGTCGCCGAAAGCGATTGCGTCGACGCCCAACTCCTTCAACTTCAAACACGTGTCACGCATGATGGATTCGTAGACTTCGTTCCTGCAGTTAGGAGGGATGAATGCTTTGAAAAGTGGAAGACCGAGATGAAGTGCTTGGAGGTCGACCAATTCTTCCCGGACGCCGTGCATGCTGACCCGTCGGTAGCCGGTCGTCACGGTGGTCAGCAACCCAACCACCTCAACATCCATCTCCCTTAGAACATGAAGCGTGAAGCAGCTGTCTTTGCCGCTGCTCCAGGATACGATTGTTTTCATGCTGGTGGTTTGGTTGTTTGAATATTTATATATTGGATGGATTATCCAACCAACATGTCCCTCCGAAAAACCACCCCCATCTACATCGCTGTCACACTCATAATCGGTCTCCTCGCCGGATTCTTCATAGGTCAAACAGCCACGAGCGGCGCGGTTGTTGAGCGGACGGTCACGGAGCTGAGGGCTGTGACGGCAACGTTGACCGAGACACGGGTTGCGGCGACTACCGTGGTGAGGACCGAGACGGCGACTGTGACTGCTGTCGTTGAGGAGTCGTTGGTGAAGTATGCCAAGCTTTTCGACCTGCGTCGTGGCGAAGGGTATTTTCTGCTACGGGACGGTGTGAACCGGACGATTCTGCTGGTTCCGAAAGGCATGCCTGTTCCAAATGTCAAAGCTGATGTCGTTGTTCGGACCCCTGTTGAAAGGGCGGTTCTGATGTCCGCAACCCATGTCGCCTTGGTGGAGCGGTTGCGTGAATTAGACCCCGAAATCTACTCTCGGGTCGACGCCATCATGTGGGGCCGGAGCTATGAATGGCATTTCCCCCATGTCGCGAAGCTGTTGGCGGATGGAAGGGTAAAAGACGTGGGAGCGGCATGGGCTCCTGACTACGAGCAGCTCGCCGCCATACGGCCCGACCTCGTCATGATCTACACTTTCCCCGGCGACCCTCTTGTCTCCAAGCTCGAAGAACTCAAACTACCCTACGTGGTCAACAACGAATACCTTGAGACGACGTTGCTCGGCAGGTTCGAATACATCAAGTTTGTCGCGGTCTTCTTCGGCTTGCTCGATGAAGCGAATAAGGTTTTCAGATATGTGGAGTCGAGTGTTCAGCTGACGTCTTCAAGCTGCAAACGGTTAGTCGAAGCCAACGTGGTCAAACCACCTAAAGTGCTGTGGTTCTCCGTCTTCCGTGGAACAGTTTACGTCGCCGGCGGCGAAAGCTACGTCGCCAACGCGTTGACAGATTTGGCTGCTCAGTATCTTTTCAGAGACATTAAGGCATCTGGTTCTCGGACGGTTTCGGTTGAGGAGCTTGTCGCACGAGCCGTCGACGCCGACATCATCGTGATATCGACAGATCTAATCACTTCGGCTGAAGACCTTCTGAAAGAAATTCCACAGCTCCGTGAATCGAAAGCATTTCAACAGAGCCGTATATACCGCTACAACTCGAACATCTTCCAGCTGGGCTACTACGCTACCGAGGACTGGTTCCGCGAACTGGCATCGGTGCTTTATCCAGCGTATTTCCATGACTCAGCCTACGACTTTTTCGTTTCCCTGAGATGAAGTGACATGCGTACCGGCGCGTTCCACCTTTTTCTCTCCTTTCTGTTTCTTTCCTTTGTTTCAGCTCTTCTTCTGGGAAGCGTACGTTTTCCGGTTCACGCTGTTTTACTTCATCTGATTGGGCTGGGTGATGGTTCCAGTCTGTTGAGCGTCGTCGTTGACCTCAGGTTGATTCGGGCCGTGGCTGCTATGTTGACAGGCGCGTCGCTGGGAATCGCGGGATGCGTTCTGCAGTCGCTTTTCCGCAACCCGTTAGCCGACCCATTCGTCCTCGGCATTTCATCCGGCTCCACGTTCGCCATAGCGGCCACACTTGTTCTCGGAACATCTATTGGCTTGATGCAGTCATACGACCCCTACAGCCTCTACGTCGCCGGAGCAATCGGCGCCGCCGTCACATCACTAATCATTATCCTCTTCTCAACGTTCACCCGCACCGCGGTCGGGCTCGTCCTCGTCGGCGTAATGATAGGCTATTTGAACACAGGAATAACGACGCTGATAATAACGACGTCGGACGTCGAAACGATGAGGGCTTTCAGCTTCTGGACTCTGGGCACTTTCTCGGCGGCGAAATGGTCGATAGTCGAGCCAGTCGCACCGCTCACCATAGCGGGGGTTTTCGCGGCGTTTTTCGCGGCGAAGCCGTTGAACGCGTTGGCTTTCGGTGAAGAGCTTGCATCCTCGATGGGTGCATGGGTTCGCGGAGCCCGTATTCTCGCCGTCGCAGCTTCTTCATCGATTGTGGCCGCTGCGACCGTGGTCGCTGGGCCCGTCGGATTCATCGGACTCGCCGCACCTCATCTGGCGAGGCTTGCCTCAAAAACAGTCGACAACCGCTTCATCATTCCGCTGTCAGGCCTCGCAGGCGCATCACTCGCACTCGCAGCTGACATCGTCGCCAGAAACATCATGCCGCCACTCGACCTCCCCATCACAGCCATCACATCAATATTCGGCGCACCACTCATCCTGTTCCTCATACTGAGGAGAGGGAAATCAAATTGATCAAAACATTTCATCTATGCGTGGGATATGATGGAAAACCTGTTCTTTCGGACATCGCTGTCCATATTCCCAAAGGCCAGCTTAGCTTGGTGATAGGCCCTAACGCATCAGGTAAAACAACGTTTCTCAAAACGTTGGCCGGCCTTCTCAAACCCGTTGCGGGAACTGTGTTCGTCGGCGCGGATGAGCTTCATCGGTTGAGTAACCGTATGAAAGCCCGGCGAATCGGTGTTCTGTTAACGGGTAAACCTGACGTTGCTGGGATGGCCGTCGAAGAAGTCGTTGCTTTGGGCCGTTATCCATGGACGGGCCCTGTCCATCTTCTCACAGCCCGCGACTATCAAATCATTTCAACAGTCATGGAGAAAACAGGTATCTCGGCTATCCGAGGAAGAAGGATTCACGAAATCAGCGACGGCCAGCTTCAACGCGTGATGATCGCGAGAGCTCTCGCGCAGGAGCCTGAAATCCTGATACTCGATGAGCCCACCACGCATCTCGACGCCAAATCACGCATCGAAATCCTAACATTCCTCAGAAAACTCGCACAAGAGGAAAACATGACCGTCCTCGCATCCACACATGAGCTTGAGCTCGCGTTCAGGTTTGCCGACAATCTTCTCCTGGTTTCCGATGGCCAGGTAGTCGTGTCTGACAACCCCGAAGAACTCGTCAACACACCGGCTTTTCAACATGCTTTCGGTTTCAACGGTGAATTGACTCTTTCGCCGACCACTTTGTCCATCGAATTTAGGCAGAACACAGCCGCTAAGGGCCCTGCTGCGTTCGTCATCGCGGGCGGTGGCACCGGTGCGAAAACTTACCGCATGCTGTTGAAGCAAGGGATTCAAGTGGTTTCAGGGATATTGCATGAAAACGACATCGACCACCACATCGCATCCATGCTCGGCGTCGAAACAATAACCGAAAAACCCTTCCAGAAAATCTCCGAGGAAACATTCCAGAAAGCCGTGAAAAAAATGCTTTCATGCAGCATGGTCTTCTACACCGACCCGCCAATCGCCGAAACGAACAGACGCAACCTCGAGCTTTTCGAAAAAGCGGTTGAAAACAACATACCAACATTTCGGCCAAACGCGGTTCCATACACGGCCATGAAGAAGGCGTGGTTGCCGCCGACCGCGGCTTTGTCGACGCCAGAATAATGAAGACCGCTGTGTGGGATGGGTTTTCAAATTAGGATGAGGAACTAAACGCTTTTGAAATCCATGATTGCTTCCAGCGAATGTTCCGAATGCAGCGACAAGTTGATACGTGATAGTTTCATGGTTTGGATTCGACTTGAGCTTGGGCGAGTTTTTTCCTCGCCTTGAGAAGCAGCTGGCCGAAAGTGCTGTCAGGGACGAAGTGAATGGGATGGGGTGAAACGGTTTTTTCGCCGCATTTTGGACAGACCTCTTTCAGCGTGTAGGTACTACATGTTGGACATTTACGCAGCCGACCGGCTTTCAATAGCTTGTAAACATTCGTGGAAAGCTATAAACACATCCAATAACTGGCATGCGTAGAGATGAAGCCGTTGGTGTTGTGCGGCGGAGAAGGAAGCAGGCTCCGCCCACTCACATATTATTTTCAGAAAACCATGGTTCCCATCGGACGTGAGCAAAAACCATTACTCGAATACATTCTCCGCCACATCAAAATGCACGGCTTCAACGAAGCCGTTCTCCTTATCGGATATAAGGGAGAGCAGGTCGTCAACTACTTCGGCGACGGCGAAAGAGTTGGGCTTCGCCTCCGCTACGTATGGGACCCGGAAAACGTGAAAGGAACTTTGGCTTCGCTGCGGAACGCGTTGCGGCTGAAGGCTTTCGAAAGAATCGATTCCCTGCTAATCTACTACGGCGACATACTGACCAACCTCAACCTCCGTGAACTCGTCGACACACATTTCGAGCAAAAAGCAGCGGCAACACTCGCTCTTTCACCAGGCTACCAGCTGCCCGTCGGAGTAGCCGAAGTAGCGAACGGCCTTGTCTATGAAATGCGTGAAAAACCATCCATCCCCATCAACGTCACGATAGGCATCCTCACACTCGAAGCCCGCGTCATCAACGAATATGACAACCTCACAGACATCATGTCCGACCTAATCCCCCACCTCATCAAACAGGGCGAAAAAGTCGCAGCATACATCTCCGACTGTTTCTGGTACGACGTCGGCTCAACCGAAAAATACGAAAAACTTTCCAACGAAGACATCGACAAATATCTCAGCGCGATTCTCAAAGCATGAAAAACGGAGAGCGGTTTATTTCTTGTCAGGTTGCAGACACGGGCTTCGGTGCCGGTGTCTGAGGTTTAGCGACACGTCAAAATACCGGTATGTCGTCGTAGAGCCATGGTCTTAGACGAGCAAGCCCTGAAGCTGATTCAGGGCCGGAACTTCGCTTTTCTCGGCACAGTCAACGCAGACGGCTCGCCGCAGGTAACCCCGGTTTGGATAGACGAAGAAGACGGATATCTACTCGTCAACACGGTGGTCGGCAGGGTGAAAGAACGAAACACACGGAGAGACCCACGCGTAACGATTGCCATCCCCGACCGAATGAATTTATACCGCTATCTTTACGTCAAAGGCCGCGTCGTCGACCGCATCACGGGGCAGAAAGCCGAAGACCACATCGACAAACTCGCCGTAAAATACACCGGCGACAAATTCAAATGGCGACGGCCTAGCGACACACGCGTCATCCTCAAAATCCAGCCCGAAGAAGCCAAAATGCTCGGATAAAAATCTACCACAGCCTGTCGAGTTTTTCGTCAACTATTCTTTCTTAAAGCGGTTCCAGCCATCCCTTCACAGCTGAGGCGATTCCTCGATGGTCGTCCCGAATACATTTCAAAAGAAACCGATGGATGGACGTGAAATGTTTAGCAGTTTTCATCCACCGATGACCGAGCAAGGACCTAAATTTGCCGACAGGCTTTGAATGAACATGTTTGCGAGTTTTCCGGGTTGGTGGTGGGTTGAATGGATTCGATTGTTGTTGAAAACCTTGTCAAGAAATTCGGCGGCGTCACGGCTGTTGACGACGTGAGCTTTTCAGTTGGTGAGGGAGAGCTTTTCGGGTTTCTCGGGCCCAACGGAGCGGGCAAAACAACAACCATCAACATTCTCACGACCTTGGTCAAGCCGACCTCGGGAAAAGCCATCGTCGCCGGATACGATGTTGCGACACAGGCCAACCAGGTCCGCAAACACGTCGGACTTGTTCCACAGGAGCTGACCGTCGACGACGACCTCACAGGTTTGGAAAACTTGATGCTTCAAGCAGGTCTATACCACATCCCAGCAAGCGAAGCACGGAAACGCGCCAAAGAACTTCTCGAACTCGTGGGGCTTACCGAAGCGGCGAACAGAAAAGTTGAAACCTATTCGGGCGGGATGAGAAAACGCCTCGACCTCGCATCGGGCCTCCTACATCATCCTGAAATTCTTTTCCTCGACGAGCCGACGCTGGGCCTCGACGTGGCGACACGCGCCGTGATATGGGACTACATCAGAAAACTTCAGAAAGAAACCGGCACAACCGTTTTCATGACCACCCACTACATGGATGAAGCCGATGCTCTCTGCCAAAGAATAGCCATCATTGACCGTGGAAAAATAAAGGCGGTCGATTCTCCGGAAAGGCTGAAGTCGATGATCGGCGGCGACATCATAGAGCTGGAGCTTCTGGAGAACGGAGTCGACGCGGGAAAGATTCTTGCAGAGATTGAAGGAGTGGGTCGACATAGTTTTTCCGACGGTGTTCACCGGTTGACCGTTGAGGGAGGAGACCGCGTTCTTCCACTCATTCTTGAAGAATTGATGCGACACGGTGTCCGCGTCAAAAAAGTTAGCATGAGTAAGCCTTCGCTCGAAGAAGTCTTTCTCGAATTCACGGGTAGGAAGCTACGCGACGAAGCGGGAAGCTGGGAAGAAGCCTTTAGACGGAGAGTTGTTTTGCGGAGGGCCCGGTCATGAGCGAAGTCGTCGGCGAAATACGTGTTTTGTTCATGCGTGAAATGAAGAAATGGTATCGTTCGCCGTTTCTAATGTTTTTCACCTTGATTCAGCCAATCATCTGGATGGGGTTGTTCGGCAAAGCCTTCAACCTAACCGGGTTGATGCAGATCCCTGACGAAGTGTTGAACAGGCTTCCACCCGCCGTCACAGCTCAGATAGCGGACGTCTTCAACTCTTTGTTGACACGGTTTTTCGGCGTGGCAAACATCGATTACTTCAGCTACATTTCAGTCGGAATGCTAACCATTACCGTGCTTTTCACCTCGATGAGCAGCGGCATGGGAATAGCATGGGACAGAAGACTTGGGTTCCTCAACAAACTTCTCGCCGCACCGATCTGGCGCGGCTCCATAATCATTTCCCGGGTTTTCGCAGGCGTTGTAAGAGCCGTCTTTCAAGCGACTCTGCTCCTACTCGTCGCACTTGCTTTCGGAGCAAAGTTCAACGTTCTGCTTCCCTACGGGCCGTTCACCGCTTTCGCCGCCGTGTCGCTCCTCGCACTCGGCCTCACATCGCTTTTCATCGCCATAGGAGTCCGGCTCAAATCATGGGAATCACAGACCGCCGTCATGAACCTCCTCAACCTACCGCTGATGTTCGCCAGCAACGCACTGTACCCCATCAACCTAATGCCTGAATGGCTCCAAACCATCGCGAGAATAAACCCAATCAGCTACGCGGTCAACGCTCTTCGACAATCCCTCCTCTACGGCGAAGCAGCAAACATCGCAGCACTCACCACAGACCTGCTCGCCGTCTCGTTGTTCGGCGTCACGCTGGCCCTCATAAGCTCCTACGTCGCGGGAAACATGTTAAGAAAAAGCTAAAAAAATTTACCGCCAAATTCGGCACAAAGCTTCGTAGTCTTCCTCAGACAGCCGCCAACCAGCGGCTCCCGCGTTTTCCTCGATGTGTTCTTTCTTCAACGCCTTGGGAATGGTGATGATGTTCGGCTTCCAGATAACCCAGTTCAACGCGACCTGTGCCGGTGTTTTGCCGTATTTCGCCGCTGTTTCCTCAAGTTTCCGCCCCTTCTCCGACCGGTCTGTTAGTAACCGGCCTTTACCGAGCGGTGTATAGGCAACAATAGTTATTCCGTTTTTCTCACAAAAAGGCAGCAGTTCACGTTCAATTGCTCTGTTTTCAAGGCTGTAGCTCACCTGGTTCGAAACGATTTCCTCACTTTTCATGGCTTCCATGGCTTCCTCAAGAAGAGGCACGTCGAAGTTGCTCACGCCGATGTATCGAACAAGCCCGTCCTTAACCAATTTCTCCATCGCCTTCATGGTTTCCGATATTGGAATCCGTGGGTTCGGCCAGTGCATCATATATAGGTCAACGTATTTGAGCTGAAGCCTTTCAAGGCTCTTCCTACACGAGGCTATCACGTTTTCATATCGGAGGTTTGTGTGCCAAACTTTGGTGGCTACGAAGACGTCGTCGCGTGGAAAATTTTTTATTGCTTTTCCGACGAGTTCTTCGGAATGACCCGCAGCGTAAAATTCAGCCGTGTCGATGTGGTTCATTCCAAGCTCGACGGCGTAGCGAATGGCTTCGACAGCTTTGTTGTCCATGCTGTAGTCAGGTGTTTCCCACCCCCCTATTCCCCAAGTTCCGAAACCTATGGCAGCGACGCATTCGCCTGTTTTCCCCAACATTTTCTTCTCCATGCCGTTGTTCACACTCCTTAGAACATTTAAAACGTTGTGGAAAACATTTGACCTGTGTCCGACGACGCTGACTACTGGATAATCAAAATTCCGAAGCCGCGTAAAATTCTCCGCATCTTTGCAAAGATAGGTCTTTTCATGGGAAACGTTTTCTCACGTAGCTTCAGTGTCGACGTTCCCCTTATCTTGATCACTTCGCTTCTCGTAGGGGTTGTTTTGTTCATCATGTTCACCGTGGTTTTCCGCATCCCCGATTTTGTTGCAGCTGTCTTCACGGCGTTGCTCATACTGCTTTACCTACTTGTTCTGAGACGGGAAATGGGCAGGTGATGTCCATCTCCAGAAAAAAGCCGCGTCGGCACGTGGTTTCATAAAGTTGGCGCCGTAAACCGCGAGAGTAAGAGCCATGACGTAATCGTAGTGCTCGCCGACCGGTGCGCCGTATCTCACATGACCGTCCTTGAATGTCTGCTCAAAATGCCGTAGCTGCTTTATGAGCGTTGTTTCGCCGGCTGGGATGATGAGTTTCCTTTCGAGAACGGTGCTGCAAAGGTTTTTCACAAGCGATTCCTTAACGGCTCTGGTAATGGTGACAGGCATGACCGGGGGCAGCTTTTTCTGAAGGAATTCTGAAAACGGCGCCCCCATCCCCGTGATGTCAACAACTACCACCGCAGGCTTGAGAATCAAGGGAGCCTCTTCGATGGCTTTGAGCTGTTATTCAAATTTCGCAAACGCCTTCACACACCCGGTTACAAAGTCCTGCAGCCTAGTGCCGACTTCAAACAACGCGATGCCCAGCCCACGTTTCAAAGCACCGCTGAAAACTCCAAACGCCGACGACAGTTTCTCCGCTTCACGGATACCTGCGTCACCCAAAGCATGAAGCTGCGTCTTCGCATAGGCTATCGTCTTGACCAATTGGTTCTCAGCCTTGAGAAGAACTTTGACTGTGAAGTTAGGCTGAGCCATCGGAAGCTTTGTCCAGAACATCGATTATAGCGTTCAGCAAAATTGTAGACGACTGATACATTGTTGACATGTGGAGAAGTCACTTTGACATGCCCTGTCTGCTGTGGCACAAACCTACTACACGCAAAAATCGAGTCAAACATTCCACCAAACATTCCACAGGCCTTTGAATGCCTCTACTGCCAAACACAGTTCAGCATTCTCAAGCCTCAGATTTTGGAGTTTGAGGTTTCATGTGAAGAAAGCCGTGAAGAACGGCAGAAGAAAATTAAACGGCGACGCAATTTAGCGGAAATTCTCGACGGAATTCTACTCGGATGGCTTCTACGCAAATAAACCCTTTTCTCCCGCTTATCGTTGCTCGATGGGTTATTTGGCTTAGTTTCTCGGTGTGTAGAGTGTCCATGTTGATGGGTTGAATTCGTTTCGGAAATCACGGATTTCAGCGTATCGGTTCACCACCAGCCAGAGGTTGACGTTGAGCACATGTGTCGCGTTGTAATCAACGTAAACCACGGCCACTAAGCGGTTGTAGCTGTCCATCACAGCGACGTCGTCAACATCGAGATAAACCGTTTTGCCTTCAATCAACCCACGTAACGCGTTCGTCGCCTCCATGTATCCTGGCTGGTTTCTTTCAGGAGTGTTGATGTCCGCCAGCCTTACACGTCCCGACGGAAAGCCGTCGAAAGTATCACCGTCAACAACACGAATAACCCTCGCAACCATGTCGGCTGGCTTCCCCCCTATCGACACAAGGCCCGCCGTGGTTGTCCGCGTCGTCGTCAACGTCGTCGTCTGCACAATGGTCGAGACAATTGTCGCTGTTTGAGTTCTATCAACTGTCAAAGTTCTCGTAACAGTCGGCTGCTGAGATGTTCCCGCGAGCAGATATCCCGCGAGGAACGCGACAGCGATTAACGCTACTACAGTCGTGGCTGAAAGCCGCATAACAAGTTTGCAATGCTCATTTAAATATACCTAATGCTTAATCGCCTGTCAGCGTAATATCGTGATGGAGATAGGGGTTGAAGAAAAAATTTGTTCTGGGCTCGAGGGGATGGGTGGAAGCTTTTGTCAACGTCCTCAATTCAGACCCCGAATACCAGTCTGCCGCAAAGGACTGGGAAGACCCAATAGTCATACTGATGACGGGCCTTCCGCCCAAGCTCCGAGAATATTTTCAAAGTGACGCAGTTGGATGCTGGTTTGACCTTTACCACGGTCGTTGCAGGTCATTCGAATTAGTGAAAAGCATCGACGAAAAACCCTCGCCAATTGTTCTTTACGGCATGTATGAAAAAAATCGCGATGGGCAAAGTAAACCCCACCATAGCAGTTGTAACAGGACAGGTCAAGGTCAAAGGAAACATGGCGAAGCTATTATCCAACGCTGGCGCGTCTTCGGCTTTCGTCAACGCTTTGAAGAAAGTTTCGACGGAGTTTTTGGCGTGAATGATATGCGGGCTGCGAGGTGGCACGGCTCCCAGGACATCCGTGTCGAAGACGTTGACGAGCCTCGGCTACGGGTTGATAGCGATGCTTTGGTCAGGCCTACGGCGGCGTGCATCTGTGGAACCGATATGCATCTCTACAAAGGCGACATCACCGCTGTTCCAGGCACCATCATAGGCCATGAATTTGTCGGCGTCGTCGAGAAAGTCGGGCCGTCGGTCAAAAAGTTCCATGAAGGAGACCGAGCAATTTCGTCGTGCCGGATAGCTGACGGCGAATGCTGGTTCTGCAGACACGGTTTTTACGCCCAATGTGTCAACATTAACATCTACGGCATGGGCCCCGTTTACGGCGAAAGCTTGGACGGCTGTTTCGCAGAGCTTGTCCGCGTGCCATACGCCGACACGGTTCTGATTCCCGCTCCACCGAACGTTCCCGATGAAAAACTCGTCACAGTCGGTGACAGCCTCGCGACAGGACATCAATCGATGGTTCACGGAGGCATGCGTGAAGGTGAGTTTGTGGTGGTGATAGGCTGCGGGCCTGTGGGGCTTTACAGCGGCATGTTTGCGAAGATTCTCGGAGCATCCCAGGTCGTTGTCGCCGATGTTTCCGCTGAGAGGCTTGAATATGCAAAACGGATTGGCTTCGAAACAATCAACGCAGCCGAAGTAGATGTTGCCGAGGAAGTTCGGGCGATGACAGACGGAGTTGGAGCTGATTTCGTCGTCGAAGCGGTGGGCCGTTCGCAGGAACCTCTCCTCAAAGCCGTCGAAACTGTCCGGAGAAAAGGCACGGTCTCGGTAGTCGGTTTCCATCTTCAGGAATACATCATCCCCTCGGGAATGCTCTGGCTCACCGAGAAAACACTAGTTTTCTCCATAGGCGACGCCATTAAACACAGCGAAACACTACTCAAATACATCAAGAACAACCGGATCGACCCAAGCGTGGTCATCACACATCTGAAAAAACTGGACGAAATTCCGCAGGCGTTTGAAATGTTCGCCAAACAACAAGCCCTCAAAGTAATGATAACATTATGATGACACAGCCACCGCGGTCAGAGGGTCTGCTAAAAAATATCCATCAGCTCTCTTCTCCAAAACATTCAACTTAACCAATCCTTTGAGAATTCGTGATAGATGTGCGTTTGAAACGGGGACTTTCCGCCAAGCTTCGACGACCTGTTTTATTTCATTCCATTTGCTGCTGCCTTTCGCCACAGCTCTGACCACGTCTCTGTAAAGCGGTGACCGTGTGAAGATTTTCTCCAACTCATTCCGCGTTATCTGCACGGCTTCTTCAACAACTTTATCCAGCACTTCACCGTCGGCCCTCCACCTCGAAACGGCTTCGTACCCGTAGTAGGTGAGCCATCCAACAACCCCGTCAAGAACATCAACCACTTTCTCCAAAACAGCTTTGTCAGGCCTCATCCCGTATTCTTGAAAACCTTGACGCAGAAAATCCAGCGAAGCAGTTTGGTCAAATTTTTTCAAAACTATTTCCTCCCGGTAACGTCCGTATAATGGGCTTGAGGAATCGTATGCACCGATGAAATCCATCAGAAGCCCTACCTCTGAACCCGTCAACACAAATTTCACATGTCTAAGGTTGTCGTATGCGTAGGCGAGGAAGCTACGGAAATCTATGCGTCCTTTGCCGCCTCTCACAAACCTGAGCAACTGGGCTTCGTCGAAAGCCACCACGAAGTTCCTGTTCTCCTTTTTCATCGCGTTGTCGATTGCGCGGAAAAGCGACGAAAGCGAAACACCCGACCGTCCCCAGTCAAGCTCAACTTTCACACCGGCGACTTCGACACCACGCACTTTCGCGATAAAATCTTTCAGCTTCCGCCATCTCGAAACGACGCGGCTCAGCTCCTCCGAAAGAAGCCTATAAAACGCAACCTTTGAAAAACCTTCCTCGGCAAATATTCTCAAATCAAGGTAGATGTAGGGCCCGCGGTATTCGTTCAACGCTACTTTTAGCAGCGAGGTTTTTCCCAGCCTACGCATCCCCAACACCAGTATTAGAGGAGGCCCCGAAACAAACGCGGAAAGAAGCTTCTCCAGCTCCTCATCCCGTCCAAACAGGTTTTCTCGGCTGTCTTTGGGCCGTGGGTCGAATAGCAAGTATCACCCCTGATACCTAAGTATCACCCCCGATACTTTAACGTTTTCACCACGCGTTACTTTAACGTTTTCATACTGCTTCTTCACAAGAGGTTTCAACGTGCCGCGGGATTCGAGAAAATCAACCAAAACACTCACCACCACGTCGGCTCTGCTGCGGAAACCACGCATCGCCGCCTCCTCCTCGCGGAGAAACACGTCGATAGCCTCAGCCAAAGCCGCGAGAATCTTCACCGTGCAGTAATTTCTCGCGGCCGATGAATTATCGATGAATCTGCGATGATTCATCTGTGAATCATTTTTCTCCATCGTTTTTATCACTCTCCGCGGCTTTCAGCTGTGTGATGCCCGGATTTATCCTTGGGAGGTGGCTGAAAGTTCAGCGGCTTTACCGTTGGTCGGACAGGGAGGTGAGCGAAAATGCCGCCGCTGAGAAGTTTCAGGAATAAATCACGCCGCCTGTCTCTCCGCCTTGCTGCTGAAATGTATGAATGGCTGGTCGCTGAAGCCGTTCGAGCAGGCCTGCCTCTTTCGATGTTTGTGCGACGTCTCATACGTGAGACGATGCGGAGGCGGTGAAAAATGCCCAAAATGTTTTCCAAACAGCCGGCGGTGAAATCAATCTTCGCAGTCGGTGAAATTCTCTACAGGCTCGCGGAGGAAAAACAGTTGTCCATGATGAGCGTGGAGAAGGGTGAGTTGCGGCATCTGCTCAACACTGGGAAGAAACGCGGGAAATCAATCTTCACTATAGCGATTCAGCGTTTCACGGTTTCAACCGTGGTCGCGACGTCGCGGTGGATGATTGAATTGGTGGACCGTGAAAAACCGTTGATTGTTTTCAAGGTGAGGTGGGATGAATGAAGTTGTTTGGCTCGACGTAATGTGTTTGCGGAAAGGTTTCTACAACCCGCGAATCGTTCAAGACCTCGACAGAGCGCAGATACTTCTCGAAAGCGTGAAAAAACATGGAATCAAGCAGCCGCTTCTCGTCGTTCCATCAGCAGACAGCCTGTATGAAGTGTTGGACGGCAGCCGGAGGCTCGAAGCTGCAAAACAAGCCGGAATACAGAAAATCCCATGCATCGTTATTGAAACATCTCAGATATCGCAGACATCTCTCGCCATCCATTTCAGCCAAGAAGACCTCACCGAACAGGAGCTTATCATCTATGTCTAAAGACTTGTCGCCGAAGAAATTTTCCCAACGGTCGAGGATTTGTGCCGTTTTCTCGGTGTGTCGAAGTCATGGTTCCACACTTTGAAGAAGGCCGCGAAACTCAGACCGTCAAGCGAAGAGATTTCAACAACTTCTCTCGCCTTAATCAAAAAAGCAAACATCGACGAGGAAAAAAAGAAACAAATGCTTGAAGCGTATCCGTTGGCGCGGCATCTTCTCTAGAACGAGTTGGAGGAAATTGTGGATAAACAGCCTGAAAACCCTGTTGAAATCATCGAGAAACATTTTTTGATGACGCCACGTAAAGCCGACGACTACACGGTTACGGCGTCCGGCACGTATGACTACTTGCTGGGGAAGAATGCTGGCGTTGTGGAGTTTGTGGCCCTCCGCTGCGTGGAAACGCTTTGGCGAATACAGTTTCCCGCAGCCGATTTACCCGTGGTTAAGATGATGATTCAAAAGCAGTATCGGGATACGTTTTTTACCAGGGTTTATGGGTTAAGCAGGCGTAGAATGGCGCAGACGGTGTTTGAGAAAATCTGGGATTCTCACGTGCTGGCTGAACGAGAGGACGGCATGACACTTCTCTACATCGACCGGCATTTAACACATGAAGTAACATCCCCTCTCGCGTTCGAAAACCTGCGACATTCGGGCCGAACCGTTCGAAGACCAGACCTAACTTTCGCCGTCATGGACCACAACGTTCCCACCACGGATAGAACCGAGCCGGTGAAAGACCTCATGTCAGCCGCCCAGATGCAGGCTTTGCAGCGAAACGCCAAACAGTATGGTATTGTTTTGTTCGACTATTTCAGCCCGTTCCAAGGTATCGTCCACGTCATCGGCCCAGAGCTCGGCCTCACGATTCCCGGCATCACTTTGGTCTGCGGCGACAGCCACACCTCGACTCACGGTGCTTTCGGCGCTCTTGCATTCGGAATCGGAACAAGCGAAGGAGAGCATGTCTTCGCAACCCAAACACTCTGGCTTAAGAAACCTAAGCAGATGAACATCGAGCTGAAAGGAAGCCTGCCAACCAACGTCTCGGCGAAAGACATCATCCTATACATCATCCGCACACTCGGAACCGGCGGCTGCATCGGCCACGTCGTCGAATTCACAGGGCCTCTCACAAAGCAGCTCAGCGTCGAAGAAAGGATGACTCTCACCAACATGAGCATCGAAGGCGGCGCGAGGACAGCCATCATAGAGCCTGACCAGAAGGTGTATGACTACATCCGCGACGCACCCTACAGCCCCAAAGGCCGTGAATGGGACGAAGCCAAGCATTACTGGGAGACGCTCAAAACAGACCCCAACGCCCGGTACGACGCGTTTCACAGCTTCGACGTCTCAAGCCTCGAGCCACAGGTTACGTGGGGCACAAATCCCGGCATGACAGTCGGCGTAACCGAAACCGTTCCGTCACCGGATGACTTTGACGACCCAACTGAGAAAAAATCTGTGCAAAGGGCCCTCGAATACATGGGCCTCAAGCCGGGTATGAATATCTCCGACATCAAAGTCGACACCGTTTTCATCGGTTCATGCACAAACGCAAGGCTGAGCGACCTGATCGACGTAGCTCGGATGGTGAAAGGCCGTAGGAAAGCTGACGGTGTAAGGGTTTTGGTCGTTCCCGGCTCCCAGCTCACTAAACGGAGAGCGGAGAGAATGGGGCTTCACAGAATATTCATCGAAGCAGGGTTTGAATGGCGGAACAGCGGATGCAGCATGTGCATAGCGATGAACGAAGACCGGCTCAGACCAGGTGAAAGATGTCTCTCAACGAGCAACCGCAACTTCGAAAACAGACAAGGCATCGGAGGACGCACACATCTCGCAAGCCCACTAACAGCCGCCGCAACAGCACTCACAGGAAAAATAACAGACCCAAGAACATTCGAACTACAATCACTCTAACGCTTTAAAGTTCCTCACTCCTCAAAACCCGCACATACTTCTTAGCGGTTTCAAACAGTTTCGAGTCATCGGTCACCAGGTCCAACCCGTTCTGAACAGCTGCTTGAAGATAAACGGCGTCGCAGAAAGTTATGTTTTCGCTTATCGCCAGCGACAATGCATCGCTAAAATTTACAGGAGCTGTTTTCATCAACGCGATTAATGCCTGAAGTTTTTCAAAAACGGTTAGACAATCTTCATGTCTCATGCTGTCTCGTCTCTTCCATACGTAGTTTCCAACCTCAAACTTGACAAGCTCGACAGAGTAATGGCCGACAAGCTCCGCCGCCTTACCCAGCCAGACACAGTTTATCAACGCCGAAGCATCGAAAAGCCTATGTTTCATCTCTGATTTCCCTGATCAGCCGCACGGTTTCCTCGGGGCTTGTCAGAAACTTCTTCACCTCGTCGAGCTCTTTCAAAAGAGTTCTTACTTTTCTCTTCTTCACCTCTTCCTCTAAAGCTCTTCTGATAACCTGCGATGGTTTTATCTTCAATCGTTTCAACTCTTGCTTCAGCTCGAGAGGTATTTTCGCGGAAACTGTTGCGTATTTCCTCACGGTTGTACCAAAAGTAATACTTCTTTGTAGTATAAAAAATTACTACCAAATTCTCAAACCACAAAGCAGCCTTTCCAAACCTTGCTACAAAAACTCAGTCAAGAGCCATAGAGCTGTTGCTGACAGGGCTGTTATGAAAGTCGCGGAAGTTCAACGCGTGGCTGGTCTCATCGAGCAGTTGATGAACATGATGCAGAAAATCGGGCTCATGAAATTCACGTAGTCATATTTTTTGTGTTTTTGCTTTTTTCATGTAGTGCCGTGCTTCTTGTGGTGTTTGGATGTGGATTTCGAACGGCGGCCGCACGCCGGCTCGTAGAAGAGCTGCACGCATCGCGGCGTGGTCTTTGTTCGTCACTATGAGAATGTCGATGTCGCTGACAAGCGAATGTCTTCCCTCCGCAACCGAGCCAAAGAGATAGATTTCGGCGTTTTCGTCCACCTCTGTTGCGGCATGTTTAATTTCCCGCAAATACTTTTCCAAATTTGCGAAGATTTCTCTCCTCCTCATCGCTTCTTCGATAAGCAGTTTTTCAGACATTTGCAATCAACTCCTTCACGGATTCCATTACCTTCTTAACCTCTTCTCCTCTGTACAGCCTCGGCACATATCTCGCAGTTATGTAAGCGTCTTCGAGCAAGCCCAGCTCGGTCAAATGCTTCTCCAACAACCTGTCAACCTCTTTGTTCTGTGAAACTTTTCCCAACATTTCCAGTAGAGCTGTTACGCTGTGTGACCGCGGATAGTCCACGCCGTTTTGCAGCAGCCTCGCCTTTAGGAAAAGCTGGAGGGCCTGCTCCAAGCTGAACATGGCCAGGTCATAGTAACCGACTTCATACTGATGCTCCGCGGTCTCGAGGAAACGTCGAGACCTCGTCAAAAGCATCTCTATTTCCTCTTTCCGGGACATGGCGTCTGTCTGTGTTTACATGGACATGGTATATAAGGGGTCTTCGCCGAGAATGTTCGAGACAGTTAGATGTAAAAATCACTTGCATGACGAATTGCTGTTTTAGGCGTTGAAATGACGTCTCAGATGGCATAAGCTATTTAGCTCGTCGAGCGCTATCTTCTGTGGGAATTTGTTTGGTCAGTTTGGCTAAGATGTTTAACCCACAGGTCGTTGCATTAATCGGTGCAAGCGATAGACCTGGCTCCGTTGGTCTTTCTGTTTTGCAGAACCTTTTGACTGGGAAGGCGAAGCGTCGTGTTTAAGCGGTCAACCCGAACCATGAAACCGCTTTAAACCTTCCCTGCCATCCATCTATTCGAAACGTTCCTGAACACGTTGACCTAGCCGTTATCGCGACGCCCGCGCCGACCGTTCCAGCCGTAGTAGAGGAAAGTGGTGAAGCAGGGGTTGAAGGCGTTGTAATAATTTCCGCTGGGTTTAAGGAAACGGGGGAGGCGGGTAAACGGCTTGAAGAACAAATCGACATAATCCGCCAAAGATATGGGCTGCGTGTATTGGGGCCCAACTGCATGGGTTTCATCAGGCCTTACATCAGTCTCAACGCGTCGTTCTTCAACAAAACACCCGAACCTGGTCAAATCGCCTTCATATCACAAAGCGGCGCCCTCGGCTCGTCCATCCTCGACTGGGCTGTCACCCGTCACATCGGCTTCAGCATGTTTGCATCGCTTGGCTCGATGCTGGACATCGATTTCGGAGACTTGATAGATTTCCTCGGACAAGACCCCTACACGAAAAGCATTCTCCTCTACATGGAAAGCGTTGGAAACGCGCGGAAATTTATGAGCGCGGCGAGAGGATTCGCCAGAAACAAGCCAATAATCATCATCAAGCCCGGAAAATTTGAAACAGCTGCGAAAGCCGCCAAATCCCATACAGGAGCTCTTGTGGGAAGTTTCGAAGTATACAGGGCGGCTTTCCGAAGAGCGGGAGCCGTCAGAGTAGATGAAATACAGGAATTGTTCAACTGCGCCAGCGTCCTCGATTCCAGACGTCTGCCCGTGGGCCTTAACCTCGCCGTAATAACCAACGCGGGAGGACTCGGAGTAATCACAGCCGACGCCATCGAAGAATACGGCGCGAAACTCGCAACACTTTCCGACAAAACCATAGATGAACTCGACGGTGTTTTACCCAGTTATTGGAGCCGTGGAAATCCAATCGACATTCTCGGAGACGCTGACGTCAGACGTTACACCACCGCTTTGAGGCTTTGTTTGAAAGACCGAAACATCGACGGCGTAATCATCATCTACACACCCCAGGGCGCGGCGGAGCCTAACGAGCTTGCGGAATCCGTGGTCTCCGTCGTCAGAGAATATGAATGGGTCAAGCCTGTTTTAACGGTTTGGGTCGGCGGAGATTCTCTAAATGAGGCGCGCAACATCTTCCACCGAAACGACATCCCGACCTACGACACGCCTGAACAAGCCGTCAAAACATACATCTACATGTACAAGTACAAACGCAACCTCGAGCTTTTGTACGAAACACCCGAAGACCTTCCAATCGACCCTTCACCGCCCAAAAACTTCCTCAAAATACTCGTCCGCAAAGCCTTGAACGAAGGCCGCTACGTTCTCACCCCTGACGAAGCCAACAAATTCCTAGACGTCTACAGAATACCAAGGCCCGACGGCGTACTCATTTCAAATATCCAAGAAGCACTTTCAGCCTCCCATCACATGGGCTTTCCCATAGCCCTCAAAATCGTATCACCTAAAATCGTTCACAAAACCGACGTCGGCGGAGTCGTGCTAAACATTTCATCAGACGAAGAACTACGCAAAGTATATTCAAACATGACTGAGGCCCTGAAAACAGTCGTTCAGCAACCCGTCGATAATGCCGTCTTCGTCCAGAAAATGGTCGAACCCGTCCATTATGAATTGATTGTGGGCTCGAAGAAAGACCCTGACTTCGGGTCCGTGATAATGTTCGGCGCCGGCGGCGTCGCGACAGAGTTTTTAAGAGATACTTCGGTGGGGCTTCCTCAGCTAAACCAAGTGGTGGCCCGTCGGCTGATGGAAGAGACACGAATTTACTCGGTTTTGCAGAAAGGTCTTCGGAACAAGCCGCCCGCTGATTTGAGAAAACTCGAGGAGATAATCGTGAGGTTCTCCAACATCATCGTCGATTTGCCCGAAATCAAGGAAGCGGAAATCAATCCGTTGATTGTGTAATCAAGCGGCATTTACGCCGTCGACTTTAGGATTATTCTCGACCGTGAATACACGCAGACCGAAGAACAGTATCCGCATCTCGTCATCACACCGTATCCCACGAAATACGTGAAGCCGTGGAGGCTCAAAGACGGGCGATGGGTTTTGCTCAGGCCCATCAAGCCCGAAGACGAAGAAATCGAATACGAACTCATCAAAAAACCTTTCCGAAGAATCGAGCAGGTTCAGATTCTTCACCGTAATCCGGGAAAGCACGCATGACATGCTCGTCCGGTTCTGCAACATCGACTACGACCGCGAAATGGCCATCATCGCCGAATACACCGAAGGAGGGGAACGGCGCAACGTCGGCGTCGGAAGACTGATCATCGAACCCGACAGGAAAAGAGAATTCGCCGTCCTCGTCGCCGATGACTTTCAAGGGAAAGGCATCGGCACAAAGCTTGTCGACACACTTATCGAAGTCGCGATGGAGAAGAAACTCTCCTCAATCTACGGCATCATACTTCCTGAAAACACGCGGATGATTAATCTCTGCAAAAAACTCGGCTTCACAGTCAAGCATCGCGGCGAAGACGTCTACGTCGAGCTCAAACTCGACACAGGCATCGAACCACGGCCTAAACAACCTGCATCTCCTCAGCGAATCATGGAAGAAATTCGACAAACATAAGCCACGCGGCCGAACCTTCATCCAACATGCTTCACATATCCTTCACAAAAAGAACATGAATCATTTACATCGCTGATGTTTGTGAAGTTTTCATGTTTTTCCACAATCCTTTTTAAAGGCTGGTTGCTGTCGGGCCTTTAGAATGCTGTGGAAATTTGATTTTGTGTATGAGGTTCCTGCTTCGCCGGGTGAAGTTTACGCTTTTTTCCGCAACGTGGAGAACATGAGTAAGGTCTGGCCCGCGGAAATGAAGATGCGACTGGTAGCTGTTGAAGGAGATGTTTACACGGTTCGGTTCCAGTTTCTCGGCCAAACCTACACCACGAAATTCCGAATCGAAGACAAGCCCGGCATGAAACAGTTCCACGAAACACTTAACTTTCCCTTCGGCAAGCTCCAGCATTCAATCGAAATCGAGCCCACAGGCCTTGGCAGCAAAGTCACGGAAAAAATGGAGCTGAGGTCGAACAACCCATTAGCTGGCTATTTCTTCAAAAAAATTCTCGACTACCGCCATGAAGCAATCAAGCATAGTTTCGGCGTCGTGGCGAAGCCTGTTTACCGCGACCCGTTCGAGCTCAGCACCGCTGCAGGCAACCTGATATCCATCGTCGGCGTCGCCGCCGCCTACCTACTCCTCATACTCCAGCCTTTCCAGTTCACGGGCGGACGATTCATCACAGGCATAATCTCATTCGCCCTGCTCTGGTTCTTCACCCATGACCTCGCTCACTACGTCGTCGGAAGAATCGCCGGCATACGCTTCAGCAACTACTACATCGGGCTCAGCAACATCGTCCGCCTCAACATCATACCGCAGCCGCTCAAAACACTACCGGTAGCCCTCGGCATAAAAATCGACCGAGAAAACAGCAAAGCAACACCACGCGGATACGCCGCGATGTACGCCGCCGGCCCCGTCGCATCCATGGCTTTTCCCCTCACCGTGCCAATAATCTTCCTCGCAAACAACGTCAACAGCATCGCAGGACTACTCCTCCTCATTTTCGCAATCGCAAACATCATCTTCACGTCGATTTTCAGTCCCAAAGCAGGATGCTTCGCAAAAGCACGAAAAGCACTCAAGAAAACAACCACGCAAATTTGACACTGTTATTTAGAAGGCAGTTTCGAGCAGAACTGTTTGACCGCTTCGGCAAATGCTCTTTCCTCGTTCCCGTTGAAATGTTTGTCGGCAATCTCTGATAATCTCTTTAGGGTTTTTCTCTGAGTCTTGCAGCATGTATTTTTCTCGGAAAGTCTCTGTAACTTGATGTTCAAGGTTTTGAGGAACCGTGTAAACGAAAACCTTTACCGCACGGCCAGATTTATCATCTCTAACCTCTAGCGTATTTTCATCTAACTGCGATATGCTGGGTTCGATGTTGTGCTTCTTACATCCTGTGTTGAAGAAGTTCTCCAGCCGCTCTTTCCGCAACTTTAACGGCTCATTATCCGAATCGGTTATCAACACAATCGGCTTGGTTATGCCCGCGCCCAGCAACTGAAGGAGAAGCCTTGTCGTCTTATCGAACAGCCGTGGGACGCCTCCGAAATCAGATATCACAACATCGGAAGAAAAAACGTCGCAGCTCCTCATGAACTATTTCTGAGCTCACGCGTTTAATGTTGACATTATTGTTCTTGAGATATTCTTGAAAAACCATACATCGCGCTTCCCTTCACATACGATTAACACATAAGGCAATCACACGCCCCTCAAATCCATCTGGAGCCCCTCCGCTTCACTAAGAGCCTCATCACCGCTCAGAACTTCGCAATCAATCTCGCCACGCATCAGATACATCCTGACAACCTGCGTAATGTCTGCGGCTTTCTCAAGCAGCGATTCCAGAAACTTTTGAGCTGTGCATCGAAATGAAGGTTTGTATGTTGTATTTTTTGATGTATTCGGCCATGTGTGTTGTAGTAAGCTCGATGAAGCCGGGATGCAGGTTTGATTCAGGCTCTTCAAGAACCAGCGTACCTTCCTTCGACAAGGCAATCGCAAACGCAATACGCAACAAGGCCTGAAAACCATCACCGGTTGACGAAATAGGGATCGGTTTGTCCAAACCGTCGAAGAAAGCAAAAAGCTCTTCGCCTATGCTGCGTAAGTCTCTCAAATAGCCTATGTTCTCTTTCAGTGAATTCAGCACATCGTGAAATCGGCCCGACTGAATCAATTTGTTGTAAAGGGATGTTAGATCGATTTTGTACTCAGTTGTCACAGGAAAGACATTGGAGGGAGAAGGGTTGTCTGAACGTATCAGTATTAATTGGTCGTGTCGTTTTACTATTATGACTATCTTCTCAAAATCGACATCGCTTAGACAAATTTTGGGAAGAGACTCTATCTGTTTAATCCGCTCGACCAATTCTATCATTCTTCTTCTTTCGTCGATGGGTCCGGTAAACTCGTAAGGCACTGCTGTGCGGTTTGCCAACGTGAAACCAGCTGCTTTGCCTCTCATAATACAGGTCTGGAAAGCCTGCTTCACAGTAAATGATGAGAAGCTCGTTTGTTGTTCCACCCTTTTGTCGTTAACTTTATCCGTGCTCGGTCATATCCGATTTTAATCCAGTAAATCAGGTTTCACTCTTTGCCAAACATGCGTGTTAGCAGGTCAACGTTTAGGGCATCTGTGTAGCCTGTTGGCGCGGTGGCTGCGATGGTTACGGCTTCGAGTACGCTGGATTTTCCAGTGTTGTCGCGTCCGACAAATATGTTGATGGGTTTTGTGGCTAGGTCCAGTTTGCCTATTCCTCGGAAGTTTTTGACCGTTAGCCTGTTAATCCACACCACCAGCTCAGCATCTGACCATCTCAACGCGATATTAATCTGTTGAAGACGACAACACAGGTTGTGCTGGGTGAATTTTTGAACATTTCTTATTAGCAAGCTTAACTGAAGCTGCACCGATATTAGGCTGCTTTTTTCCTAACTTTGATAATTGATGGGTGACTCTTTTCCCGCACAACCGCTAGGTTGAGCATGAAGGCTGAAAAGTAAAACCAGAAAACCATCGGCGCGTCCTCTGTGTTCCACCAGCAGTCGCAGAAGGAGAAAGTGAGCCAGAGGTTTGATGCGATGACGGCGCCAACTAATGCCGCTATCCGTGGAAAAACACCGATGACGATCATGGCTCCGACCGAAGTTTCAGCAATCGTGACAATTATTGCCATCGCTTCCCAGCTGTTTGCAGCCTGTCGAAGCAGGTCTCTGTAAATCGGAATGTAATTTCCCGCGGCTGCTGTTTCGAGCAAGGGCCTGACCCATGACCTGTCAAACCATCGCTGGCTTGCGAAGAAAAGCCAGAACACACCTACCGAAAAACGAAGCATTAGAGACCATAGCTGCGAAAAGTTCATCGAAAAAACCCTTGATTCCGTGAAAGATATAACCATGTGGTTGATACTTGATGTTTATCGGCATCGATTTGAACGGGCTGTTCTACTGTTTAGAAATATATTGTGTAAGGGGTTTTTGTTGGTTGTATGAAGGTTGGTTTTGTTTTGGTGGTTGTGGTGGCTGTGGCGTTGGTGGCGGGGGTTGCGGTGATGGGGTTGATGGCTCAGCCAAGTAAAATGAATGGACAGGTTTCTTTAATTCTCGACAAGACGGAGCTCCGTGGTAACGAGCGAACCATAACCTACACCATCGTCAATAATTCAGGTGAAAAGATTAGCTTTGGCGCCATGTATGATGTTCACATTAGGAGAGATGGTGAATGGGTGCGTGTTGATTGGATTAGAGACCGTGTGTGGATTTTGGTTCTGTACATGCTTGAGCCGGGTCAGTCGTTTGATGGTGTCGTCGAGCTTCCCGATGATGTGGAGGTTGGGACTTACAGGGTTTTAAAAGAAATATCGTTTGAGGAGACTGGTCGGAAGATGGTTCTCGAAGCAAAGTTTCAAGTGCTGGGATGAAAATAGCTGGCTTAGTCCCGTATGACGGGATGGAAAAAAGATAGTGTTGTTTATGGTTTTGTGATTGGGGTGCCGCATTTTACGCAGTAAGTTGCGTTTGACGGGTTGGCTGCGCCGCAGTTAGAGCAGATAGGCGGCGGGCTTGGTGTTTGGGTTTGGATGACGTTGACGACGACAGACGACGGCGGCGGAGGCTGTTGCTTGGTTTTTCGATGCCAGAAGGATGCGACCAGCGAAATGATTGAAGCACCTCACATCGCGTAATAGCCTGTGCTCCAAACGGGTGGTGGAACGCCGACAGGTATGAGAAAATAGACGGCCGCGGTTATCAACGTCAAGCCAACCACGCCTAAAACACCTGTTCCAAGCGGGAAAATGCCGACGAAGCCCGAGATTACTAACAGAATGAAGGAAACAGCTATGATGCATGCGAAAGTTATGGTAGCTGGGTCTCCTAACGGCAGAATCAAGCCGATGTTTTGGACGATAGGCAGCCCGATTTCCATGAAAGTGTTCGGCGGGTCTGCTTCAAACGGAAGAAAAACAATTGACAGCAGAATCACAAAACCCATAATCAATCCTAATATTCGGCCGGGATGTACCACTTATTTTCACGTAGAGTTTAGGGGCTCCATGTAAAAAACTTTCGTAAACCCAGGCGGCCACAACGCCATAGCTGTTACTAGATTGTTTGGCTGATTGTGTGACACCGGTTGTCGGCGGAATTAGCGTTTGATTATGGTTTCTCGTAATGCCGAGCGGTTTTTCGAGTTGTTGATGATATGCGGATGTTTTCAGCGGTTCATGCCGAATAGGGATGTCGCGGCGATTGCCAGCCCGATGACGAGGAGGACGAGGCCTATGAGTTCTATCAGTAGTCTCCAGCTTAAGGCGAGTCCAGCAGCGGCGAGGGCTATGCCGAGAAAAAAGAAGAGGATGCGTTTCATAGTTTAGATGAAGAGGGCGAGTGTTTTGGGGTCTGAGGCGATTTCGAGGAAGGTGGATGCGCCGATTATGTCGTCGACGACGTCGACGAGGTCTTCTTTGCGGAGTCCGAAGAGGTTCATGGTTGGTGAGCAGGCGTAGATTTTGACGCCGAGTTCTTTCGCGTTTTTCAGCATGTCATGCAGGGTGGGCATTCCTCCTTTCGCTAGGAGTTGTTCGAGCTGTTCTTTGGTTAGGCCGAGGTCGACGGATGGTTTGATGGTTTCGGCGAGTTGTTTGGTGAGAAGCTTCATTCCTCCGAACGTGAAGTAAAGAGCTGCTTCTTTTCCCTGGGCGACCGCTGTTGTCGCGAGTATCAAGGCAGGGTATAGTGCGTCGGCTGTTCCACGGCTTGCCACAATTACGAGACGGTTTTTCTCCTCAGCCATTCTACTTCACCTTTTCAATTAGGAACCTGAATATAACTGGGTTTGTTCCGATTGTTTCGAAGTGGATGATTTTGTTCCCTGTTTTGCGGGTCCATGATTCGAGGTCTGGCTTGGACGCCGGGTCAGTTGCGATCACCTCGACTACTTCGCCGACGTTGACGCGTTGGATTGCTTCGCGTGTTTTGAGGACGGGCATGGGACACATCTGGCCTCTGACGTCGACCGATAAAACTGGCTTGACGCTGGACATGTGTGAAAACCGTTGTTTCACCCGATATATGTTTTCATGCCTCGGATGCACAGGTGGTTGTAGTCCATAGGATGCGGTTTGTTGATGTTGGTTTGGGGCGGTTGTTTTTGGTTGTTTATATGTTTTTCGAAAGGTGGTGGTATATCCTTAAATAGAACCACAAAACATTCTATGCCTGAAAACAAGTAACGCCAAAACGGCATAAAACCCCAAAAAACCCAAGAAAAACACACAGTAATCCCGCAAGAGGGAATTGAAAGGAGTTGACCATGAAGACTTCAGCTCGGGTTCTTGTGTTTCGTAATCCCGCAAGAGGGAATTGAAAGACTCTACATCTACATACACAACACAGCTATACTTTAACTGCAGTTCCGTAATCCCGCAAGAGGGAATTGAAAGTAATGGCGATCCGACCTCAATCCTATCACTCTGAGAGAAGAGTAATCCCGCAAGAGGGAATTGAAAGCTGTCAAACTTCTAACAGTTGCAGAAGGAGACAGATATGCTGTAATCCCGCAAGAGGGAATTGAAAGTGACACCATCTTTCCACGTAACCTCAAAAACCCGAACATCGTAATCCCGCAAGAGGGAATTGAAAGCTTACGCCAAACATCTTTTTCGCCAGATTCAAGCCTCGTAATCCCGCAAGAGGGAATTGAAAGGTAATGAAGCTAATGTATTGCACCACGTGTGCTCTGTAGGTAATCCCGCAAGAGGGAATTGAAAGAATCCTTATGCCCCCGGAATGAGACGAAAAATCGGCGTAAGGTAATCCCGCAATAGGGAATTGAAAGGATATATGGTCGACTGGAAACTGAGGGATGGTTTTATCGTGATGTAATCCCGCAAGAGGGAATTGAAAGAGAAGCATCGCAATCATTCGAGAATGTCTTTCCACAAACTTGTAATCCCGCAAGAGGGAATTGAAAGCTATACCAAAACTTCTGCGTTGGTTCCCATTTTGCTCCCGTAATCCCGCAAGAGGGAATTGAAAGTCGACGACTGCAGGAAAGATATGAACTTTGAGAGGTTCACGCTTGTAATCCCGCAAGAGGGAATTGAAAGCAATCGCCATACAATTTTCGCAAAAGTTCTTCCGTAGACATCAAGTAATCCCGCAAGAGGGAATTGAAAGAGAATATCCCGTGTTCGTTGAGCTCATGAAGAACTCTGCTTGTAATCCCGCAAGAGGGAATTGAAAGAAGTATTGGAGAGTCTGTGCAGTTAGGAGAGGCTGTTCAAAGTAATCCCGCAAGAGGGAATTGAAAGTTCCTTGGTACTCGGGTTCAACCGAAAGCTGCTGAGCAAGTAATCCCGCAAGAGGGAATTGAAAGATCTTCTGTCAAATTCCACAGCCACCCATTTCGAAACGCCCGTAATCCCGCAAGAGGGAATTGAAAGTCTACACGCGCTACATTATCCAAACTATATGCTCCGACACCTGTAATCCCGCAAGAGGGAATTGAAAGTGCCGCCACTCCCACCGGTCATTCTTAAAATCCTCGTCCTCAAGTAATCCCGCAAGAGGGAATTGAAAGATCCAGTCCCTCCACTCGTCCAAAGTGGGAGGATTGACAAAGTAATCTCGCAAGAGGGAATTGAAAGTACTAAAGATTGTCTTCTCTTTTCCACTCCCAGGCTTTTGCAGTAATCCCGCAAGAGGGAATTGAAAGACGTTTAAAACAGCTCATCGACGACGTTTTCGACGGGTATGTAATCCCGCAAGAGGGAATTCAAAGCCAAGTCCGCTTGTCTCTGCCTGTCCCGCCAGCCCCGTATCGTAATCCCGCAAGAGGGAATTGAAAGATTAAACCATACAGCGTCGTGCCTGCCTTTGATATCTTGAGAAGTGATCCCGTGAGAGGGAATTTAGAGGATAGCCGGGGTGCTGTGTTTGCGGGGGGTGGGATTCGAACCCACGAACCCCTTCGGGAACGGGTTTCCACTCCATGTTCGAGACCTTAAGCCCGTCGCGTTCACGGCCCCGTGATGGGCCTCTTTGACCAGGCTTGGCTACCCCCGCGCCCCAAACCATTTCCTCGATGATGCTTCCTTTATAGGTTTGAAGTGTTTCTTGCTGTGTGATAGGTAAAGGATTTAATCAGGTGTTTGATGTTGTTGTCGATGCGGTGTTATTTTCATCGGGATGTTGAAGCTGTTGGTGTCTGTTCCTATTGTCACCGCGGTGTTTGTCAGAAATGTGTTGTGGTTGATGGGTTGAAGGTTTTCTGCAGGGAACACAACATGAAAATGTATTCGCTTGAATTTACCAAGCTCTACGTGGAAGCTATTGATTTGGCACGTGAAGCCGCGGCGAAAGGCTACCGCACCCAGGAACTAATAGCAAAGCTCGAGAAGGAAATTCGCGAGGCGATGTCCAAGTGAATCAGTCGAAGACCATGTTTTTCCCGCCGAAGAAAATTCTCGACGCGTTGATGATTGTTCTCGGAACATTCATCCTGGCCAATTTTTTGCTTTTCGTCTTTACCGGGCCTAACGACGTCGGCGTCGATTCTCAATGGCTTTACAACGTTTACCTAGGCGGTTCGGGCGGCGTCGCCACATACTGGTATGAGGAGAAAATCTGGGTTGAATCGATTACATACTGTGAAAAGATTTTCTGCAGCGTTGTGATGAAAACAAATCCAACTCATTTTCACACAAGCTACGTGACAGGCGACAACCATCTCGTAAAATCAACCATCATCGACAAAGAATACGGAACGACATACGAAATCAGCTACAGTCCTCCGCTGCTCCTACGGCCCGAATCGCTGTCCGTCGGCGACACGTGGAGGGGAAATACCGTCGTCAAAGTAAGAACCACGGCGGGTGAACTGGTGCGAGAAGAATCACACACAATATCCGGTGTGGAGTCTAAGGTCGTGGATAGGCTGGTTTTAAGCGGCAGCCGCGGAACCGTTGAAGCTTTTCTCATCGAAGAATGGACACGCGGAGTTCTGACCCGTCGCAGCGTTTACAGCCCAGCCCTTCATCAAGAAATCCGCTATGAAATTCCTGTTTCGATGGCTTGGGGGGAGCTCGTCGACGTAAGTCTCCGCCAGCCCAGCGTGTTTGATTTTTTTAGGATAAGGATGTTTCTCGGTCTTGAGCTGGCTCACGTCTTTGTCGCTTTTCTCGTGCTGGCGTTTTTAAGGCTTGCAAAGTCTATGGGGTTGATTGTTTCCGAGGAACGGAAAAATACCCCTTAAGATCATTTTTCGCAGCATGTCCATCGTCTTGTATTCGACGATGTGGACGGGTGATTTAGCTCTTGGCGAAGCCGTCGTAGAGCTCCTCCAGCAAGAGCTGAGCAAAAGAGGTGTGAGCTTCAGGGTTGTTGAAAAGAAATGGAGCGAGTTGGAGTTTGCACGGCTTTTAGGAGAATCGGCTGAAACCGGTGTGTTGGTCGAGGTCGAAGTCGATGAAAAATTCCGAGACATCGGGGAAGAATGTTTAACCGCTGTTTATTCCGATGTAAAAAGGTTGAAGGAAACCGCGGTAAAAATAGCGATGACAAAATACATCAAGGACAAAGCGGAGCTCGAAGAATACAGGAAAGGCCTCGACGAAACATATTGAGGTGAAAAAAGTTGACCGAGGATAAAATTTTCATGATTTGCCCCAGTTGCGGAAGAAAAACGGTTCGAAAGAAGAGATGCATGCACTGCTGGGCCCGTCTCCCCGTCGAAGAACAGGGGAAGCTCGGCGGTGAAGGCATTCCCTACTGGCAGCGGGGGCTGGGGGAAGATTGATAGAGCTTCTCGCCGACGACTTTGTCAACTACTATCGCTCCGAAGAAGCCAAACAGGTTTCAACTTTCCTCGATGAGAAAAAGAAGTTCTTCACAATGGTTTTCGGTGAAGAATCGATTGATTCGGTCAAGCCCGAACACCTGAATGACGTGTTTGGAATGTTGTCGACGGCTGGGTGGCGGCAAATCCTCGAAGCTGTCTTAAATAAGTATGGATTTGAAAGCGTGGTCGAGCATGTGAAATATTTTCTTTATGGGTCGGAGCCTTTGGAAATTAGGTTTGACACGTTTTTCGAACGTTTACCCGAAGTTCCGCAGCTGGCCTTGATGGAGGTTGCGACCTTCGCTCAGCCGAAAAACTTCTGCATCTGGGACGATGCAGCGAAAAAAACCATCATCTACATCGGGCACAGCCGGATGCATGGCCTTTCCGAAACATCGTTCCAGGAAACAATTTCAGGGCTTGACTATGTTTGGGCACGGTTCGCGTTAAACCATGTTCGTCAGATTCTTTCCGCTTACGTGAGCCGTAAAATCGACTATGTAGACGTTCATCTGTTTACGAGGTTTGTTTATGATAGATTTGTCTTGAAAAAATTTGTGAATGTTTAGAAGAATTGGCCTGCGTATAGCATCGATATTCTGAGGGCGAGTGCTCCGACGATTAGGCTGACGTAGAGTCTTAGCAGTATGTTTCTTGACGGTGGTGTTTTGGCGGCGAAAGCGATGTATGAATGGGTTGCGGGCAGACCGAGTCCAACCAATATGTATCCGATGTAGAACATGGGGGCGGCGAGTGGGAACGGGTTGGCTAACAGATTCATCACAGCTACGGGGCTTTCGACGAATACGAGGTGGGCGATTGTTGCGAGGCCGCTGACCGTGAGAAGCAGCACTGTGTAGGTGTTCATATCGACGAGCAAATCTGTGAATTCTTCATAGAGCTGTTTGTTGCGTATGATCATTAGTCCGACGACGCCTATGGCCGCGAGTATTCCTGTGAAAAGGTATAGGTATGGTAGGATGGGTGTTTGCCAGAGCAGTCTTTTCGAAGCCGCCATCAACAAAATACCTGCTTGAAGACCGGCTGGAAACGCTGAAAGCAGTAAGATTATTTCGAAGAACCTTCGCACTTTGACGACGGCGGCTGGCTTGACCCAGAAAACCGCCGTGACAACGGCGGCTAACGTGAAAACTGTCAAAACGGGGACTGTTCGAGACATCACGGAGGTGCCGAGGACGAGGAGGTTGACTATGGCGTATGCGGCTCTTTCGGGACGTCCAAGCTCGACTACCAGCGTTATCATTCCGACGACGGCTAAAACTGCTGAAATCGTGATTGAAGCCCTGATTAGGGATGAAAACCGCTGCCAGTTTCGGAGGCTTAGGAGCACGCCGATGATGGCGAGGCCCGCGGCGAGTCCGAAGACATATTCTTCGATGACTATAGGCCAGTCCCAAGCGAACTGACCGGCTGCCATCCTACTTCCCCTGACCGTTGTTCTTCTTCAAAATGCTGTTTTTCCGTTCGCCAAGCCATCTAATGGCTCCGACGACGCCGAGAACGAGAACTCCGGCGAGGCCGAGGGCGTTAAACTGTGAAATGAGTCGTTCGGTGCGTGTGCTCGGCCTTTCTTTGTAGACTTCAGGCAGGCCAAGCTCTTCGGGAGGTCGTTTTAAGACGTAGATGACGTTCGTCCCACCTGCTTCTTCGAGACCGTAGATGAAGCCGCCTGTTCTCGCGGCTTTTTCACGAGCCATCCGGACGATTTCGTTGCGTGGACCCCATTTCAACGCGTCCGTTGGACATGTTTCAACACACGCAGGTTCGAGAAGGTTGTGCGAGCTGTATGGGAAGATGTTTTTGATTTCGAACTGCGGGTTGTAGGTGTCGCCTTTGAAAGCCGTTACGGCTATGGGTTTGTTCGATATTCTGTCGGCGCAGAGTGTGCATTTTTCGACGACTCCTAGTTCAAAGTTCATCCTTGGAACGTCGAAGGGACATGCTTCGATGCAGTTGCGGCATCCGATGCAGAGGTCGGTTCTAACCACGACCGGGCCTTCTGGATATTTCCACAACGCGGTGGTGGGACATCCATAGACACATGGAGCTTCGACACAGTGCATACAGCTTACTCTCGTAAACAGCCACTGAAGCGTGTCGCCTTCTCCGAATTCGTCGAACTTCATCGTCAGCCATGTATGTGCTTCGAGGTTCTGCGGATTGGTGAACGAAACGATTTCCGAGCCGGCGTAGCCTTTCTTCCCAACGGCGATTTCACGGCCGAGCTTCGCGACAGGGTCGTCTACTTCCCTGTACATCGGCTCTCTGTCGTTCCATCTTTTGCACGCAACTTGGCAAGCTCTGCATCCGATGCAGAGGTCTTGGTCGAAAAGCATCGCGAAACTGTTGGCGGCTACTTGCTCATATTTTCCGAACCGGTCTTTTGTTGCTTGTTCAGGTACGAGCGACATCATGTATCACCTCACGCTTTCTCCACCCTGACAAGGGCTATCTTGGTCTCCGGCATGCCTGTCTCCTCATCCATCGCGTCGGGGAAGAGCTTGTTGGTTATCACGTTGGGACGGCCGAGCGGGCGCTGGAACCCATAAGCCCACGGCATCGCGATAATTTCCCAAAGCTTCCCGTTGATCACCAAAGGCCTCACCCTGTTAGTAACCATGACTTTGGCGACAACAGGGTCGTTGAGGTTGCGTTTCGACACAATTTTGACCCGGTCTCCTGTCTTGACGCCGAGCTTGTTGGCGAGCGACGGGCTCATTTCGACGAACAGCTCAGGCATCATTTCTGCAAGCCATGGAATCGTCCGCGTCAATATACCGGTGTGCTGATGTTCAGTAAGCCTGAACGATGTGAGGATGACGTTGAACCCTTCCTCGACGGTTCCTATAACCATGCCGGCTTCGAACTTGTTTCCAGGATGGAATCCTTTCGGCGGCGTAATTCCAAGCTCTTTGAAGTATGGATGGTCTCCCACGAGGGGTGGATATTGTTTGACGAGTTCTTTGTCAGGTGATTCGGCTGGCTCATAATAGCCTGCGAATCCACGGCCTCTTCGTGCGTAGAAGCTCGACCAGAAAGTCGCCCTGTTCCCCGGTTTGAAGAAGTTGAAGCCGAGGGCCATCAGTCCACGTGGGTCGCGCGGTTCCTTCAAGTCATACATGTTCCTCTGGTTGTCGGGCCAAGCCCATCCCCAGTACTTGAATATCTTGAACCGCTCCGTGTAAGCGTCCATAAATGTTTTGTCGCGTTGAGCCATCCTGTTTTCACCGTTCGGCCCAACGATGCCTCGGTAGATACGGACTGTTTTGTCGATTTCTTTCGATACTTCAAATGCTTCGGGCTCTGTGTCGAGGTCTTCGATGCTTGGTTTAGTTCGTTTCGTTGGATGACGGTAGTCCCAGAGCTCGTCGACGTTTTTGCCGTTGCTGAGTCTCCGCAGCTCGGCCAGAGGTACGCCTTTGTCACTTGAAAATCTTTCCGAAGGCAGGACGATCAATCCTTTCTGGCGTAGGCGTTTGAACAGCTGGTCGATGAACCAGAGATCGGATCTGATGTCTTTGAACGTCCTTTTCTGCGGGTCATACGGATCGACGACGCGGTTGTTGTCCTGGAGCTTGTGCCTCCACTGAATCGTGTGACCCGTGTTGGTGACGCTTCCGCTGTTCTCGTATTTGCTGGCGGCGGGAAGCACGATGTCGGCAAAATGAGCTGTTTCGGAAAGGAATAAATCCATCACCACGACGAAAGCGTTGGGCGAGCTGAGTCCTCGGATTACTTGGCTCGCGTTACCCACAGAGACGACCGGGTTCATGCCTTGGAGAATGATGAATTTGATGCGGCCTGCCTCCATTTCTCTGAAGTATTCGATGGTTGTTAGGCCGGGTTCAACTGGCACGTCTGAAATGACTATGCCGTTGTCTGGGTCGGTTTCGGGATAGGTTCCGATGAAGATGCCCCAGTGCATTTCGGCTTCGCGCCACGAGGCGTAGTGGCGAAGGTCTCCGACCCATGCGATGTTCAACGCTTGAGCGATTTCAGCAGCTGTTTTTCCTTCCCTGACCAAGTTCTTGTATTTCTGGTAGCGTCTGATGTCTGCTTCAGCTCCACCCGATATTCTTTCTCTTTCACCGAGACCTCCCGGAACACGTCTGTATCCAAGCCAAATGTGCATCAGATGGTTCATGTCGTTGGAGCCTTGGACGTTGCTGATTCCTCTCAACACATTGGCTCCTCCTCCCGGCTGTCCGACGTTGCCGAGCAGAAGCTGAAGCTGTCCGAACAAGCGGATTATCTGTGTTCCGCATGTGTGCTGCGTTGCTCCGATGCACCAGACGAATTGTCCGGGCCTGTTAGCTGGGTTGGTGTATTCGGCTGCCATTTGCAGGAATTTGTAGGCAGGGACGCCGGTGATTCTTTCGACTTCTTCGGGCGTGAACCTGCTGACATGTTCTTTGAATTTTGAAAATACTGAGTCGGGGTTTTTCTCCCAGTCTTCGAGGAACTGGCCTGTTTGATGATGAAGTGGGAAGTCGGTTCTTTCTTGGAGGAATTGTTTGTCATAGAGGCCGTTGCGTATGGCGTAGTTCATTATGCCGAGAACGATGGCAGCTTCGGTGCCCGGCCTGAACCAAGCAAACATGTGAGCTTTTGATGCTGTCCGTCCAAACCGCGGGTCGAAGACAAGCAGTTTACCGCCTTTCTCTATGGACCTTGACGTAAACTTATAGGCTTCGGGATGTTGTTCAGCGTGGTTTGAGCCGATGTTTATCGTGACTTTTGCGTTCTGCATGTCTACGGCTGAATTGGTCATGACTCCGAAACCGTAGACATCGGCGAGGCCTGCGACCGTTGTCGAGTGGCATCTGCGCGCTTCGATGTCGCAGTTGTTGGTGCCCATCAGCATGGCGAGCTTTCTGCCGAGATAGGCTTCTTCGTTGCTCAGGTAGTCTGTGGAAATGCGCGCGATGGGTAATGCACGTGGATGAAGCTGCCATGCTTTTTCAGGGTCGTCGAGGTTGCGGCCTCCGGGTATGAGATAGTTGCCTTTAGCGTCAAGCCATGGCTTGTTCTTTTCCCATTCACGGTAAATCTGTTCGTATTTTTCGATGATTATTCGGAAAGCTTCTTCCCATGTGATTTCACGCCACATCGGGTCTTCGTTCTCACCTTTCCGCGGGTTAGTGCGCATCAACGGCCTTCGAAGCCTGTATGGGTTGAACTGCGGCAACAACATTATGGAAGCCTGACCCTTTGAGCAGAGCGTGCCTTCGGTGTGAGGAGCTTCGAGGTCTGGAGCGATGTCGACTACACGGCCATCGACAACTGTTCCGACAACTGTGCATCCGACGGCGCAGTATGGACAAACGCTCGGAATTCGCTGTCCTTCTAGCAGCTTCGGCTTCGGAGCCGGCAGAGCTCTTGCCGACTGGATACTTAACCCCGCCAGCGAAAAGCCGGACAGAGCCGTCGTTGCAGTTGTAGCTACTTTTAAAAAGTCTCGTCTTTTTAGTGAAACTGCCTGACTCATTTGTTGAACATACTGTGATAACAGTAAATACATAAGCTTTTTTTAGTTACAATTCGCCTTTTAAAACGGCGTTATAAAAAATTTAATTCAACATAATTCCGCAGCATAAGCGTTGAGTCTTCTTAAAGCAAGGCTTAAAAGGCTTGAAAATAACTACGAAATCGTCAGATTTGCCTCCTTTCTGATCGAAGTTCGCGACGAATTCGTCGAAAAAGTGGAGCTTTCGCGGTTAACCAAGCCGGGTTTCGTCGAAAAGACAGCGTCAGCCATCGCGAAAGGCAGCAGACCACTGCTCGACGAAGAAATCATCAACAACATAAATTTCGACTATCTTTCACAAGTCTTCGTCGACCTGTTCAAAACACTTAAGGAGAGAGCGGCTGTCGATGGAGAAGTTGACAGAATTACTCAGGGTCTGAAAAATGATTCGAACTTTGTTCGGAAGCTTTTCGAATACGCGGCGGGTTTATTGGATGAGCCGCCGGCTAACGTCGAACGCGAGCTCCTACTGCACATCGTCTTCATCCCACTGCAGCCGCTGCTAAAATCCATCAACCAACTGAATTCGAGGCTTGACACGCCGACATACGTTCGCTCATGCCTGACATGCGGCAAAAAATACATCACCGGTGTTTACCGCGGAGGCTTCAGACACATGCTTTGCTCGGCGTGCGGACATCTCGCCCGCGTCGACTTCTTCTACTGCCCATCATGCGGAACAACAGACCCGCACGCCCTCCGCTTCCAAAGGTTTCAAGAAGAACCCTACTTCCAGCTCGAAATCTGCGACCGATGCGGAGCCTACTACAAGATGGTGAATGAAGATATCGTCGGCTCTGTTTCAGAAGACCCCATGCTTCTCGATTTTGCAACGATTGATTTGGATAACGTCGCGAACACCGTCAAACAGAAGACAGGCTAAATCTCGAGACCCACTACTGATTCGCCGCCGAAGAAAATCCCGAAATCCAAGTTGACATGCAAATCTTTGTAACCCACGTTTACCTCCGCCTCCTGATAGTTTTCGTAGAGCCGTGGATGTTTGGCCCGTATTTTCAAAGGCCCGCTTCCCGCCTTCACCTTGAATTTAGCGAATCCTGCGTTATCCGTTACACCGGATTGCCCGTCGCTGAGAAACACAAGTGCTTCGGGCACGGGGTTGGGCACGCCGCTGTGGTCATCCAAAGTTATGCAGACAAAAACCGTCACCTCGACGAATTCCCTTTTCTCATCCTGGGCAACGTATTTTCCTTCGACGGTCATGAGTTCGACGGAAAAATTGGGGTTGACATACAGCCTCACGGGTTCCGGTGTCTCATATCCGTCGACTTTCCCCCAGCTTATCACGTAAATTCCCGGAACGGTGATGATTTTCTCAGCCTTTCCAACACCTATTTTTTCACCGTTGACGAAAATTTCACCTCGTTCAATGTTGTTCATTATTTTAACCGGTGTGGCTGTTTCAACGACTTCGACGACCGCTTCGGCTTCAGCCGGCTCAAACCCCTCTTTCTCAACCTTGACCACAAAGATGTCTCTACCTGTTTTGAATGAATAGTAGGATGCGAGAGCCAACCCGTTTTTGTCGGTTGTTCTGTAGGAATGCGGGTCGATTACCCCCATGCCGCATCGATAAGAAACCTTGCAGTCCTCGATTGGGGCTCCTTTTTCGTCTGTTACGACGGCGACGATGTTGCAGACTCTTGGTTCTACGTATTTCGTGGCGGGGAATATTTTCGGATTGATTGTGTTGATGGCGACAAGTAGTTTGGGAAGCGGTTTCTGTTCCTGCTGCATTTTTACCTTTGATTTGTTCTGATGGCTTAAAAGGTTTCAGGGTTTAAGCATGCTGAGCCAGCCCGGGTAGGAAGGAAGGTATGTGTGTGTTTTCGTGAATCCCGCCAGCCTAAACCCGTACATCATGAATGAGGAGCTCGTTCCTTCCTCGCAGTAAAAAACAACTGAAACATCAGGGTTGATTTGTTTCTCTTCGGCCGCTTGTTTTATCGCTTCAAAGTTGAATAAATTCGTTGATGAATAGATTTTGTGCCATGGAATGTTTACGGCGGAGGGGATGTGTCCGAATTCATAGTCGGCTGGAGAACGTGTATCGACTATCACGGTTTTTTCATCGCTGTTTTGGATAAGTTGTATGATTTTCTCACGCGTAATTATACTTTGTTCATCGTATCGTAGTGTCAGGTTTGTTTTCTGAATGAGTGGTTGTTTCTGCGCTGTGACTGGATGGTTTTGTTTGACGTATTCGTCGAAAGTAGTTGAAAGCAGTCCGAGCTTTCTGAAACCGAGAAGCTCTAAAGTGTATGCTGCACGTGCCGCGTGCCTGCCGTAAAAATTGTCATAAAAAATTATGAAATCATCCTCGGTGACGCCGATGTGGGAAAGGGTTGCTGATAATTCTTCTGCCGGAGCTGGATATAGGGCCACGCCTACGAGTTTGATGAAGTTCGAAAACGGCAGAGGTAGAGCATTTGGAATGTGTCCCGCCCTGTATTCTATCAGCCGTCTTACGTCGATGATTTTGTAGTTGTCGATGTTGTCCAGGAGGTTATGTGGTGTGATGAGTTTTGGGATGATTGGTGACTTCAATCTGCGACGACGCTGCCTGTGTCGGGTAGGACGCGGTAGCCGGGCAACGTGTTTTCCAGCTTTCTTTGAAATGGTTTGCTTGCGAGGGTTTCGATGAATTTTTGGACGGCTGGTTTGCTGAACCGCTGCTTTGGGATGACGAAGTCGTAGATTTCCTCGGCGAGCGGGATGAATTCGAGGCCGTAGTGTTTGGCGACCGCTTCAAGGGTTATGCCGACGTCAGCGGTTCCATGCATCACCGCGGCGGCGACAGCCGTATGTGTCCTGACTTCGTAGTCGTATCCACGGATGCGTGTGTAGGGGTTATGGACACCGTGTTCGGCGAGCATGATGTCCAGATAAGTTCTTATCCCCGAGCCTTTCACACGGTTGACAAACATCACGTCTTCACGGAGAAGGTCTTCAAAGGACGTGACCTTGAGCGGGTTGCCCTGCCGTGTCACGAATCCGATTTTTCTCGCGTAGCCACGTATGAGGAGGACTTTTCCCCGTAGCCCAAGCCGGTCCATCATGAAGCCGTTGTATTCGCGGGTTTTTTCGTCGAGGAGATGTGTTCCTGCGATGTCTGCTTCACCGCGTTTGACAGCCTGCCACCCGCCTATGGAGCCGACGTTAATCACTTTCGAGTCAGTTGACCAGTTTTGATCGAGGAGTATGTCGACGCCGGGGCAGTGGCTTCCGATTATCACGAGTTCTGCTGGTGTTATTTTTTCGGAGAGAAGGCTGACCTCGACGGTTTCGCCTTCTTCGAAAAATTCGCGTGTTTCATCTGCTTCCACTATTCCGTCGGCAACCGACAAAACATATGTCGAGCCCGACTGTCCGAGCAACGGATACGCGACAACACCGTTCTCAGACACGACCGTCTGTACGGCTATCATCTCTTTTTTTCCACGTCCAGCCTCTACTCGGAAAGCCAGTTTAGCGGTGATTGTTCCGGATTTTCGCGGCCTGGCTCCGGCGAGTTTTTCGACGATGGGTTTGACGAGTTTCTGGAAAACCATCATCGCGGACAGGGGGAAGCCGGGAAGACCTATGAGAATCGTGTTTCCCGAGACGGCTAAGGCCGTTGGTTTTCCCGGCTTGATTTTCAACCCATGGACGAGAACCCGGCCACCGCTCAGCTCGCTGAAAACCCTGTAAACCATGTCGCCGAAACCCGCCGAAGTGCTTCCCGAAGTAATCACGAGGTCGTATCCATTTTTCACCGCGTAACCAATCTTCTCAACGAGCAGCTGGTGGTCGTCGGCGATGATTCCGTGAAACTCTGCGTCAGCTCCTAACTCGGTCAGCATCGCTGTCAACGTGGGGCCGTTAATGTCGTAGATTTTGCCGAGCTCAAGAGGTTGTCCACAGGGGATTACTTCGTTTCCCGTCGAGAAAACCGCGGCCCTTACCTTCCGGTAGACTGGAATTTCGGTCACGCCAACTGACGTGAGCACAGCGATTTCCCTCGGCGAAATCACGGTGCCTTTTCGAAGAACCATGTCCCCCACCGATACGTCTGAACCCGTTTGAGCGATGTTCTCACCCGGTGAAACAGGTCTGAAAATCATCACTTTGTTATCGCCGACTTTCTTGGTGAACTCCACCATCACGACAGCGTTGGCCCCGCGTGGAATGGGGGAGCCGGTCGCGATTTCAACACACTGGCCCCGAGCGACCTCGCCGTGGAACGGGACGCCGACCTCAGCGTTTCCAACCACTTCGAGGATGACTGGGTTTTCCTCGGTGGCTGTGAAAAGGTCGGATGCTTTTACCGCGTAGCCGTCGACCGTCGACCTGTCAAACGGCGGATAGGATGTTTTGGCGAGCAGGTTTTCCGCGAGAATTCTGCCGAGCGATTGGTTCACATGTATTTTTTCGACGCCGAGCGGTTTGAGGCCGCCGACTTGCTTGTCCAGAAGTTCAAGCGCTTCTTCGATTGATACGAGGGTGTGGAAAACCGTCGCCAACCGCTACACCGCTTAATCTTGTTTGAGTAGATGCACCTCCACTATGTCGCCTTCGTCAAATCCTTCGACGTCTTCGGGAACAACGAGGATGCCGTTCGCTTTCGTCAACGTTGACAATAGCCCTGAACCGGTGAGCATCAGAGGCTCGACAACGTATCCTTCGTCAGTTTTCCGCACAAACACTCTGACGAAGGCTTTTGACAGCGATGGGTTGGCAACCCGCCGCGAAAGCTTTCCCCTGACTGTACATGGTATTTGAGGCTGTCTCCAGTAAAAAGTGTTGACGACAGGCTCGACGAACAACACAAACCCCAGCAACGCTGAAACAGGGAAACCCGACAACATGAAAACCGGTTTGCCGTCTATCACGGCGGCGCCCGTTGGCTTAGCCGGCCTTACCCTCACACCGTGAAATATCACTCCGGGTTTTCCCAATTTGTTGACGGCTTCCGGGACGATGTCACGTTCTCCGACGCTTGTGCCGCCTGTTACGATAACCATGTCAGCTGTTCTCAGCCCTTCTCTTATCATCGCCGAAACAGTGTCTATGCTGTCTTCCGCTGTTCCAAGGTCGACGGGCTCGCATCCCAATTCAGTTATCAGTGCTTTGAGCATGGGTTTGGAGCTGTTGATTATCTGGCCTTTTCTGGGTTGTTGACCGAGTTCGACGAGCTCTGACCCTGTGCTGAGAACCGCGATTCGCAGCTTGACGTAGACCGGGATGTGTGTGATGTTGAGGGAAGCAAGTGCTCCGATGTGCCAGGGCCTAATCCGAATGCCTTTCGCCACCACGAGCTCACCTTCCGCAAAATCTTCACCAACCCGCGAAACGTTCTGAAACGGATAAACCTGCCTGTAAACCTCGATGAAGCCATCGCTGGTTTTCTTGACGTTTTCAGCCATCACGACGGCGTCTGCGCCCGCTGGAATAGGCCCTCCTGTGTAGATTTCAACGGTCTGCCCCGGCGAAATCTTCGGCGTTTCGTCCAGCGTCATCCCCGCATGCGAAACTCCCACAAGCTCGAGTGTTACCGGGTTGGTCGGCGACGCTCCGAAAGTATCTTCAGCCCGAACCGCGTATCCATCCATCGCGCTCCTGTCAAAAGCCGGAACATTCACAGGTGAACGAACATCTTCACCACAGTAACGACCCAGACAGGCTTCCAATGGAACTCTTTCAACACGCAGTTCTCGAAAATCAATTTTTTCCAAAAGCATGGAAAGAGCTTCGTCGGCTTTAAGAAGTGAGGGAAAACCAGTCATTTTTTTCCGCATCATGAATAGTTTATCCGTCAACTGGTTGGGTGGATTTGATTTAAGCGTTTTTAAGGGCCTCAGCTGCTTTGTTCAACAAAGCCGCCAGCAGGTTGTTCAACTCGAGGTAGCTCGTGAAAAGCTGTTGCTGTGCTTCGCGGTAGGCGGCGATGTTTTCAGCCGAGGGGTTGCTTTCCAGCCTCTGAACAGCTTCCTCGAACCGCGTAGCGTTTATGCCGAACAACTTCAAAGCTGAACGCAGCTGCTCAGACAAACAACGATCACTGAATTTTCACGTGCTGAGTAGCCCCTATTATTCTTTCCGGATATGAATAAACAGTTAAGCCGCGGCCTCTCACGGTGCTGACCATGGTTACGCCGCTTTTCAAAGCAGCGTAAAGCCCTGAGAAAATCGGGCCGCGGAGTGAAACGGTAATCGGTATACCTACACGTGCGGCTTTAAGCACCATGTCGGATGCTTGACGGCCCGTCGTCAAAAGAACCGAACGGGAGAAATTCACGTTCATCAAAACCGCTTTTCCGATGATTTTGTCAACAGTCACGTGTCTGCTAACATCCATCGCCAACACCGCGAGCTTGCTGTCATATGTAGTGTATAGCCCGGCGGTGTGAACTGAAACCGTCCGGTTCGAAAGACGGCCGAACTCTGAGATTATGGTGCGGAGCCCGTCGACGGTTATCTTGAGATTTGACTTGACGCGGGGTTTGTTTATGGTGTCGAAAGCTCTCATGTAGTCTTCGACCGAGCCGCATGAAGTCATGATGAGCTTGAAGGCTTGATGTTGTTCTACACGGTTTCGCAGCGTTTCTTCGTCGATGTCGAGGTAGACGAGGATGTCGAGGCCGTCGATTGTGATTTCCCGAATGCTTTTCACGTCTGAAACGATGCCATGGCCGAGAAGATGGCCTATCGTCATTTCACGGAGCTCGTAGGGGGTTGCGAAAACCGTGACGAAATGCTCGTCGTTAAGGTAGATATTCACAGGAGACTCCATCGCGATTTCATCCGTTATTTCCTCGCCTGTGTCGACGCGGAAGCCTTTAGCAGACGTGGAGAAACCGAATCCCTGCATGAATTGCCACCCTTTATCCGGCGAATTGCTTTTAAACATTTATGGCTGTAACAGATGGAAGAAGACGGAGTGTTGCTGGAAACGGTTCAGAAACAGGCTGATTGTAACGTCTGCCACGAAGGCCCCGTGGTCTATCACAGAGTCTATTCAGGTGAAAAACTGTGCCGCAAATGCTTCATCAAAACATTTGAAAAAAGGGTTATCCGAACCATCGGACGCTACGGACTGCTTAGGCCCGACGACAGAATAGCCGTGGCTGTTTCAGGCGGCAAAGACAGCCTGTCGCTTCTCCATGTGTTGAAAAAATTGGAGAAGAATTTTCCACGGGCCTCGCTTTTCGCCGTAACAGTTGACGAAGGAATTCCAGGCTACCGCGACGAAGCAATCGAATACGTCGTCGAAACAACTCAGAGGCTTAACGTGCCTTTAGTTAAGACGTCTTTCGAGGAACTGTTCGGCATGACACTGACAAAGATGATTTCGACTTCTGTGTTCCGGGAAAGCGGGCTCGCGGCATGCACTGTTTGCGGGCCTCTGCGGAGAAGAGCCATAAACATCGCGGCGAAAAAAGCGGGCGCAACCGTGATAGCCACCGCACACACGTTAGACGACATCGTCCAAACCTATTTTCTCAAAGTTTTCAGAGGTGAGCTGGGAAGCTCAGACGTCGGGCTCCGCTCTGAAGGGCCTGTGATTCCACGCGTGGCGCCGTTCCGCCTCACCCCGGAAAGAGAAGTGGTTTTCTACGCCTATCTCCGCAACATTCCGTTCCAGTCCCATGTCTGTCCAAACGCGGCTGAAGCCATGAGAAACCCCATCAGACAGTTTCTCGCAGAGTTCGAGGAAAGACATCCCGGCTCGCTTTTCGCAGCTCTTCGAAGCTTTGAAAAAGCAACACGCACCACGCCGAAGAATTTGCATTACTGCCGAACCTGTGGGGAGCCGACCAGCCGTGAAACATGTAGGGTCTGCGAACTGCTGACCTCGCTCAGGATAAGTTAGATTTGGAAGAAGCCGAAAGTTGTGTAGGTGAACGCGATGTTCGCGACAACTAGGCCTATGCAGAGAAGAGCGGCGGCGTTGGCGATGCCCGTCATCGTCTTCTGGTTTTTGACGAATTTTTCGAGAACGGCTCGGAGCATTAAATGGCCGTCAAGCGCGTAGATCGGAAGCATGTTGAACACGGCGACTCCGATTGATACGAGCTGAAGCCAGAAAAGAGTTCGGTAAAGATTGTAAGAGCCGATTATGTCGACGCCAGGTATTCGAGACATCAAGTATGTGTCGATTTGGACTACGCCAAGTCCTCTGATGACGGAGCCAAGTGGAATTTCTCGTCCGCGAACCTCTGGGTTGGTGTCGAAAACGTATTCATCGGTTAATGTTTTCACGCGGATTTTCTCGGCGATTATGATTGATTCCGTCCGGATAGTGTAGCTGTTTACAGGCACGTCGTCGATGCTTACGATGACGTCATTGACCTTGATTCTTGCGTTTTCCTCCACCTGTAAAGCGATGAGGCCCGCTTCCTGGGGTATGAACAACCCGAACATCATCAGCAACGCGATGACGCCGACGGCTATGTTGGCGAAAGAACCAACCGCGGCGACCCGCATCTTTGCACCGGGCTTCGCGGATTTGAAAGCCTGTTCATCGGGCTCGACAAACCCGCCGGGCACCACGAAAATCATGAAGATGCCAGCCGACTTGACTGGCAGTCCTTCACGTCTCGCGATTATTCCATGCATTCCTTCATGTGTGAGAAGAACGAGGGCGAACGCGATGAATAGGTAGGGAAGATTTTCAAGCCTGATGGTGACTCCCACTATGAGCGGTATGACGATGTTCTGCCCGGTTACCTGCTCAGGCCTGAACAGATACGTGGATAAATTAGTGGCGAGCACGTAGACCGCGAAAGCCATCAACCCGAACCCGGTCGCTATCGCGGCCCGTGAAACAGCATCCCAGAAACGCGGTGCCCTCTCAGTCAAAATGTCAAGAGGCCGTGTCACCTTCTTGAACTTCACGATTAGAAGCAGTGGATAAAGCGAATAGGATAAGCCGTTTCCCTCAGCTTCAACTCTTTCGGTTTTACGCCGTCGGTAAACCAGTCTGTCGACCGCGAAAGCAACCATCCAAGCCGCCGCGAGAACGGCGAGAACTTCGACAATCGTCACCATTTACACATCTCCGCGGAAATCCACCAATAATAGATTTCCCCACAACCCAGCGGTTCAAACATCTTCCATTCTAACCATATTTAGAGTTGGACACATGATTTGGTATGATGTCTCAGGTTAACGTTGCGAGAAACACTTCACGCGCGGTTTTCAAACTCGTTTTCTACATCGTCGTTTACGTGGCGGTGGCCGCTGATATTCAGTGGCTTTTCAGCGCTTTTCTCCCTGTTTACCGCGTGAACATAGCCGACTACCTCGTCTATGTTCAGATTTTGTTGTCTCTCGCGTTTGGTTATTTGATTGTGTCATTTGTAGCTGAACTGCTTTACAAGATTCTCAGCGTAAAGTATGAACATTCAGCGGCTGCGGCAGTGAGAAACCTCTTGAAAATAATTGGGCTGGGCGCATTGGCGGCGTCGATAGCCGGTGGAGTAGCCGGTGGAGCGGTTGGTCTCGCGTTGGGCGGCTTCATCGGATTGGTGATAGGATTCGCATCACAGCAGATTCTCGGACAAGCCATAGCGGGCCTGTTCCTTCTCATCGCGCGGCCGTTCAAAATAGGCGACGCCGTAGTAATCGCCGGCGAAGAAGGAGTGGTCGAAGACATCGCAACCCTTTTCACATCAGTAGTAAAAGCTGACGTCACGAAAGTATTGATTCCAAACAACAGCCTCATCGGCGGCAAAATCGTGTTGAAGAAAGCTCAATGGTTATAGCGTGGATTCGTCTTCATCCGACGCCGTTGCCGTATTTCATCCGCTGCGTCGACGAAGACAAGTGGCTGACGGAGTCGCGGTCGATAGCTACTTGGCGTGCTCTCGAAATGCTGGCAAAAAACCTCATGGAGTCCACGGCCCTTCAACTACCACATCGGAGAAAAATCTACTCGAAGGAAGAAGCAGCGGCGTGGACTATGTTCTTCTTCAAAGTAAGAGACTATAAGCCAAACCCAACCATCAACATATCGGATTTCTACACATCCACGAACCAGATAGACTACGAAAAACTTGCTTCAACGCTCGGAGTTAAACCCGACGAAGCCGCGTCATATGTCAAAACTTTCGACAAACCGCTTATGATGGCCGCTGTAGAGGAAGCTCTCCAAGCGGTACGGCACAGTTACCAATATCGACATTTGGTCGAATTGGTGAAAGGCAGAGTTTGAAAAGGTTATTTGATGAACTTGATGCGACGTCTGTCTATTGTTAGGATTGCCATGATGATTGCTATTGCTCCGAAAATTATCATTCGCACATTCAAGTCGATTGCAAGCATGCTTAGCCCGGAGTCAAGCCATCTGATTATCAAGACTCCGAGAAGAGTTCTATGCACGCCTCCTATTCCACCCGTCAACGCGGTTCCTCCAACCACGACGCTGGCGAACATGGGAATGGTGTCCAACACACCGACCTGCATGTGCGCACCCTGACTCTGCGACGCATACAGTATTCCCGAAACAGCTGCCAGCAACGCGCAAATCATGAAAACCAGAACACGTGTTCTGAGGATGTTTATTCCCGCTAGCCGAGCTCCAACCAAGTTGCCGCCGACCGCGTAAATAGCTCTGCCAAACGGCGTCGCCAACGTCAAGAACACGACGACCGCCCATATCCCTATGGCCCAGTAGAAAATTGAAGGCAATCCGAAAATCATCGTGGTTGAAAGCGCTCTGAAAGCTGGGTCGGTTATAATTCGTGTGTATCCTCCTGATATGACTTGTGCGATTCCTTCAGCAACCATGGATGTCGCGAGAGTAGCCATGAAGCTTGGAATGTTGAATTTCGCCAGTAATATTCCGTTGACGAATCCGAAGCCAAGGGCTACGGCCAAAGTGATGGGCAACGCGCCGAACCCAAGCGAAGGATAAAGCACAGCAAAAATCATAGCTGACAACTTTAACACGCTTGGGACGGAGAAGTCAAACGACCCCATCATGATGACAAGCGTAAGTCCGCATGCCGCGATGAGGAAAAACGACATTCCATACAATAAAGTGATGACACTTTCGACGCTTGCAAGAAAGTAGGGATTAGCCAGCCGGAGAGAAACAATCAAAACCAACAGCCCAGTCAGCGGGATAATGGTGTTGAGGTTTCGCTGAACCCATTCCCTGTAGACAACTGGTTGCTTCATGTTTTCACCTCTACGTGATGAGCGCGCCTTTAAGCGCTCGGGAGGATATCACGACTGCGCCGAGAAGCAGAGCGCCGATGTAGAGTTTGAGATGGTTGTGGTCTACTCCGGGTAAGAGAAAGAGCCCGTTGAATATGAGGACGTAGATTAACGCGCCGAGAAGGGTGCGGTGCGGCCCTCCCATTCCACCGGCTAACGGTGTTCCGCCCAAAACTATCGCAGCCAATCCACGTATCAACTCGTTGGGGTCGAAATCGACACAAACATCATCCACTACAAGCAAATCAGAGTGTTGGGGACTTGGGGACTTCTATGTCGACGCCGACCGAGTTCAAACGCGCTCTGGATTTGGTGGTGAACAACGTAGTTGATTTGAAGCCTTTAATTACTTTGAAGCTTCCTCTCGTCGACGGTGTAAAAGGGTTCGCCGAAGCTCAGAGCTTCAGCAACCTCCGCGTAATGCTCAACCCTTGACAGAGGACGTTAGGTATTTCGGGTTGTCTACGAGTTTCGGCCGGCCGTTTTCCTCGACCACGAGCTTGGCGAATCCCTTTGTCTTCACGATTTCGTAGTCGTGGCCCGCGTCGAACGGGTAGGCGAAGAAGAAAACCAGTTCCTTCGAGCCTGTGTTCACTGTTCGGTGGCCCCAGCCGGGAGGAACATACACCACGGAATTCGGGGTAAGTTCCCGGGCTTCAACCACGCCGTCAGCCGTCTGCATAACTATCAATCCTTCTCCCTCAAGCCCGTAGTAGATTTCAGCCGCGGGCTTCTCGTGAAAATGTCCACGTGTCATGAAATATTAGCGGCCAACCTTTCCGGGATACATCACCGTCAACCCAAAATTAACATGTCCCATCCCACTTTCAAACGTCTTTTCATAATATTCGTAGACAACGAAGTCGCCGCGGGTTTGTAGTAGTTTCTCGACTTCATGGGTTTCGCTGAAGTATTCTTTGAGTGCTGAAAGCTTGACGATGCGGTGGTTGGTATAGGGCTCGATTAAACGCTTGTGTAAATCAATTTTCGCGGAAAAAGTGCTCATGTTTCTCAGCATACTGGTGTGTTTTGCTGGTTTAATGTTTTATTGTTCGGACTGTTTTCTCGAAGACTCTGGGGTTTGCTGTGTTTTTTGGTTTTTCGCCTCTTGCGAGGGCTTCTATCGCCTCGGCAACCGCCATATCTATTCCGATGAATGATTCGTAGGTGTATGCTCCGATGTGAGGTGTGACAACTACGTTTTCAAACTGTAGCAAGGGATGGCTTGAATCTATGTAGTCGCCTTCGACAACGTCCAGCCCTGCGTAACGGATTTTACCCGTTTTCAGAGCGTTGACCAGTGCATCGGTGTCGACGAGGCCGCCTCTCGCCGTGTTCACAAGCATCGAGCAGGGCTTCATGAGCTCAAAGGCCTTCGCGTTCATCATGTGCCGTGTTTCCGGTGTTTGGGGCGTGTGAAGAGACACGATGTCCGATTCCTTGAGCAGGGTTTCAAAATCTGTTAAAACCACGTCGAGGTCTTTCACGGTTTCGGGGCTGATAAATGGGTCGTATGCGAGAACTTTGGCTTTGAACCCTTTGCTGAGAATTTCAGCGACTCTTTTGCCGATGTTTCCGAGACCAATGATACCTATTGTTTTACCCTTTAACTCGGGCCCGATGAACTTTGTTCTTTCACGCCATCGGTTTTCCCGAACCGCGATAAAGGCCTGTGAAACCATTCGGTAGGCGTCGAGCATTAAAGCAACAGCCAGCTCCGCCACAGCCTCTCTTTCAACCTCGCCGGGAACACGTGTAACAATCACTCCATGCTCCGTGGCTGCTTCCTAATCGATGTTATCCACTCCGATGCCGTTCCGCACCAACAACACAATATCAGAGTTTTTTCAAAAAATTCTCTGTCATAACGCGGGTTGGTGCTTACGACTGCAACATGATATCCTGCGAGAACAGCTGCGAGCTCACTGCCGCGGATGTCACGTGGAACGTTGAGCCGCGTAACTTCGCCGAGACGGTTCAAACACGTGAACACATCAGTATATGCTCCAAAAGTCAAAGAATTTACAACAGCTATTTTCAGCTTCATAACCGTGTATATCTGCATGCGTCAACCTAAAATAAGTTCCGTGGAAGATAGTGTCGGTTTTGTCTGGCGGTGATGTTCCCAAAGTGATGAAAGCCGCGGTTGTTCTTTCTGTCGACGAAATAGCCGTCGATACAGTGCCTGTTCCCAGTTTAGAGGCTGAAGACGTTTTGGTCAAGGTGTTAGTTTGCGGTGTCTGCGCAAGCGATGTGAAGTTCGTGAAAGGCTTGAAAACCTATCGTGAAACCTCTTTCGGACGGGGTTTTCCCGGTTTTACTGGTCATGAATGGGTCGGCGAAGTCGTGGCTACTGGTGCAAAAGTGGAGGGATTTGAGCCGGGAGACAGGGTTGTTCCCTTTCTGATAAAATCATGTGGAACGTGCAGGTTTTGCAGGACCGGTAGAGTAAACCTCTGCGGCTCAAAGACATACGTGCATGGCGGCTTCGCGGAATATGTGAAAGTGCCGCTGAGAAATTTGATAAAAATTCCGAGACGCATCGATGCTATGAATGCTTGTCTGGTTGAGCCGTTGGCGTGCTGCTTTCACGGCTTCGAGAAGCTCGCGTTGCACAAAGATGGCTTGGTTTTGATGGTTGGCGACGGGCCCATGGGTCTGCTCAACACCATGTTGTTCAAGGCGTTTGGAATGAAGGTTGTGGTGGTGGGCCGCCGAGAACAAAGGCTTCAAACCACATTAAAACTTGGAGCCGATTACGCGGTCAACGAGAAAGAAAAAGATTTGCAGGAAAAAGTGATGGAGCTGTCAGACGGGGTTGGAGCTGACGCTGTGATTTTGGCGATAAACAATCCTTCAGCGTTTGAAACCGCGTTACGTCTCGTTTCCAAAGGCGGCACTGTGAACATCTTGGCCGGCTTCCATCCCGACTACGACGCAGTTTTCAGCACAAACAAAATCCACTACAGTGAAATCACCATCACAGGTTCAGCTGACGCAAACACAGAAAATTACATCAAAGCTGTTGAACTCATCGAAACAGGTAGAGTGAAGCCCTCCGCGATAATTTCCAACATCTACACGCTGGATGAAATCCGTGAAGCGTTCCGAACAGCAATGGCTAAAACCGGAAACAAAGTAGTGGTAAAGTCCTAACCTTCACCTGTTCCAAATACCTCTGTCAAATCGACGATGAGTATGATGCCGTTCTCGGATGGAAATGGCTCGCCTTGGCCGAGTGCCTCTAACACGTCTTCAGCCCGGTTTGTGAGTTCTTCAAAGTCTTGCTTTTCAACGGGGACAAGTATGACCGAGAATTTCGGTTCTTTTTCGATTTCTTCGAGGTCGGATTCGGTTATGGGAAAGACTATCCAGGTGAGTCGTCGAAGCCGGTGCATGGGGACGGCGATCACCCAGAGGTCGAAGCCTTGTCCTTCGAGAGGCGACATCAAAATGAACGACGCTGATTCGCGGAAGCCATTCCACTGCTCCATGAAAAAATGATTCGGCACACCGACGAGAAGCACGTTTTTGCCGGGAAGCGATTTGGTTTTCTCGACGTCGATTTCTCCGAGAGTGGTTATCGTGCCTGGCAAGACACGGTTTTCATAGCCTGAATAAGTGGAAAACACGGGCTTGTATGATTCTATCCGTGTCAGTGATTCAAGCAGTCTTTCTTCGTCTGGGTCCCTCAACCAGTGTAGTTGGTTTTACTTTCTTATGAATTTTGTTTACCAAGCCCGTATTCTGAATGGATGGCTTTGACCGCTTCGACTCCGTCCGATTCTTTCACCGCGAAACTTATGTTCAGCTCCGAACTTCCCTGAGCTATCATTTTGATGTTGATTCCTTTCGACGCAACCGCTCCGAAAACCCTGCTAGCCACACCCGGCGTTCCCTTCATGCCTTCACCGACGACCGCGATGACAACTATGTCTTCTTCAGGCTCGACCGCGGCCACTATCCTTGTCCCGAGAAGAGCTTTCTCGATTGCTGTGACCGCTTTGTTAAGCATGCTTCGCCGAATTATCAGGGAAATGCTTGACTCGGATATGCTTTGGCTTATCATCATGACGTTGACGCCGGCCCGGTATAATGTGTCGAGGATTTTCGCCGCTGTTCCGGGCTCGCCGACCATGCTCGGGCCTTTGACCGTAAGCATCGCTGTGTCGTTTACGAGAAGAACCGCTTTGACGGGCTTGCCTGTTTTTTCGGATGACTCGCTTATCAAAGTGCCTTCCGCTGAAGGGTTGAATGTGTTCTTGATTTTGACGGGGATGTTCGCGGCCATGACTGGTTCGAGGGCCCGTGGATGAAGTCCTTTCGCACCGAATAGAGCCATTTCGATTGCTTCGTTGTAGCTGATTTTCCTGATGACGACGGCGTCGGAAATGAGCTTAGGGTTGGCGGTCATCAGCCCGTCGACGTCGCTCCAAAGCCAAACTTCGTCCGCAGGCAAACTGCTCGCCAAAATAGTCGCGGTGTAGTCCGAGCCACCGCGTCCCAAAGTCGTCGTCACACCTTCCTCATTCGTTGCTATGAACCCTGTAACCACAGGGGTGATTCCTTCGTCAAGCATGCGTCCTATTCTCCGCCGGACGTTGAGACGTGTTACCTCAATCAACGGAGTTGCGTTTCCGAAGTTGGAGTCGGTTACGATGCCTGCTTCACCGCCGTCGAGATGCATCGAACGAATTCCTATAGAAGCCAACGCGCCAGCCATCACTAGTGTCGAAAATCTCTCTCCGAAAGAGAGGACGTAGTCGGTGCTGCGTGGAGTGGCTTCACGTAGGTAAAGAATTCCAAGAACCGCTCGCCTCAGCTCACGCAGCCACTGCTTCAGCGTCTCCGATGTTTCTTCCTTGATTCGGTCATCTGAAATCGCGTCCAAAAGGTTGAGATGTCTCTGCTCAAGGTTTGAAAGCCTACGTTCGACCTCTTCGCTTCTTCCTCGCCGAGCGGTTTCAACGAGCATTAACAAGTCATCTGTTGTGTCACCAGAAGCGGAGCAAACCACGACAATTTCATTATTTTCACTGTGTTGTTTAATGAGTGATGCGCAGTGTTTGATGAGGTCTGCTGACGCAAGAGAAGAACCGCCGAATTTCATCACGATTTTCATGGTCATTCACCTGCTTCGGTTCGTGTTATTTTAATGGAGGTGATGTCTCTTATGATGGCTGTTGCTGTTTCGGTTCCTCCAGCCCCCTTACCCGTGATAACGTGGCTGCCTGAAAAAGTCGTCCGAAACCTCACGGCGTTCATCGCCATTTTCACGGCTAAGGGGTCTCGCGCATCCAGCTCCCGAGGCCTTACTTCGAGCATTCCGCCACCAGCGTAAGCCACGAGCCGCACGGCTTTTCCAGCCGCACGAGCTCTATTTACCTCTTCAGACGAAACTTCTTCAATACCCGTCGTTTTGACGTCGTGAACCGTTGCCTTCATTCCGAGGATTTCGTTGGCGAGTATGGTTATTTTACAGGCCGTGTCGAGGCCTTTGATGTCGAGAGAAGGGTCGGCTTCGGCGTATCCAAGACGCTGAGCCTCGGCCAAAGCCTGTTTGAAATCAAGACCTTCCTCCTCCATCTTCGTCAAAATGTAGTTGGTCGTGCCGTTCAAAATGCCTTCAACGGCTTCGACGCGGTCGGCGAGGCTACATTCTCTCGCGAAAGCGAGAACCGGCATGCCACCACCAACAGTTCCGCTAAACTTGAGCAGAACACTGCGTCTCTGAGCCATTTCCTTCAAAGCGGGCATGTAGAGAGCAAGAGCTCCTTTACTAACCGTCACAACGTCCATGCCTCTCAACATGGCGGCGCGCAAGATGCTGTAGCTTGGCTCGCCGTCGACGATGTTTGTCGGCGTCGCGTCGACAAGCACATCGGCTTCGACATCCTCCAAGCCGTCCAGAACATCTCTGTAAACTTTTCTGTCACCGACAAATTCTATGTTTCCACTTTTCTTCGCCGCGAGCAATTCGTCAGGTGAAAACCCTGAAGCCCTGTATACACATCCACTTCGGTCGGCGGCCAAAACAACACGTAAACCCAGTCCATACCTGCTGACCAGCTCCGCCCTGTTCTTTGAAATGAGACTGAGAAAACTCTGCCCAACCACTCCCAAACCGATTAAAGCAACCCTCAAACCGCATACACCGACTACATCGAATCATAAAAATCCAAAATCCCGCTCCGAAACCCATAACCCGCTTATGCACAGGTTTAAGAACAGACAGGCGAAAAACCTGCCGTGAATGCTAAACAGTTTCTCGACGAAACACGAAACAACCTCAAACCATTCAACAGACGGATAATCAATCATCCGCTGCTGATGGAAGTCGAAAAAGGAGAACTTTCCATCGACAAAATCAAGCTTTTCGCAGAAAACCAACACTACATAGTTCACCACGACATCAGAAGCATCGCCTTGATGGCGAGCCGGTCGGTGACAGGCTTTGAAGCCGAATACTTCACGGCTTTGCAGAACGGCGACTTGGCGGCTTTCAAGGAATTGAAGAAACTCATGGAAGAGCTCGGGGTCGTCCACTCAAAACTCCGCATTCTTCACGAAGCAATCGCTTACACCCATTACTTGGCATGGCTTAGCCTCTATGCAACCCCCGGCGAACAAGCATTCGCCCTCATCGTCAACCTGCCTGTCTGGGGTGAAGCCTGCCGAAAACTATCACACGCACTCAAAACAAAATACGGCGTCAAGAACACCGGCTTCCTCGACTTCTTCGAAAAAACACCTGAATGGGTTGAGAACGACGGCCTGAAAATCGTCGAAGGATATCTACCGTCATCGGCTGAACGTATGAAGACCATCGCGAAACTCATTCAAGGCTACGAGCTGATGTTCTGGGACGCCATCTACAAGGGGTAACTATCTTGACCAGAGTAAACGTGTTGTGGAAAAGCATTTCCGACGTCTTCGAAGCCACTCTACGTCATCCATTCCTCCAAGAACTCATCGAAGGACGTCTCCCGTTCGAAATTTTCCGTCACTACATCGTCCAAGACGCCCTCTACCTCAGCTCTTTTTCACGAAGCGTCGCCACGGTCGCGACCAAGGCAGACGACGACGAATCAGTGGTCATCCTGCTAACAAACGCTCGCGACGTCTTACTCGTCGAAAGAGCATCACTTCACGAAATGTTCTTCTCCAAATGGGGAATGACCATGGACGACGTCAACAGGACACCCATGACGCCGACCAACATGGCTTACACAAACTACTTATCCGCCGTCGCCTACTCTCGACCATTCATCGAAGGATTAGCGGCGATACTTCCGTGTTTCTGGGTTTACCTCGAAGTCGGAAAACACCTCGTCTCGAAAGGCTCGCCAAACCTGTTATACCAAAAATGGATAGACACGTATTCGTCGAAAGAATACGAAGAAGCCGTCCGCAAAACCGTCGACATCACGGAAAAACAACTCCAAAACATCGGACAAAACGAGCTTAAACAAGTCATCTGTCATTTCCGCCTTTCCACGATATACGAATATCTCTTCTGGGATTCGGCTTACAGGCTTGAATCATGGCCTTTCCAACCGTAGCGCATTAATACAGCGGAAACAACACATCAAACGTGGGGTTTGCTGGTTTTCTCGCTGACGTGTTGTCCGAAAAAAGCTCCAAACGGGTTTTCTTCCTTTCATCATCGGTTTTCGCCGTCGTCTACGTTTTCATGGTTGGAATAGTGTTCCAGCTGCCCTACGTTCTTCCAGAAACATTCCCCCGGCTCGCCCACCAAATCATCTTCGAAGGTTTTTCGCCACAGTATCCCGTGCTTATCGTCTATTTTCAAAGGCAGTGGGTTTTCTCAATCAACCCCGAAGCAGCGATATCGCTGACCACACTGTCCGTACTGGTTGGGCTTAATGCAGCCGCCATCATCCACGCCCAGAAACACCTAACATGCAGAACATCATCGAAAATTCACTTTTCATGGATGGCGGTCGTCCTATCCTTCTTCTCCTTCTTCACATGCTGCGGAAGCGGAATAGTTTTCACCATCCTATTGTCCGCTGGAGCAGGACTTTCAGTCCTCGGCTTCCTACAAGAATATGGTAGGCTCTTCACGTTTCTGTCAGCCGTCTTGCTCGTGTTCAACCTCTACGCAATCTACCGCGAACACAGAAAAAAATTGGTCAAATCTTTTTAAGCTGAGTGATGAGAACAGCCACGCCTAGCAAAGCGAGGATAAAACCCGCCATCCAAGTTAGAGCCGCCGCGAAAAACGGAAAGCCGAAAAACGTTATCGGGGAGCCGCCCATCAATCCAGAGCCAATTACTATCAGGACAAGCCCCACCACGGCGGGCCCGACCTTAGCCATGTCGAAAGAATCAGAAACAAACGCCGCACCGCCTTTTCTCGGAAGCAGAAAAGCCGCAGCCGTGTAAACAATCACCATGACAAGCGGCGCGACGATAAGCAGAACAACCCCGACAATTCTCAACAAGTTGGGGTCGACGTTCAAATATTCACCCAAACCACCGAAAACACCTGACAAAACACGGTTATGGTCGCTTCTTTCCAAGACTTTTGAAGACATCAACAATATTGGTGACCGGTGCTAAAAGAGGTTTACTTATATATTGGGTTTTGAGTGGCTACGCTTAGGATGGTCGAAATAGTTCTGACGTTCGACCCTTCGCTCGGTCATCGTTTTCACGACTTCCCGCTTCTCAGCTTCCTACCATGCGCGCCTGTAAGATTCGTTCCCGGGCCCATCTACCATTACCTGTCTCTGCCCGACGCGCCCTACGATCATTATGGCAGAGCACTTCTAGCACCATACGCCATCCGGAAAATAGAAGCCTGCCTCGTTAAAAAATCACGTCTACGAGTCGTCGTAGCTCATCCACGATTTGTTTCACGTTTCATCGGCCCCGACACAAAAATAATCGGCGTCAACACCATGGACCCGCTCGGCATCGGCCCCCTCACCCTCATGTTCAACAACGCCGGCCGCGAAAAATCATGGGTTACAAAAGAGTTTGAAGACTTGATGTGGCGCATAACTGTCGCCAAGAAGAACGCAGGCAGCAAGGCGAAAGTGGTGGTTGGCGGCGCGGGTGAATGGGAGTTCGAACACAGACCCGAGGCGATTCAGCAACTGGGAATCGACCATGTTGTTCAGGGCGAAATGGATGACATCGTCCATTTGCTTTTTGAACAGCTGGCAGAAGACAGCGTAGACCACAGCATCTTCATGTATGGACACAAAACAACCGTCTTCGACGCGCATGGCAGGCCTTTCATCCGGTACGTCAGAGACCCTGAGGGAAAATTCATCTGCCGCAACCCCGCATCCCGTTACAGGCTTCCAAAAATCGACGACATCCCAACCATCGTCAACCCCGTAATCAGCGGCCAAGCCGAAATAATGCGGGGATGCGGAATAGACTGCGACTTCTGCGAAGTCACGACACGTCCGCTCCGATACTATCCGCCTGAAAAAGTGCTTGAAGAAGTCAAGGTAAATCTCCGTGCGGGAATTCGGAACGCATGGTTTGTGACAGACAACCAGTGGGCCTACATGGTTCGCGACCCGATGTTCTGGCCCAACAAAGAAGCCATCTTCACCCTTTACAGAACCATCATGTCCTACGTCTTCAAAGCAAACCCCATGCATGCGACACTTGCACCGGTCGCAGCAGACCCTGAAGCAGCCATGGGTGTTTCGAAAATCGTTGGAGCAGGGCCCGACAAACACATCGGCGTCCAAATCGGCCTCGAAACCGGAAGCGACAGGCTTGTTCTCAAACACATGGTCAACAAAGCAAAACCCTTGAGGGTTGGAGTCGACGGAACATGGGCCGAAATAGTTGTCGAAGCCCAGAAAGTCTACAACGCCGCATACTGGATACCCGCATACACCATCATCCTCGGACAGGAAGGAGAAACAGATGAAGACAGCTGGGACACCATAGGCCTCATCAACTACATGGCATCTCTAAACCTCTACTTCACAGTTACACCGATGGCCCTCGTCAACCTCGGAAGCCTCCGCGGCACAAACGTCCTAACAGATGTCTACGCAAACCTCACACCAGCCCAAGCGGCGCTAATATACGTCTGCTGGCGAAACACCAAAAGAATGGCCGAATCCATCGCGTTTAAAATCGCCAAAGACAACTTCCTATTCCGCGTGCTAACCACAACCATTCTCAACACAGGCGCACGGTTCTGGCTCGACAGACTCGAAAAATACTTCAACCGCCTCGGTAAAGAATATGAAAAAGCCATCGACAAAGCAAAAACCTACACACACATCAAAACAACAGGAACCGACTTCAACAAACTCAGGCAGCAGTACAAGGCTATGAAAGTGGCTGTTTAGACTGCTGAAAGACGTGTGGATATCAGTCTACAGGTCGTTTAACGCTTCAACGAATTTTCTGAAGCTCTCTTATTTCTGCGCGAGTTTTTCAGGGTCGATTCTTTCACCGTAGCCTGGAAGCTTGTATTTCTCGTAGCGATGTTGGTATTTCAAATATTTCAAAGCATTTTCCCTACGTGGGTCTATGCATTCGTTCGCCACAATCCAATCCTCCACCGATTTCTCAATAACAACAACACGTAAACCGTCTGTTGTTCCGCATTCTTTTTTGATGCGGTCTTCCACCTCCCGCGTATTGCTGCCGTGTGCGTCGACGACCACTATGACCACGCCGTTCATGCTGGCGGCCTTGACCGCTCTTGCCGCCTTGCTGTCAAACGGCCCTTTAATGGATTTGACAATAATTTCAAGCCTCAAAGCCTCCGTGTTCTTAAGTTTCTTTATGAGCTTTTCAAAGGATAATTTGCCATACGTGTCTTCGCACAAAATTGTCTTCTTCATATAATTGTAATCCATAGAGCCACATTTCGCTCGGTGTCAGCCCCTTCTCTTTCATCCATCGCCTCACCAGTTCGAGGTTTTCGACACGTTTGACAACGCTGCCCTCAGGCGTCCTCTCGACCAACAGCAAATTTTCCAAACCCGCGACATCTACGACGACGGGCGAATGTGTAGCAATCAAGCACTGAACGCCGGAGTTTTTCAGCTCATTCACAACATATTCTAGAATTTCGCTGTGGAGAGAGTTTTCTATCTCGTCTATGCAGAGTATCGAAGGCTTGCTCTCTAGTGCTGTTAAGATGTGGAGAACCTTGTAGAATCCGTCGGGCAAGCTTGGCGAATGTATCTTAGCACCATAAAGCCGATCTCTTACAGAAGGAAAAACACGACCATCGGATGTCAGCTCAATTTTCAGCACAAAATCAGGAAAAAGATTTTTCAAAGCATTCTCGATCCTCTCAGGCAAAACACCCGACAGAAACATCCGAGCAATCTGTGCGTTAAGTGTTTCACCTCTCTCAGATATGGTATGTGAAACGACCAAAATACTTGGTTCCCGCACCTTCCCCAAGTCAGGGTGGCGGATCAACAAGACTCTATTGAAAAATAGCCTTAAACTACTGATAACATATTGCAGCATGGACGTCCTTTCCCTTTTAAAGTAAGGGTTAATGAGCTTGATTCTTCCAAGACGAGGTTTCTCTCCTTCAAGAGTGAAGATTTATTATTACGCTAGTTAATGCAATCTTTCCGTCTACCTCGCTGTCGGTGATGATCAAGGACGGCGAAAATATTTCGGAAAATTAACGTATCGGCAAAATAGTGACAGGTGTTTTGGAAAGGATATGGGTTTGTGTGTCCCTAGTTATGTCTTCGAGTTTCACCCCATGTCTTCTTCGCTGAAGAATTTTTCTCGTGTGGTGTTCATGTGTTTTTCGATAAATCGTAATTCCCCAACAACTCGAAGAGTATCTCCTTCTCTGCTGATTGTTGCAATTCCGTGTAGCTTGATCTTTTCCATGATGGGTTTTACAGTGCCTTCCGCGCTAGTGAAAACGACTTCATACGATGCAGTGTAGTTTTCTTGACATTCGAATTCGAGCTCGAAAGTAATGGGTTTTGTTTCATCATTGCCGTAAACGATGTTTTTGTATGACCACCATTCGAGATGAGGGATGTAAGGTGATGTAATTTCGCCGACGGCCTTTTTTCAAGAATTTGAAAGCTTCTAAAAGACTTGTCTTGCCTGAGGCGTTGGGGGCCCACGAGAACGTTTAGCCCGGCGTACAGCTCAACTACCGTGTCTTTGAGAGATTTCCAGTTCTGTAGTCGTATCATCCTAGGCTTCATCTGTTCTACGCCCAAACATGGCCCCGATGGATATAAGTGTTGGCACAATTAGGACTCGTGGAATTCGTGCATAAACTATTCGTATTCCTCAGGTTTTGAATCGCCGCGGCGTGTTAATAGGCTCAGAGCTATGAAGATTGACAGGGCTGTCAGAAGCGATCCCGTGCCTATTGTGACGAAAAGCTGTGGGTCTTTCTCGGCTGCAGTATCGACATGTAGGTATATTTCAGGGGTCGCTGCACGAGCTGATTCAGCACTTTTTCTAGGCTCGTTAACGTATATTCCTCCGAATAAAAACAACGCAGTCATCACACCCAACAAGACAGGCGTAAACCGCTTCAACATCAAAACCCTTTCAAACCTCCTCATAAGTCCATGTTGTAGAACACAGGGTTACCATGGTTTTTTGCGCCATGTTCGCACGGCTTCATAGATGGTTGCAGCCGAGGAGATGACTCCGAGCGTGAGTACGTAGGGGTCGGGTGAGGAGAAATGGGTGGTTAGGTAGAGGATGGTGAAGGTTGTGAAGAACGCGGCGTAGAAAGCCATTCGTGGAAGAAGTCTTCGGCCAACCATGACGAATGACTGGAAAAATGAGATGTCGATTTTTTCAATGGCGGTGTATGCTCCTTTTTCGTCTTTGGTCAACACACCGAGGGAATGCAGTTTTTCGAGATGATGATGCGCCACGCTTGGGCTTGAAAGGCCCAGCCCACGTTGAACATCCCTTACCCCGACCGGTTTGCCAGCCCGCAGCACGAATAAAAACACGTCAAGACTTCTGCCCCGAAGCTCCGCCTCCAACCGCTTCCTATCCCCAGACAACCCGCTGAAAACAAGAAACCAAACCATAAAAACCATGCACAGCGGAAAACGATGTATAATAAGCCGGGCAACCCATCGCAGACATGGCCGCCGCAAAGTTTCTAGGCTATTTTCTGATGGGCTTCGCGGTTCTGGGAGCTTTTTTCTACACCGCGTGGTGGGCGGGGTTCATCAATTTTCTCAACCCAGACGACGCAGTCCGACTAACAGCCCTACTCGTCACGCTCGCAGTATTCCTCGCGGTCGGATTCATCGGATACGTAACAGCCACAACCAAGCCACCCAAACCCATCAGCCGATAACATCATAAACACCCTCAACAACCATTTAAACGGAGCCGGGGTGGCCGAGCAGCGAGGCGGCGGCCTGCAGAGCCGCTCTACAGGGGTGCAAATCCCCTCCCCGGCTTTAACGGAGCGCTTTGGATTTGTGCCGGCACATTTCGATTGTTCATAAAACGTATCATCTGCTAATTCGTTGATTAGCGGGGTATGCAGATAGCCTTTGTTAGGGATCCCGAGCAACATGAGCTATTGCAGATGCCTCGATGGGGTAAGACGACTTCACGAATTTTACAGATTATCAAAGAATGTGGAAAAAAAAGCGGCTTGCAGAATTGACAGGCTATAGCATGGCAACTATCAACGCTCAGATAAGCATTCTTAAACGAGCACAACTAATTAGTTACGTGCACGACACATCCCACAGCGACTTTCATCAGGTAAATCCTGAAATCGCTGAAGCTAGGCCAAAAATTAAAATGCGAGAGATTACTTGGGAAGAATACCGCGAATACGTTGAGAAGAACAAGTTTGTGCAGGTTGAAGACGTTAAAATCGAAGTTGGGAAAACGCATCGGATAACTTCTTACGGCCCGCCGCCGGGCTACGGCCTTGAAACGACGACTGTGTGGAGTTTTCCTAATAGAGGTGATTGGGCGACACATTCCGGTGATTACCGCGGCAACTGGAGCCCTTACATTCCGAGGAATCTGATTTTGAAATACACGAAGCCGGGCGATTGGGTTCTTGATCAAATGGTCGGGTCAGGGACGACTCTGATCGAGGCAAAATTATTGGGCCGTAACGCGACAGGTGTGGACATCAACTATGAGGCGTGCATCCTTGCCATGGATAGGATTAATTTTAGCTACCAACCTTTGGACATGGAGAAACCTACGGAAATTCGTGTTTACCATGGAGACGCCGCGAATCTTGATGCAATAGAGAACAACACCATAGACCTTATCGCCACGCACCCGCCCTATTGGAATATAATTCCCTATGCACGACATTTGGTAGAGGAGGACCTGTCTGGGATGCGTGATTTGAATAATTATTTACTTAAAATGAAGCAAATCGCGCTTGAGTCTTTTAGGGTTTTGAAACCGGGACATTATTGTGCAATTCTCATCGGAGATACACGCAAACACAAGCATTATGTTCCCATCTCCGCAAAAGTGTTGAAAACTTTTCTCGAAGCCGGCTTCATACTTGCTGACGACATCATAAAGCTCCAGCACAAAATGAAGACAACACGCGAGAAATGGCGAGCACAAAGTTTCGAAGCATATGGCTTCCACAAAATAGCCCACGAACATCTATACATTTTCCGCAAACCATCAACTGAAACAGAATATTCTAAACTTAGGCTGAGCACATGGACGTGACAGAACGGGATGAATTCAGTGTCGGTAGCTATTTTGGGTCAGGCAGCCGACGGAAGAAAATACTCGACGTCGTCAGGCTGAGCAACGGTTGGATTCTCTTGAAAACTGAGAATAGCAAATCTGCCAAGGATTTTAAAGTCAGAACCGTTTATCAAACTTATCCACGGATAAGGTCATACACTCCTAAACACGCTCATTTTGCGATAGATTTTTACGGTAAAATTTGTTCTAACCAGTCGTTAGCGTTTCGTCTTCTGGAATGCATCCTACAAGTTTGGTCTCGAAAGGCATCCCCTCAGCGAGTAATCGATGAAAATCAAAATGTTTTAGCTACTCTTCCAGGATACAGCTTGGAATACATCGTCTATGCTTTGGACTGGATATTTGACCAGGAGGACGTCAATTTCACCGGAAGGCCTGCCAAAAAGCAGAAAGAAATTGAAGACAAACTCATGTCCCTTAGAATTCCGATTCTTACGAACAGATTGGGAAGTCAGCTGGCTTTATCCTTGTTCTGCGACATTGCGTTGGGAACTCATCCCGTTGAAGCTTTGCTCCGAGCAAACTTGGACATCCTCCCGGCAAAGAAAGGACGTGGAACCAAGTAAATCACATATGACAACGCGCATGTTTTCCTACGTAATTCTTTAAAAAGTGTTAAGACTTGCAGTTGAAACTAAATTGGTTCATTTATGCAACAATGTTGCATGTTTTGTTTATATTTTTGTGTGCTGTTTGATGTATTGATGTAGGGTTGAGTGGTCAGAAGAATATTGTTCTTGGGTTAAATCTATTGATGTTCATCGCGGGCTTGGTTGCGATGGGTTCGGGGACTTTGGTGGGCATGATGGGGATTTGGGGGGCCGCGGCGTGGGGAAAGCCTGTGCCGGAATGGGAGAAAGTCGGACACGCCCATTCATCGTGGTGGGGAATCCTCATCATGATAGCGGCCCTCGTTCTGCCCAGCCTGAGCCTCAAGCCGTGGGCGAAGAAACTCATCATCGCCGGCACCTTCATAGGCCCAACCGCGTGGATAGGAGTGCTCGCAACCTACTACGAAATCGGAGGCCCGGCGCTTTGGCGGCTTGAAGCACCGACCGCTCCCGGCACCTACTACGAACTTCCAGTGATAGGTTTGGCTGCTTCGGCTTTCGAGTTTCTCGGCTTTGTGGCGTTGGGCGTCGTCGCTTTATCAGCCGCTGGCGTAAACATTCCATTCATTTCGTCAAGCCAGCCACCGGAAAAATCACGGTTCGAATTTCTCAGCAACATCGAAGTTCCGCGGCGAATCTTCCTCGTCCCAACGCTGTCGATAATATTCGCTGTCCTCGCGGGCTTCACGTTGACGGCCCTTTTCAAAGCATTCCACCAACCAGTATCTCCCGCCGCCTTGGTTCAGCTTCACGACCATCCAGCGCTGTTCGCCGCCAGCTCCATCCTCATCCTACTGATGATGCATCTCTTCGATGTCCGTGAAAGAATAAGAATCATCGCAATACGGTTGATGGAGATTAGTCTTCCGCTCATCGTGGTCGGGCTTCTGCTTTTCAACTTCCTACGTCTGCCGAGCGTTGTGTGGGTCGCCCCCGCCGGCATATACTACCTACTTCTTTTACTCGCCATTCCAGCGTCCTTGGGAGTTTATTCTAGTCGAGCAAACGCCTCTTCGAATCCGGCTTTTCCAGCTTTTCGCATCGCCGCTGCCGTAGTTCTCGTTGGTCTGGCGATTCTGATCGCAACAGGCGCCTACATCGCAGTCACTTGGAACTCTTCCCCCGAAGTAACTGTTACGTATAAACAGCCGGAGAACAGTCCTTATCCAGGGCCTTATCCAGCCGTCTACATCGGCACAGCACCTGTTAGAAACACGCCGAGAGGCCTGGAAAACGCCCATCTCAGCCCCGGCAGCTGGTATCACGGCGCCATCGTCTGGCTGCTCGTCCTCACCGTTTTTGGCACTGTTTTGTTTGGAGCGAACAGGCCTGGGTTGCTGTATTTGTTCGCATTTACGATTCCGCTGGCTCCGACGTTCAACATGCTCGGCCGTTATTTGGCGTGGCTCGGCATCCCCAACGGCATCGGCGCGCTCTGGTTCGCAGGCCATCCGCTTAAAGGATTCAACCTCATCAGCCTATTCATAGTCGCGGTCGCAGTAGCCGTCATCCTCTACACGAAAAAACCCTAACCTTTTTTCTGCTTATTTATGTTGGCAATTTATAGAATAGTTATTATGTTTTTGTAACTGTTATATGTGACTGTAATGTAAATATTATCGATAAGGAAAATGGTTTCAGCCCATGGCTATGCGAACTGTATCGCTTGGGTTGATTTAACCAACAAGAAAATCGAATACCGTGAAGTCGATGAAGAAGATGCGAGGAAGTTCATCGGCGGCAGAGGTCTGGGTGGAAGAATTATTTTGAAGAACGAGGTTGGGAAAGACCCTCTCGCCCCTAAAAAGGTCATCGCGGTTTTGAACGGCCTGCTCACGGGAACAACCGTGCCGATGAGCGGAAGAATCGTCGCGGTTGCACGTTCACCTCTCACTGGTGTATTTGCGGACACTCACGCCGGCGGATGGGCCGGCGCAGCTATGAAATGGGCCGAGTTCGACGCCGTGGTCATGCATGGTGCAAGCGACCAGCCCGTGTACCTGCTTGTGAAAAACGAGACGGTTTCGATCGAGCCTGCAGATGGGCTGTGGGGTAAAACACCTGAGGAAGCATATCATCTGCTTGTGCAGAAATACGGAAAAGCTGTTCAGTTCTATGGAATAGGACCTGCTGGAGAAAACCTCGTTAAATTCGCAAACCTTATGCATTTTGGAGAAGGCGCGCTGGGAAGGGCATCCGGCCGAACAGGATTAGGAGCTGTATTTGGCTCGAAGAAAGTCAAGGCCCTCGTAATAATCGGCGACGAAAAAACATGCCCAAGCCCGCCAACCCCGAAGAATACGAAAGAATCCGTGCGTTGAAGAACATTCTCGACAGCGCTGTGACAGGTCCGAGGAAAGGCGGATTATCTGTTTACGGAACAGCTGTTCTGGTGAACGTGGTCAACTAAATCGGAGCATGGCCGACCCGCAACGCCAAAGACACTCAGTTCGAATTCGCCTACTATCTTTCAGGTGAAAACTTGCGGAGCACGATTTTGAAGGAAACACCAACGTGCCACCCCTGTCCCGTCGCGTGCAAACGTGAAGTCGAAGTGTATGACGGCAAGCTGAAACACAAATCCGAAGGCCCTGAATTCGAAAGCATCTGGGCCCTCAGAGCTATGATAGGTCTGGGTCACATCGAAGCCGTTTCATACCTCAACTATCTCGCAAACCTCTACGGCTTACACAATCGAGCTCGGCAACACACTGGCCGTCGCAGCCGAAGCGAACGAAAAAGGACTTCTCAAAGACGGTGTGAAATGGGGAGACGTCGACCGCTTCGCTGAACTTGTCAAACAAATTGCCCACCGTGAAGGCGAGCTGGGAAACATTCTCGCAGAAGGAGGTACGAAAGCCGCGAAGCTGTTAGGCGACCCAGACCTTTCCATGTCCGTGAAAGGAATGAGCATCCCCGCATACGACCCTCGCGGCCTCAAAGGATTCGCTCTCGCTTACAGCGTTTCGCCACGTGGTGTATGCCATCTTCGAGCCTACACACCGGCTTCGGAAATACTCGGCATCCCCTACAAAACAGACCCCCTCGCAACAGAAGGAAAAGTCGACCTTGTCATGGTTCTCGAAAGATTGTTCGCTTTCAGCGACAGCCTCCACATGTGCAAATTCAGCAGCTTCGCCCTCGGGCCCGAAGACTACGCCGACCTATTCGCAACATTCACAGGAATCGAAATGACGCTCGACGAATTGTTCAAAGTCGGCGAAAGAATCATCACACAAGAGAGATACTTCAACCAACTGCACCGAATAACAAGAAAAGACGACAGACTTCCCAAACGATTCATGAAAGAACTTGCTTCGAGCGGGCCATCAAAAGGCCACGTCATCGACGAAGCCACTTTGAACAGCCTACTCGACGAATACTACCGCAAACACGGATGGAACCCCGACGGAACAGTTCCAGCCGAAATACTACGTCAACTCGCCATAGCCTAAACATCCCATTTTTCTTTTTTCTACGTCTTTCTCGATGAACAAACCGGACATTTCGGGGATTTCGCAACCGGTAGCAGGAAAAATTCCAAATTCAACCCGTTGAAGACCAGAAGCTTTCCAACCAGAGGTTTGCCGGCACCCGTCATGATCTTAATCGTTTCCAACGCTTCGAGAGAGCCGATGGCACCTGGCACCGGCCCGACCACCGGAATAACTTCTTCAACCGTGGGAGTTTGAGGAATCAAACACCGCAGACAAGGCCCCTTACCCGGTATTATCGTCATCAGCCTCCCTTCAAACCCATACACCGCGGCATGAACAAACGGAACACCAGCCTGAACACATGCCTCGTTCAACAGAAACCTCGTCTCAAAATTATCCAGCCCATCAACAACCACGTCTACATCCTTCAACAGCTCAGATACATTATCTACCGACAACCTTAGTTGCAGGGCTTCCACGACAATTTCAGAGTTGATTGAACGGAGTCGACGCGCCGCTAAATCCACTTTCGAACAGCCCAAATCATGTTCCGAATAAGGCAGTTGACGGTTAAGATTGCTTAATTCGAGCACGCCGTCCTCGACGAGCCTAATACGGCCGACACCCGCCGCGGCCAAATACATCGCCGCAACACCACCCAGCCCTCCAACACCCACAACAAGCACCGTCGACCTCTTCAACCGAACTTGTCCGTCCACACCAATCTCGGGAACACGAAGCTGCCTGTCATATCTTTCGAGCTCCCTACCGCTCAGCACACCAAAAAAGAACAAACACCTCAATTAAAAACAGCCGCCGGCAACAGGCGGAACCAACGCCACTTCATCCCCTTCGTTCAGAACAGTCGCCAACCCGTCGTGAAAATCGATGTCCCTGCCGTTCATAAAGATCTTGAACATCTTCTTGGGTGAGCCAGATTCATCGAGCACGGTTTCCACAAACTTTTGACCAAACTGTTTCGAAAGAATTTCCAGCAGAAACCTTACATCACCATGCTGTGAAAGCTCCACAAAAATTTTTCCAGATCCACCCAAAGCATCGCGAGCAGAAGCGTAAGCCTTGACGAAAACCCGCGCCATCACTAGCCATACACAAAAACATAAAAACCCAATTTAAACCAACCACGGGAAAACCGAAAACGTATAAAACACACTCAGCCAACTTGACAGAGGGTTGGCGACCAAACTGAGAAAGGACTTCATCAAGCTCCTCGAAGAAGACCGAGAATTCAGATACACAGTAGCGGGATACCTCGGCCTTTCAGAGATACTGAAAAGACTTGACACAGTCCAAGACCAGATAAGAGGATTACAGGAAGCGCAGAACAAGTTATGGGAAGAAGTTCGCAGTCTAAGGGAAGGACAGAACAAGCTATGGGAAGAAGTGAGGAGCCTAAGAGAGGGGCAGAACAAGCTATGGGAGGAAGTACGCAGTCTAAGGGAAGGACAGAACAAGCTATGGGAAGAAGTGAGGAGCCTAAGAGAGGGGCAGAACAAGCTATGGGAGGAAGTTAGGAGCTTGAGAGAAGGCCAGAACAGTCTTTGGGAAGAGGTGAAAAATCTCCGTGCTGAGCAGATGAAGCTGCGTAACTATGTTATTTCTGGGTTTACTGAGCTTCGTTCGGCTTTGGGGGTGACTTTCGAGATGCATGCCGCAGCTTATTTGGAGCTTGTTTTGGATGAAATGGGTTATTCCTCAGCGAAAATTAATCGGAAGTTGTTTGTTCACGACGGCGAGGTTGTTGAGGTGAATCTTTTCTGTGAAGAGCCGTTGGTTGTGGGAGAGGTGACTGTTGCTGTGAGGAGCGAGGAAGACGCTGTTAGGGAGGTTGCGAAACTTGTTGAACGTGTCGATGTGGTGGTGTCGAAGTTTGGTAGGAAGCCTGATCTCACGGTTTTGTCGGTTGGCCGTGCTTCGCCTGAGGCGGCTGAAAAGCTTCGAGCCGAAGCTGAAAAACACGGTGTTAGGCTTGTTTTAGGCAGAGAAATTGAGGAATTTCTAAGCGTCTAGCAGGATTTTTGATGTTGGCTGGCGATTTCGCGTTTGGGCGGATGTTTCGGTTTTGCTGTGATTCCGCTAAGCATTACATTGTAGTTATGCGATGTCAGTTTAGTTGTTGTGTTGTGTTTGTGACTGGTTTTATTTTTTGAGTATTTGTATGATGTGTTTGGCTGCGATGTATCCGAAGGTGCATGCTGGGCCGGGTGTTGAGCCTGGGCCGGGATATGTTCCTCCGAATATCGTGGCTGCGGTGTTTCCTGCGGCGTATATCCCGGGTATTGGGTGGCCGTCTTGATGTATGACTTGGGCGTTTTCGTTGGTGAGTAGCCCGCCGCATGTGCCAAGCTCTCCGGGATATACGGCTGTTGCGTAGAAAGGCGGGTGTGTTAGTGGGCCGAGGTTGGGGTTGGGTTTAACCGCCGGGTCGCTGTAGAAACGGTCGTACGCGCTTTCACCCCTGTGATAGTCTTCGTCCACTCCTTTCCGAGCCATTTCGTTGAACCGCTGACCTGTTTTCAGCAATCCTTTTTCGTCGACATCTATTTTTCGAGCGAGTTCTTCGAGGGAGTTGGCACGTGTCAAATATTGTGGGCTTGTTGCTTTTTCCGGTGTTCGTCTTGGCATGAGTGTTCCGAAGAGGTATTTGGAGCGGTGTTTGTTGTCGATGATGAGCCATGCGGGGATCGCTGCTGATGTTTTGCGTTGGTGGTTGTAGATGTCTCGCCAGCAGTCGACGTATGAAGCTGATTCGTTCATGAATCTTTCGCCGTTCTGGTCGACGATGAAGCCGAATGGTAGGGAGCGTTCGGCGAGGACAAAGGATGCACGTCCATCGGGAGTTATTGCGACGGGGCCTCCCCATGCCTTATCCATCAAAGCGGTTTTGGCGCCGATTTCCATGGCGGCTTTGATAGCGTCACCTGTGTTGCCCGAAGCTCCCACCGTCCATTCCTAACTCGTCGGCTTGAGAAGAAACTGTTCCCGCATTTCTTGACTTTGTTCGAAGCCTCCAGCGGCGAGCAGAACGCCGCCTCGGGCCTTCACCGTCACGGGTTTTCCTTCGTGTAACACCACGGCGCCGACCACTCTGTCGTTTTCAACCAGCAGGCGTTCAAGCGGTGACTCGAGCCAGATTTTCACATTTTTCTGCAGACAGAGATAGAGCAGTTGACCGATGAGTGAGTTGCCGAGTGTGACGAGCCGGCGGCCAAGAAGCCTTCCGCCGACCAGCCGAAGCCCGAGCCGAAGCATGGTCGCCATGCCTGCCGAGCTCCGGGCCAAATACATCTTCGATGCCTCGGTTATGTAAATCGGTATGGGCGGAGCCCCGGGATATCGACGGAGTTTGTCACGCCATTTTCCGAGCTTGTTTACGTCGAAAGCGACTCCTTCGATTGCTCTTCCAAAAACGGAGCCTCCGGGTTTTTCAGGGTAGTAGTCAGGATATTCTACTGATGCTCTCCATCTGAAGCCGAGGTCTTCGAGGAACTTGACCATTTCAGGGCCGTTGGTGAGGTAGGCGTGGAATTTTTCCGGCGTCGTTGCTTCGCCTACTTCCGGGACAACGTGTTTGAGATATGTCATGGCTTCTTCGTAAGAATCTTTGAGACCAGCTCGAGCTGAAACATGATTGTTGGGTATCCAGAGGCCTCCCCCGGACATCGCGCTCGAGCCGCCCACCAGCTCGGTCTTCTCAACAACTAATACTTCATAGCCGGCGTGACGAATTGTCAAGGCGCCTGTCAACGCGGCCGCTCCGCTGCCTACAACTAACGCATCGACCGATACATGTTCCATGGCTCAATTATTATGTGGACTCATATTTGTTGCATGTAGCCCGGGCTATATCTCGGCATATTGCGGTGTCTTCTGCTTGGGTAATGCTTATTATTGTCGGGCCTTGTGTGGTGATGGGTTGCAGGCTGAAGATGCTGAAGTTAGAAAGCTGGCGGAGTTGAAATCGTTTCTCGAACAAAGGCTTTCGGAGCTCGAAAAAGAAGCTGAAAACATCAAATCGTTGCTGGAAATCATCGATAGGGAGCTTGTGGCGAAAAGCTTCAAAAAAGCTCAGCCACCCGCCGAACCTTCGGAGAAAGAACCATCAGCTCTCAGGATGATACGCAGCCGCTCTGGAACGCTTCTCGCCACGATGTCGCTGAAAGAACGTGAAGCCCGAATCGTTTTCAACCCCGAAATCAGAGTAACACAGGACATGCGGCCTTTTTCATCGTTTCTTCTCCGGAAGGTGCTGGATTCAATGCGTGAAGCTGACTTGCAGAAGGTTGTGGAGGGTAAGCTTGACCAGTCAAATGTTTTGACTTACGAAGTTATTTACGACGGCGACGTGGCCCGTGAACTCGTGGTGAAAAACTACCGCGAAGAAGCAAGGCTGAGAGAAATAGTTAATTCTGTCAAATGGACGCTCGACACAATCGCGTCGAGCACCCGGTAACTGTTCGGGTATGACGGCTGAAACTTTGAAAATGTTCGAAAAACCATAGAATATAAGCTGGTTTCACGGCGTATTTTCCATGGTTTTTTACAGCGGGTTACGGGCGATTCTACTGGCTTCAGCGGTTTTCGCATCATGTTTCCTTTTTCTCGCCTCAATTCCGCAAGCCGAAGCATCAAATTGGACCGTTTTAATCGTCAGAACGGCGGACACAAACCAGCCTATAAGAGGAGCTGAAATAAAAGTAAACGGAACATCTTTAGGTTTTACAGATGCGAACGGCCGGTACAACATCACCAACATAAACCGTCAAGCAACTTCCACTCTCACTGTTCTTTTCAGAGGATACGTTGTCTACAACAACCCTAGTTTCAGACCGAATTCTGCGCAGGTCACTATTCAGGTTAACGTCACCACGATGGTTATCAACATCCGAACTGCTTTGGGCAATCCTGTCGCATACGTCAGGCTTAACGTTTCCTACGGGTCTTTTCTGAACATGACGGTCACAGGTTCGGACGGCCGTGCGTCGATACCGTTCATGCCTAACACGACCTATACGATTATGGCGAGATACCGTGGCTACGACGTCGGACAAGTTCCAGTTAATTATGGAGGCGCACCCATCACCTTGAACGTCAACCTTTACAGCATTAGGGCCGAAGTTCAAGATTTCAACGGAAACCCTGTTCCAAACGCCGTGGTGAAAGTCTGGTATGGAGCGAGGCAGACGGGGAATACAACTGGGTTCGAGTCGGCTACAAGCGATTCGAACGGAATAGCCGTCATCGATAAACTTCCCAACGGAAACTATCCTTTGAACGTCGAATACCGAGATGAAACAGTTTACCAGTCATCGCTCAACGTCGTCGTCGGCGGTGGACAAGCCTCCCACGTCGCGAGAACAGAACTCGTCCGCTACCGTGTCCGCGTCCTCGACAACGACGGAATAGATTTGATGACTGGCATCAGTTTGGAGGCCCGTCTTTACCGCGACAACAATCCATACGGTGACCCTGCAGTAACCTCTACCGGCGAATTTTCTTTCGGACTTGTTGTCAGACGAAGCTATCTCCTTGTCATTAGGATGGGTGATTTGGAGGTTTTCCGCGACCAAGTGGAGGTGCCGCTTGTTACGGAGGTGCGGGCGAGGTTCTATGACGTGGCTGTGAGAATTGATGCTTCCGGGACGCCGAGCGAAAGACTTGTCTCGACCGCGGGTGTTAAGTTGAGGGTCGGTGGCTACAATGTCGAAGCCACAACCACAAACGGCGCCACAGCGTTTCGCAACCTACCCGCCGGCCGCTACCAATACGAGCTGACACTAGGGCCCTACGTTATCGGCTCCGGTACAGTTGATGTAAACGTCGAAGACGCGCGGCTTATCCTCCGGCCAACCCTTTACACCGTCAAACTCATCATTAACAACGACCAAGGCCAGGGAATTCCGGCGTCGACACAGCTCAAAACATACGACGACATCGTGATAGGAACTTTTCAGGCCAACGAGGAAGGCAGATTAACTATCAGCGGCCTTCTTCCGATTTTGTTTAGAGGTGTGGTGTCTTTCCGCGGTGTGACGGTGAACGAGGGCTACGAGTTTCTCCTCGACGAAAACGAGAAAGAAGTAGTTGTCTCGACGCGGGTTTACAACGTTGTGCTGCGGGTGCAGGACTACGATGGACAAGTGGATTTGGCTGACGCCGAAACATCTGTTTCACTCGGTCAAATACAGGAAACAGGCGCCACAAATTCGAGCGGCCGTGTTCAGTTCAGAAACCTTCCGTTCGGAAGCTACGCGATTCGAATCAGCTACTTCAACGTGCCGGTTCATGAAGAAACGCTGCGAATTGAGGCGAGCAGGGAATTTGTCATTAAGGCCCGTAACGTAATTGACGTGGTTGTTGAAGTTGTTGACGATGATTCAGTTCCGCTTGAAAGCGGTGAGGTTGAAATTGTCTCCGGACCTATAAAGTTGACGGATGCGATTTCTGAAGGCCGCGTTCGGTTTGAAAACATTCCAGCCAGTAATTACAGGGTTTTGGTGAAGTATAAAGGGCTTCCGGTCTACGACCGGCAGGTCTCTTTCAGAGCTGATGAGGAGCTTTTGAAGGTTTCCGCCGCGGTCTATTATCTCCGGTTGAATGTTGAAAAAGCAGATGGAACAGCTTTGCCGGCCGCCTATGTATCTGCTTTGCAGGGAGGTAGGAAAATCGTGGACGGGTTTACTGACTCGGCTGGACGCGCAGAGCTAAAGCTTCCAAGAGGAGAATTCCTCATCGAAGTTGTTCACCAAGACACGAGAGTTGCGTCGCAGCAAGTATCACTCACCCAATCAACTCTGCTTAACGTCAAATCCAAGGTCTACCGTGTCGACGTTAGGCTTCTGAAGCCAGACGGCGAACCTGTCATCGGAGCCGAAATATCCGTGAGCCGGGGCGATAAAATCATCGAAAGAGCTGTGACCGACAGCGATGGAAAAGCACGGCTCTACGTCGCTGAAGGAGATTATTCGTGGTCGATGAAGATCGGGGAATACACGTATTCGTCGAGTTATTCGTCGCGGACGAACAAGGAGCTTGCGATTGTCCACGTCGAGGAGAATCCGCAGTGGCAGGGTGTTGTTCTGGCTGCGACAGCCGCTGTTTCGGCTTCGTCTGTTTTTGGTTTGGTCAGATGGGGTAGGCTTAAGCCGGCTGGAAGAACTCGAAGCCCGGCTAGAAAAACGCCGGTTCAGCAACAGCAGCCTCAGCCTGAGCGGCGACCTCAAACATTTAAACGGCCGCGTCCACCACGAATTTAGCAAATTTGAAGGCAAGGTTTTCGAAAATCCTTTACGGCGCTGTTTTGGTCGCGGCCGCTACGCTGCTTCTTCTTTCGGTGCTTCACATGTTTTTCGGCTTCACCTTCCCCTTGCTTGTGGTTAAAAGCGGCAGCATGAGGCCCGTCATTGAAGTCGGTGACATCATAGTTGTGCTCCCCGTGGATGTTAACCAGATCAGAGCCGACCCCTTGAACGGCGACGTCATCGTCTTCTACAGACCAGGTGAAAAAGGCTCTCTCGGCTCGATAATCGTTCACAGAGCCATTGCACGTGTTTCGAACGGGTTTATCACGAAAGGCGATGCGAACGCTGCCGCTGACTATTGGGGCCCTGTTCCGTTTGACCATGTCATCGGCAGGTGGACAGGGGTGAGTATTCCATCGTGGACAGGCATCGGGTTCGTCAGCCTGTTTCTCCGCGGCGAAATCTACTATCCTGCAGGGCCTCTCCTCGTAGTCTTACTCATCGCTGTGAACATCTATTTCATGGCTCGCGACTATTCACGCAACAGGTCTAAGAAAAGCGATAGCGGCGAATCAGCCGCACCCTCCGACTCCATCCAATCATGAAAAACCCGAGAGCCGCCACAGCAACCAAAACAGCCAACTCATACAATCCGAAGAACATGAAAACAGCAAGCGCGGCGGCCGATGCAGCCGATGAATAAAACACGGGCCGTGCTAGTTTCTTCGCTTCACCAAGATATTGGGGATGTTTTTCAACGAGATGGCGTGGGAAGGGAATTAGTGGAACGCAGACTGTTAGACACGCGTATTCGCCGGCCTGCTTCTCGGCCCATGAAACAGGTTCTCCGCAGAGCGGGCATCTGTGGACCGAAGCCAACTCAAATCTGCGTTCTGTCATCTATGTTATAAAGGTCCTGTGTTAACGCTTCGTGCGATGGAGAGGTTTCGAATCGAGCCTTCTACGCGGATGGCGTGGGTGTCGCTCATCGTCTCCGACATAGAGAGGTCGCTGCGTTTTTACACGGAGTTACTTGGGCTTGGGGTTGTGAAGAAGGGTTCAGATGGGGGAATCATGCTGGGGCCTTCCCCCGAAACCGTGGTCGCAACTCTATATGAGCAACAGGATGCACAGCCGGCAGTTGGACGACGAGGCCTTTACCACTACGCCTTGCTGCTTCCCAACCGACGAGATTTAGCCCGTGTTTTCGTGAGAATAGCCCGGCGATGGAATTTCGAGGGATTCGCAGACCATTTAGTCAGCGAAGCCCTATACATCCGAGACCCCGACGGCCATGGAATCGAACTCTACGCCGACAGGTCCTCCACGGAATGGATGCGTAATCCACGAGGTGAAATCGAGATGGCTACTTTTCCGCTTGACGTTGATTCACTGCTCATGGAGCATAAACCTGAAGGAACTTCAGCCGCTTTGGCGGATGATTGGCGCATGCCGGAAGGGACACGTCTCGGCCATGTTCATCTCCATGTTTCATCCCTGGCCCGGGCTGCGAAATTCTACCACGAAACCCTCGGCTTCGACATCACCAACCGCAGCTATCCAGGAGCTTTGTTCATGTCGGCGGGAGGGTATCATCACCACATCGCGGTAAACATCTGGGCCGGGACAAACGCCCCACCTCCTTCACCCAACCACGCGAGGCTCCGAAGCTTCGCCGCTAAACTACCTTCTCGACAGTCTTTGGAGAAAGTGGTTGAACGGCTGAAGAGAGGCGGATTTGACGTGCACAACTCTTTGACCACATCCGTTGCTGGCTACGATGGGTTTTCCGTCTTGGATTTCGACGGCAACGTAGTCGAATTGGTTTGTCGAAGAGATTTTTAAGGCCCGTGAGAAAGTGTTGCCGATGCTTCTCGGAGCACATGTCTCGATTTCAGGCTCGGTTGCCATGGCTGTTGACAGGGCGGTCGAGCTGGGATGCACCACTTTCCAAATATTCACGCGGAATCCGCGTGGATGGACTTACACAAAGCTCAAGCAAACCGAAGTCAGCGAATTCCGTGAAAAATTCGCCAAAGCCGGGTACAAAGTGGCTATGGCTCACATGCCTTATCTCCCTAACATCGCGTCGCCGAAAAAACTCATCTACGATAAATCCGTGAAATCTCTAGCCGCTGAGCTGGAAAGATGCGGCCTTCTCGGAATAGACCTACTCGTAGTCCACATAGGAAGCCATCTAGGAGCTGGAATAGAAAAGGGAATAAACAACGCCGCGAACGCCGTCAACACAGCACTGAGAAAAGTCGACAACAAAGTGATTGTTTTGTTGGAGAACATGGCGGGCCAGCGAAATTCATGCGGCTCAAAGTTCGAAGATATTTCTCAGATTTTACGGAAAATCGAACAGCCTGAACGGGTTGGAATTTGTCTCGACACGTGTCATTTGTTGGCCGCGGGATACGACATACGCAACGTCGAAGCCGTTGAAAGAACTTTGAACCAATTCGACCGAGTGATTGGGCTGGAAAAGTTGAAAGCCGTTCATCTTAACGATTCGAAAGGCGGGTTAGGCAGCGGTCTTGACAGGCATGAACACATCGGGCACGGCAACATCGGCGACGAAGGATTCAGGGCTTTCATCAACCACCGCGTCATCAGGGACAAGCCCATGGTCATCGAAACACCTGAAGACGACGCAGGCAACTACCAAACAGATCTCCAAAAACTTCGCAGCCTATACAAGCCGTAGCGGAGAGATGTGAATTGGGTTTCAAAGTTGCGGTGGTTCAGCCGGCAGTAACAAATTCCGTGAATAGAAACCTGCAGAAAATCGATGAACTGCTCGCCGAAGCGGGTAAACATTCGCCCGATTTGGCTCTCTTACCTGAAACATGGCAGCATTCCAACGTTTTCGCGGTGGCTGGACATCTTGCGGGAAAGGTCGACGATGTTTTGAGGGTTTTGGCGAAGCATGCGTCTGAGTTTGGAATGGTTGTCGCGGGCGGTGGCGTGGTTGTCCGACGTGAAAAAGGTTTGATGAATAGTTGTCCGGTCGTCGGGCCGGATGGTGAGGTTTGGGGATGGCAGGACAAAATCCATCTCTACCGCGGCGAAAAACAACATTTCGTCAGAGGAGACGGCGTCAGAGTGTTTAGTTTCCGAGGCGTGGGCTTCGGTGTTCTGATTTGCCATGACATCGTTTTCCCCGAATTAGGGCGGTTAATGGCTCTGAAGGGAGCTGACGTTTTGCTCAACCCTTCACGCATGCCATCATCCGGCGTTGAGCCATGGCACGACTACGTCAAATCCAGATGTCTCGAAAACCGCGTCGCGGCCGCGACCTCAAACGTCTGCGTAAACACGTCGACATGCGGGGGAACAGCCGTCTTCACGCTTGAAAGAGCCAACAGCTACATGTTCCGCGTCAGGAAAACTACGCTGAACGAGGTTGAAGATGTTTTGGCGGTTGAGATAAATGGTTTTGAGGAAATGCGTAAAGCACGGCGTGAAAGACTAGCCCACCGCTTGCCAAGCCTTTACAGAGAAATCGTCGAGGAAAATTACAGCAGCCCCGTCATCATGAAATAGTTTTCGATTTGCTGTTTAGTTGTTTTATGGATTTCGTTCGCGAGGCCCAGCATTTCCAGAACCTGTATGCAGTTGTAGACTGCGTATCCGTGGAAGTGGTTGTTGAAGTAGCCGTAGGTTTTCTCTGTCCGGTCTATTATCTGTGTTAGTTTGGGTATCCATTCGCGGAGTTCTTCGGGCTTGTAGAGATAGTTGTACCATGGGTCTTTTCCTCTTCCATGCCATCGGACGTAGGCGAAATCAGCGGTTATCCATGTAATTGGTGGAAGCAGAGGCTCGTCGACGATTGTGTATGCGACATTGTGGCGTTGGAGGATGATGTATGTTTCGTCGGTCAGCCAGCTTGGATGCCGAAACTCTACAGTGTATCGGAAGTCTGTGTCGAGGTTTTTGAGAAAAGTTTCGAGTTTTTCGGTGTCTCTGCGTAGGCTCGGCGGAAGCTGAAAAAGAATGCATCCGAGCATTCCAGCCCTGTTCATGGGGGTCAAAAGCTCGGTAAACTCTTCCAAGGCCTTCAAAACACCAAGCCTGACATCGAGCCGTAGCTCATGTGTGATTTTCTGCGGAGCCTTCACGGCGAAGACAAATCCAGCGGGCACGGAATCCATCATAGTCATCAAAGCTTCCCGACGTGGATATGCGTAGAAGCTCGAATCCATTTCAGCGGTGTTGAAAAGCCTGCTGTAAAGCCGTAGCTTCGGCTGCTTGCTGCCCCCGTAGACAGGGCCCGTCCATTCTTCGTAGCTCCAGCCACTCGTCCCGAGAAAAACAGAACCCAACCCGCCGAGAAATCCTTTTTCCAACCATTTATCAACTTTGGTCTGGATGTCGTCGACGGTGCTGGTGGGAGGCGGTGGATGGCAGTATTTCATCGTGCCGGGCAAAGACAGGCTACACACGTATTCGCTGGCGTTTGACTTCGTCGAAGTCAACAGCAGCTTCTACCGGAAAATCCCCCTCTCACAGGCTACTTCGTGGCGGCGACGAGTCAGGCCCGGTTTTATCTTCACCGTCAAATGCCACCAAGCCGTAACACATGTCCACCGGCTTCAACCAACCGATTCAGCCGTCGACGCATTCAACCATTCCATCAAAATCTGCAAAACACTCAACGCACCTCTTCTCGTTGTCGAAACACCACCAACACTTAAACTCACTCCGTTCATCGTGAAACAATTTTTCTCAAGCGTCAGAACTGAAGGAGTTCGCGTCGGCCTCGAAATAAGAGGCCCCGCATCATCCGATGTTTTGACAGCCATGCAGGATTTGAACATCATCCACGTAACCGACCTTTCACGAGAAACTCCGAAATACTTTGACGAAGAAATCACGTATTCGCGGTTGTTCGGGAAAGGCGTTCACAACATGTACATGTTCGACGATGACGAAATACGGGAAATCAGTAGAAAAGCCGACGAATCTTCTTCGAAGAAGGTTTTACTGAGTTTTCACGGCCTCCGGATGTATGTCGACGCGGCGAGGATAAAGGTTTTCCGCGAAAAAGGCGTCATGGCTCCTGTGACCCGTGAAACAGGGATTGATTCAGTGAAAGCAGCTTTGGCCGACGCTGTTTTTCCAGCGACTAAACATGAGCTGGAAACACGTCACGGATGGAAGCTTTTCGACCTCACCGTTGAAACACGTGTAAGACTCGCGTCAATCCTTTCAAACATCCCCGACCAAACCTACACCAGCCTAGACAACCTTCTCGAAACCATCAAACTCCAGCTACTGACCACGCGGTAAAATTCAAAACCCATCAATACATGAAGAAATGAGTGATGGTGTGGTGAAAGCCGTAGTTGTCGAAACACCTGGCGGGCCTGAAGCCCTGAAATACACAGATGTTTCAGAGAGAAAACCGGGCCGCGGCGAAGTTCTCGTAAAACTCGAAGCCGTTGGAATGAACCGTATCGACATCTGGATTCGCAGCGGCCTATACAAGGTTCAGCTACCGAGAATAATAGGTGCGGACGGCGCGGGAATTGTAGAAGAAGTAGGCGAAGACATGACCAACTTTTCGAAAGGAGACAGAGTTTTAATCAACCCCGCTATCACATGCGGTCGATGCAGGTTCTGCATCTGCGGAGTTGACTCGCTGTGTGAAAACCATCGGCTTCTCGGACATGGCTTGGACGGAACATACGCGGAGAAAATCGTCGTTCCAGCGATCAACCTTCACCATGTTCCAACAGAGTTGAGCACCGTTCAAGCAGCAAGCATCGTAGTTAATTACGCGACGGTTTGGAACGCGGTGGTTCGCCGTGCAGGGTTGACTCCTGGCATGAACGTGTTGGTGATAGGTGCGGGAAGTGGGGTCGGAGTCGCAGCCATCCAGCTCTGTAAACTTTTCGGATGCACAGTAATCGGAACGGTCGGCGAAGACTGGAAAGCTGAGAAAGCCTACAAAATTGGAGCCGACTACGTCATTAATCGAAGAAGGCAGAGCATCAGCGAAGCCGTCAACGCTTTCACAAAAGGCCTCGGAGTTGACTTGGTTGTTGAGCATGCAGGCCAAGCGGTGTGGGAAGAAGCCGTGAAAAGCATGAGTCCCGGCGGAAAGCTTGTCTACTTCGGTGCGACAAGCGGTGAAAACGCGTCCATCAACATCCGCTATACTTATAGGCGTCAGCTCAGCTTCATCGGGTCATACGGCTGGAACAAACAAGACATTCCACATGTTCTACAGCTGTTTCACAAAGGCCTTATCCGACCCATCATTCACACCACTTATCCGCTTAGCGAAGCAGCTGAAGCACACCGCCTCATGCAGTCCGACAACTTCTTCGGCAAAATCATTCTCCTACCTTGAAAACATTCGAAATCCTCGAAAACATTCGGAACGAAAGAAGACGGGGCTCGACAGGCCTGGCGTACATGGTTCTCGACGCATACCGAACGCTGGCTTTTGAAAGCCGCGACATCGCCGCCGACGTCTCCAAACTATCATACATGATTGAAAACCTACGGCCTGCTATGCCTCTCATAGCTCGGTTCAGCCGCGAAATCGTGAAAAGACTGTCGAAGCCAACCCCTGAAGAGCTTCTACACGCCGTCGAAATAGTTCAGAACACGTATCGCAAAATGCTGGATGAACTTGTTAAGGTAGCTGTGTCGGCTTTAACGGACGTTAGGTGTCTTGCTACTTTGAGCCATAGCGGCTCTGTTGAAGCCGTTCTGAAAAATCATAGTGGTTTGAGGAGGTTGTTTGTTCTGGAGTCGAGGCCTCTCCGTGAAGGGTTGCTTCTGGCCTCATCGGTTTCGAAACACGTGGATGTCGAGGTGTTTGTCGACGCGGCGATGGCTTACGCGGTTGAAGAAGCTGACGCGGTCGTGGTTGGTGCAGACGCTGTGTTCGCCGACGGCTCTTTTTCGGGAAAAATCGGTGTAAGGCCTTTGGCGATGGCCGCTAAGGAATTGGGGAAGAGTTTCTACGTGTTGGCTGACACGTGGAAGTTTTCCGAGAAATTTGTCAACGAATTCGGGCCTCCGAATGACGTTGCCGCTGAGCATGCGGCGAGAAACCCTGTCTTCGAAAAAGTCGACGCAAAATTCGTGACATGGTTTCTGACGGAGAAAAAAGCCACAGAACCTCGCTCCATCCACTCCCTAATTACAGAATGAGGAAAGGGAGGTAAATCAATGAGGTGAACCCGACGACGGGGACGCCGATTTTGAAGAACCGCCAAAACGATATCGTCAGCCGGTATTTTCTTTCAAGCACTTCGAGAACTATGATGTTTGAAGCTGCTCCGAGGATTGTGAGGCTTCCGGCGAGGGTTGAATAGGTTGCCAGGCCGAGCCAGAGGTTTTCGTCAAGCCCTATCACGCCGTTTTCCTTCATGTATTGGATGAAGAGCTTGGTGAAGGGGACGTTCCTGAGTATTTGGCTGAAGCCGAGAGAAGCACCCATGATGAGCAACAGTCCTTGAAAACCGTTGAACCCGTTCACGGCGGCGAAAGCGATAACTTTCTGCAGAAGGCCCGAACGCCAGACACCTTCCATGGTTACGAACATCGCGATGAAAAACAGTATCGTGCCAAGGTCTATCCGGGATGCGACGTCCCTGGGGTTGGTTACGAAAGGCCAGACAGCTGCCGCGACGATGAACGGAATAAGCCCGCGGCTTGAAACATGCGGCAATCCCAACGCCGCCAACACGTCGTTGAAAAACAAAGGCGCTACAGCGACACCGCCGCCTAACAAAGCGATGTAAGCATCTCTACGGAAAACAATAGCTTCGGGAGGAACCGCGACAGCCGCGACGGGTCTCCGCTTCACGTCGTAGATTTTGGCGATGTAAAGGCCGAGTAGCGTTAGTGAGATTAACGTGGGAATCGCGAGCTTTGCCAGGAAGGAGATGAACGGTGATTTAATTCCTGACTGAACAGCTGTCATCATGTTTTGCGGGTTGCCGAGCGGCGTCATCACGGAGCCGATTGTGATGGCGTGGCAGGGAAGCATGAAAGATGCTTCGTATTTGTCGCCGATTGCTTTTCCGACGAGAACGGCTATCGCGAGCCCTAGTAACGCGACGGTGTCGTTGACGAAGAAAGCCGCCATCAACCCGAAGACCAGGGATGAGCCGACGACCATCAACTTGGTGTTGCTGAAATATGATTAGAGCGAGTGATGCGATGTAGTTGAGAAGACCCGACGATTCCGCTATGCTGACCAAAGCGAACATTCCGATGAGGAAGAAGACGACGAAGTCGATGTAGTTGACTGCTTCATCAACATCAACGAGGCCCGTCAAAAACTTGAGAAACATCGCGGCCATCATGATAGACCAGACAGGGATGTGGGGAAATTGGTCTCGTAGAAGCAGGCCGCCGAGAAGAAACGCCGCCACTATAAACCCGCTAACTTCGGAATTCATCAGAAACATCCGTAAACTATGTTTATGGAAAAAAGCGATGGGAAAGAGTTTTCCACGGACTTGGAAAACCATTAATAGCCGTGTCAAGCCCATCAAACAAGTATGCAGACCGCTGAACACGAACATGAACACGGTCATGAAGGAAGCCTCTGGCCCGCCGTGATAGGTCTCGCGGTGTTGGTTCTCGTCGCCGGCCTGATACTAATTCTCCGCAACATCAACTTCACGCTCGGAGTTGGGCTTATAGCGGTTTTCATAATCACGTTCGGCGTTTTTGTGACCCGCGAAGTAAAGTCATGGCCGCATGTGATTGAAATGTTTTTCGCACGATTAAGAGGAACCGCTATACCGTCTGAGCCTGAGAAAGTAGGCGGCGTCGGATTTCCAACAGCCATATTTCTCTTCACGGAGGTTGCGTTGTTCGGAGCAGGGTTCGGCAGCTATTTCGTGATAAGGGCTTCTTTCCCGGTATGGCCTCCGCTCGGCGCACCTCACCTCGACGACTTCATTCCACGCCTCCAAACATTCATGCTTCTGTTCAGCAGCCTCGCCATCGAATACGCTGTCTACTCGGTTAAACGTGACAGACAGAAACCACTTCTCGCCGGAATCATCGCTACAGCTCTATTCGGAACAGGGTTTCTTGTCCTCAAACTCGGACTCGAATGGCCGCACCTCCTCTTCGACCTTGGATTCACACCTGACACAGGCATCTACGCATCGATGTTCTACATCCTGCTCGGAGCACACGGCGCACACGTCTTCGGCGGCGTCGTCGCACTCGTCATCGTCGCGGGAAGAGCCAAACTTGGCCAGTTCAACTCAAGAAGCTACGGCCTACTCGAAGGAGTCAGCATCTACTGGCACTTCGTCCACCTCGTCTGGCTGTTGCTATTCGCACTCATCTACGAAGGAGCCCTGCCATGGCTCCACCACCATTAGGACGGTGAACGTGAAATGATGCGTCTCACCTCAACGCATTTCGGTATTTTCGTCATCTTCGCAGCTATTTACGCGGCTGGAACGCTTGCACTCGGCAGTCTACCGCTTGGCGATATCCAGGTCAAAACAGGTGAAATCGCCACACCTCTCGCCGCCTTGTTCGGGTTCGCGTCTGTAGTCGGCCTCGTGTTCGGCCAATTCATAGCAAACATGGCTTCGCCACTCGGGCCCCTCGACCTCATCACGCCGGGAATAGCTTTCGTCGCTCTACTCATCCTCCGCAGGCTCGCCAACAAATCCATCCTACTCGGCGTCGCTGCTTACTACGTCATCACAGCCGTGTGGATAGCTTTCCTCACATCAACCGTCACTGGTAGAAACGACGCTTTCATCAATCCATTCATCAGCCAAGCGATAGCCCTCGCGATAGGCACAGTACTATACTTCGTCGTCAAGTCACGGATGCCGAAACCCGTTCCAGCTCAAACAGCCGAAGCATAAACAGTTTTAAAGCAAACAAATAGGTCAAACACGTGCAAGACATCGCCTTCGAAATAATCAAATCAACCATTGCACTGTTCGTCATCGTGGACCCTGTAGGAGCCCTGCCTTTCGTCGCATCCTTTGCGAGGGGCTCGACAGACAGGAAAGAAAGAAAATCATCGACCAATCCGTGTTGGCTGGAACTTTCCTGCTACTGGTTTTCTCGATAAGTGGACATGGAATTCTTTCGTTTCTCGGCATTTCGGTTGCGAGCTTCACCGTTGCAGGCGGTCTTCTACTTCTTGTTCTCGCGTTTAGAATAGTTCAAGGAGGTGAAGGATGGCAGACCCGGGGTTCCAGCCCCGGTGTCTTCCCCCTCGCCTTTCCCCTTCTCGCAGGCCCCGGCGCAATCATCACCGTCATCTTCTCAATAAACTCGCTGGGAATTCCCTATTCGGTGGCACCCGTCGTCATAGTGGTGACGACTACTTGGCTGGTTCTCCTCGCAATCGACCGCGTGCTGGTCATTATCGGCGAATCGGGAGCGGACGCAGTAGCACGAATAATGTCTGTCTTCGTCGCGGCCATCGGAATACAGTACGTCGTCACAGGGTTGATGGAATCCGCCCAACTACTGAGATGAGGATTTGACGAGAACCGCGAAAACCCGTCCTCCACCCTTTTTCACGGATTGCTGCCTATAGCCACGTGTTCCAAGAAGTTTTTCCAGCAAATCTTTCTTGATCCCGGTTTTGTGAAAGAATGTTCTGAGCCTGGTCAAAATCACAAGCGTTCCACCTTCTTTCAACAATCTCAACGCTTCAGTCATGAAACCTGGTTTGTTCAAAGCCTTCTCCAACCCGTTCAACGAAACAATAACGTCGAAGCTCTGTGACGGAAGTTCAACAAGCCTCTCGATAACACGTGTATAAACAGGTACCACTTTCACCGATTTCTGGGCAGAGGCTACTTTCTCCAGCTTAGCCCAGTCATCGTCGGCAACGTAAACCTCCGACAACCCCAGCTTTTCCGCTGTCATTACAGCGGCTTCGGCGTCGCCGATGAACAAAACTCGACCTGTCAACTCGGCTTGTTTCAGCTCCTCGACAACGTTCATTAGCCGAGCACCAAACGGTAGTAAGGCCTCATAGAGCCCGTTTGGCTGTCGACGTAAATGCCCTTTGCTTCGAGATAATGTTCGATGGCTAAAACCGTGTTGTTCCGGCCGATTCCGGACTGCTTAAACCCTCCCCAAGGCATTTCTACAGGCAGAGTATAGTATGTGTTTATCCAGACAGCGCCGGCTTTCACGCGTTCTGCAACTCTCATCGCCTTCCCCACGTCGCTGCTCCAAACACCAGCCGCCAAGCCGTAAATCGTCGCGTTCGCCAGCTCAACAGCTTCGTCCTCGTCGCGAAACTCCGTAACCGTCAAAACGGGGCCGAAAATCTCTTCTCTGAAAAGCTTGCTTTCACGCGGCGTGTCATCAACCACGGTGGGCTGCACGTAGTTGCCGCGGGCGTAGAATCCATCCGTCAACCTGTTGCCTCCATACGCGATTTTCAAACCTTCCGCAATAGCGGCGCCAACATATTCAAGAACAGCTTCCAACTGCTTCCTGCTCACCAAAGGCCCCAAATCGCTTTTTTCGTCAAGCTGATAGCCGACACGGATGTTCTTCACACGTTCGACAATCATTTTAACGAACTTCTCCTTCACAGAGGATTGGACAAGTAGACGAGAGCCTGCCGCGCATGATTCCCCGTTGTTCGCATATGCTCCGTAGGTGACGGCGTTGGCTGCTCTTTCGAGGTCGGCGTCTTCGAAGACGATGTTCGGGTTTTTACCGCCCAGCTCGAGAATCACACGTTTCAACGAACTAGCAGCCCGCTCCATAATCCATTTACCGGTAGATGTTTCGCCCGTGAAATTAATGGCGTCAACTTTCTCGTTTCTAATCAAGCTGCTGCCCACCGTTTGACCGCCGCCTGTCACAACGTTGAAAACACCTTTAGGCGCACCTGCTTTCATGAATAGTTTGGCAAGCTCGAACGCCGACGCCGGCGTAAAAGAAGCCGGCTTGACCACCACTGTGCATCCAGCCGCGAGAGCGGGAGCGATTTGTCTGCAGAGAATCACGAGCGGGAAGTTCCAAGGTGTTATGGCGACCACCACTCCCACGGGCTGTCTGACTACAGCCACCAAATCACCGGTTCGCAGTATTTGCGACGTTCCAAGAATTTTATCTGCGAGTCCTGCGTAGAATTCCAGCAGCTCCGCGGCCCGCGGCACGTCGCTGTTTCTACTCGTGCGAATAGTCTTCCCCACAAAGAGACTTTCCATTTCAGCGAAAATGTCAAGGTTTTGACGGAGAAGTTCAGCTGTTTTGAGAAGAACCCGGGCCCTGAGCCGGTAGTCGGAAACCCAGCCACCTACATCTCGGTCAAAGGCACGCCGCGCAGCATCAACAGCAGCTCCAACATCCATAACACCGTCGGCCACATGCGCGATAACCTCCTCCTCGTTGCCGGGATTTCGTCTTTCAAAATAATTTCCCGAACTCGGCTCAACTTCTTCTCCATCTATGAAAAGATTTACCTGCACGGGATTATTGCTTTTCAAGCCGGCTTTTATGGTCTTTGCAACGCGTTATTCAGGAAAACTCTAATTGCTGAAAACCCATTTCAGCTTTGTGGATTTTGAAAAAGCGTTGACTTTCCACGAACTGACCAAGCACAGCTATTTCAGCGTGAGGACGGATCTCCACCGCCTCGACTGGGCCAACAAACCACACCCCTTCAAAATCTACGAAAACGCGGAAAAAATTTCACTTCCGAGAGATTTTCCTAAACCCGAAAAACCCGTTTTCAAATGTTTCACCGCTCAAACAACTTCGAGAAAAAACATCAGCGTCGAAACACTTGCTTCGATTCTTTTTTTCACAGGCGGGATAACCCGTGTATTCAAATATCCAGACGGTATGCATTATTTTCGAGCGGCTCCAGCCACGGGCGCTCTCTACCCTATCGAGCTTTACGTGGTCGTAGGCGACGTCGAAGGCCTTGAACCTGGCGTGTATCACTTTGACCCTAAAACATTCAGCCTAAACGTTTTGAGGAAGGATGATTTCCGAAAGTTTCTCGCGGAAAACTCTCACCCTGCCGTGACTGAAAGCTCGGCCGTCGTTGTGTTTACGTCGATTGCGTGGAGAAACGCGTGGAAATACCGTGAAAGGTCTTACCGGCACTGGTTCTGGGATTCAGGCGTAATGGCCGCCAACATGTTCCTCACATGCAACGCGTTTGACGCCCGGTGTTTGTTCGTCGCCGGCTTCGTGGACAAACAGGTGAACAAACTCTTGGGAATAGATGGAGAGAAGGAAGCAGCGGTCATCGTAGCGCCGATTGGCTTTTCTTCTCTTTCACCGGCTTCTATCGGAGACGTTGAACCCATCAACTTGGAAACAAGACCTTTGTCACGAAAAGAGATTCATTACCCAGCCATCGCTGAAATCCACGCAGCATCTTCAATAAATTCAGTCGAGGAGCTTGATGAATGGCGTCGCAGAGCAGAAGCAATCGGTGAATTATCTTTCCCTGAAAAATCCAGGGGTCATAATTTGTCAGTCTTCAAAACGGAGGGCCCGCCTCTGTGGACGGTCATTCTCCGCCGCGGCTCAACCCGTAAATTCACAAGAACATCGATAAGTTATCAAACGTTTTCCACGATTGTCCACATGGGTTCAACAACCCTGCCCACGGATTTCAACGGTCCGCACACCCGATTCTTCGTGATAGTTAATGCCGTGGAAAACATCGAACCCGGAGCATACACCATAGCAGACGCGAAACTCTTTCCCGTAAAACGAGGTGAATTCCGCAAGATAAGCGGATACCTCTGCCTCGAGCAGGAGCTGGGAGCCGACGCGGCCGCGGTGTTCTACATCATGGCGCCGCTGGAAAAAATCCTTCAACGAATGGGGAACAGAGGCTACCGTGTAGCTCAGCTCGAAGGCGGGATAAGAGCGGGATTGATTTATCTGGCGGCCTACGGAAGCGGCGTAGGCGCAACCGGTTTGACGTTTTACGACGACGACGTGAAACAGTTTTTCAGCCCGTGTTCAACGGAGTTGGAAAACATGATAGTTACGGCGGTTGGAAATCCTGCTTATAGAGCGAAGCCCGGCCGGATAGTATTTGCTGGAAGCGAAAAAATATAGTTGAGATGCGAGCTACAAGTTGTAATTAATGTATGATTTAAACTATGTGGATTATAGTGTCTTTCTGAGAATTGAGGATATATATATATGACGGCGTTTTTACTGCTTATCGACATGCCGTACGTAAGAAGAGTACAACGCGTCGGTTCTGGAACTTTGACGGTTTCGCTACCCCGGAAATGGGTGGAAAAATCGGGTCTTAAACCCGGCGACGTAATATCCATCATCGAAATGTCAGATTCCGCCCTCAAGCTCGAAACAAAACCTAACCCGTCAGCTCAACACATGATTCTGACCCTTGACGTTTCGAAGCTAAAGGATAGGTCTCTTTTAAGCAAGCTCATAATCGGTGCATACCTACAAGGCTATGAAGAAATTAACGTCATCGGCGGTGAAGGAATTCCCGAAGACGTTCAAACCGAAATATCGGCTACGGTCGACATGCTGCCCGGCGTTGAAATCGTCGAACAATCACTTCGCCGAGTCGTGATACAGTCTTTCCTAGACCCCAGCAAATTCCCCGTCCAAGGCATAATCAAACGAATCCAGGTGATGTTGACGATGGGCATCAACACGCTTATCGAAGCTTTGAAAGACGGCAAAAGAGAAGCCCTCGTCGACATCACGAAGATGGAGACAAAAATCGACGAACTCTATTTCCTCTGCATCCGGCAGATATTTTTCAGCGTCAAGAAAGAGGTTTGGGGTGAGGAAGCTTCCGACCCCTACATAGGAGCCATCGGAGACAGGCTTGTCGTCCGTGCTTTGGAGGAGATGGCTGATTCGCTTAAGCTGGCAGCCGACGAAGTAAACAAACTACTCAACAACAAGCTTTCTCCATCGCTAATAAACAAAATGATAAAACATCTCGAATCGTTGCAGGTGCTTTTCGGAAAAACGATGAAAGCGTTTCTCACCCTCGACATAATGCTGGCGAACGAAGTCATCGAAACAACAGCCCGAGAATACGGAGAGGAAATGGCGTTCAACGATGTTTTCGGCCATGGTGTAACCGACCCCAGCACAGCTGTGAGCATCCGCAACTTCATATACAACATCGTCAACTTTGCGAGAAACTGTAAAATCGTTGCAGAAGTTACGATGAACAGATTCGTCCGAACACCGTCTAAACTCATTACAGTCGAAAAAGTTTAAACACGTGTCCTGAAGTTCATCAAACCTCCGACCACGGCGGAAAGACCAAACACAGCTAAGACAGCTGAAAACCCATAAACATCCATTAACACTCCCGCAACCAAAGGCCCTGTCAAAAACGAAAACCCAATCAAGGCTTCAAACATTCCGATGAAAAAGGCCGGGTTCTGACAGGCAGTTTTTTCTGAAACAAGGTAGAGCGTTAGGATGTATGCCACCGACACCGCCGCTCCGATAAGAATAAGCAGGATGACGTAGGAAGGGAAAGACGACGGATACATCGATGTGATGATAAAGGAAAGAGCCGTCGCAGCACTGAGAATAATCAGCAACTGTTTGACATTCCTTGGCTTCATCCGGGAAAGGCCGAAGCTCGTCAGCATCCGTGAAAGCATTAAAGTGAAGAAAAGAAGGCCTACGTCTAATTCTGTGAACCCTGTTAAAATCAAGTATCCGGGAAAAACGCTATAGCTCGCGGCGAGAATCAGGAAGAAAGGTGCGCTATACAGAATTGGAAGAGCTGTTTTCAGGATGTTTCCGTTGTTCGACGTTGTCATCTGAATGGTTGAAGGGTTCGCCTTCGCCAGCAGCACAGACGACGATGCGGAAACAATTGCAGCGAGAAGAAATATCTGTTTGAGCCCGAAGACGTATGCGACGAGTCCGGAGAAGACGCTGCCGAGGAGAAAACCGGCGCTGACCGCTGAAAGAAAGAGGCTGAAGGCTTTGAGGCGGCCTGCTCCGTCGAAAGAATACGAGACGATGGATTCTCCGCATGGAAAGAAACAGAACATCGCCACGCCCATCACGAGTTGGGCGGCTAACACCATCGACAAATCGCCGGCGAAATACATCAACATCGAAACCAAAGCCATCAACAGCCCGGAAACGGGAAGAGGAATATTCCATTTAACGTGGCCGAGAAACACGGCTGTTAACGGCGAAAGCAAAACGTATAAAAAGTTTCTGACAAACCCCATCAAAAACCCGACATCCGTGAAAGATGCTTCGAGCAGAACGGCTTGGATGGGTGCATTTTGCATCATCGTCATCAGAGAAAAGCCCATCAACAGAGAGCCGGCCCAAAGCATGCGAATGCTGGCCAACTGCTACACCAGTTTCATGAGTTCGACTGATTTGTGGCCATGACCAGTGACAATCACCAACACACTTTTCCCAGACGCAACAATTTCATCAAGCTTCCGACGAACAGCCGCGTAGGCAACAGCTGAAGAAGGCTCGGCGAAAACACCCAGCCAACCCAGCTGCCGATACGCCTTGACAATTTCATCTTCTGAAACAATTTCGACATCCCCTTTCACAGCCCTCAGCAAATCAATCATCTGCCAAAGCCGCGGCGGGTTCTTAACCGTCAACGCATCAGCCAAGCTCACGCTGGGAATGTCTTCGGGCGGCATCGCTTTTTTGTAGGCGACGTATAGAGGCGGGTTGGCTTCGGGCTGTACCGCCACTATTTTCGGAACTTTCTCGACAACCCCTGCTTCAACCATGTCGATGAACCCTTCGATGAGGCCGATGAGTAAAGTTCCAGCAGAAACCGGTAGGTAGATTTCGTCTGGCGGGTTCCAAGCGGTCTGCTCAGCTATTTCATACGCAGCTGTTTTCATTCCCTCCACGAAGTAGGGGTTCCATGCATGCCCGACGTAGACATATCCACGGTTTATCGCTTCTTCCACCGCAGCCGCCGCCACCTGTTCACGGCTGCCTTTCACGACTTTCAGCTCCGCACCATACGCCGTGATTTGCAGAGCTTTTTCAGGCACCATGTTTTCGCTTCCGAAAACCACACAGGGCAGACCGACTGCCGCTGAATACGCCGCGAGAGAAGCCCCTGCGTTGCCTGAGGAATCTTCGCATATTCCAGCTGCGTCCGGCATGATGTTTCGGAGGCTTGTTAGAAGGCCTGCGGAGCCTCTGTCCTTAAAAGACCCTGACGGATTCATGTATTCGAGTTTGACATAGATGTTGGGTGTTGACGTTTTAACGAGCGGTGTGTTGCCTTCGCCAAGCGAAACGATGTTTCGCCTCATGCTCGGTGGAAGAAAATCGACATAACGCCACATCGTTGAAACATCTCTCTTAATAGCGGAAACCGTGAATTCGTTGCTGTATTTGACGACCGCGGGGCCTCCGCATGAAGGACATCGATGTTCGCGGAAAGGCTTCACCGCGGCACCACAGAAATAACAGATGACTTCTTCGTCCAAACTTTTCCCACAAGAACATGGACAGGCATTATATTTTCCTTGTTTTCTCGTTTAAATTGCTGTTCAGGCTGGTGTTGCATGTGAAATGGCCTTCGCCGACACGCGTTGCGGTTGCCGCCGCTCTGATTTCATGGGCGGTGAGCTTCTACATACATCATCCCAACGTCCAAGGCAACATCTATAGCGACGTCACGTCTTTCTGGTGGCGTGAAACAAATCTTCAACGCGGAGAAATCCCCTGCATTCAGTATTTTTTCGAATATCCGCCCGCTGCCTGCTTCATAGTTTACGCCGCCCGTCTCTTCGGCGGCGACACCATGGTTGGTTACTATGTGGGGTTTTCATGGCTCAGCCTGATTGCTTTCGTGGCTGTTGCGTGGGCTATGTCGCGGCTGGCGGGCTACGCGGGAGCCGTTTTCATCCTTCTACCCAGCATGATTGTCTACGGTGTGTACAACTTTGACCATTTTTTCACCGCGTTTATGGTTCTCTCACTCCTTGCATACATCAACGGAAAGACAAAACTCGCATACCTTTTACTCGGCGCCGGCTTCTCGGTTAAGCTTTTCACAATCCTCTTACTGCCCATTTATCTTTCAGAAAACCGTGAACCCAGAAAAATCGTCGAAGGCGTCTTGTTTTTTGTTTTGGGTGCTTTACCTGCTTCTCTGCCGGTCGTGTTGCTGAATCCGGGATGGATTTTGAGATTTTTGGAATTTCATGCAAGTTGGGGGTTGGAAAACGCTTGGATGGTGTGGCTTTCGAACGACCCATTTTCACAGTCGGCGAAGACGGTCGGCTATCTCGTTGCCGCTCTGCTTCTCATCAGAACTTATTTGTCGAATTTGCCGCTGGCGATGAAAGGGTTTCTCGCGTTGTCCAGCTTTCTGCTCGGCAGCCCAACCTTCACGCCTCAGATGGCGATTTGGCTGATTCCATTCACAGCAGCTTTGAAAAACGTCTGGCCGTGGCTTCCCCTTTTCGAATCAGCCAACGCAGCCATCATTCTGACATGGTTTACTACTGATACGCCGACACTGCCGTGGACGCCTCCCCAATCCATGGCCGTTCTACGAGCTGCTGCTCTCGCGTCGATGTGGATAACGGTATATAGAGCACAAACACCTATAAACTTCAGGACGTTGAACGTGAAGCAAAGTTGAGCCGGAAGAACAAGACATTCATCTGGTTTTCGGTGTTTTCCGCGATGTTCACCGCCCAGATGACGATGCCGGTCATCGGGCTTTATTCCTCCGTGATGCTACGTGCTGACCCTTTCACGGTCGGGCTTATCTACGGCTCAGCAGCCCTAACCGCTTTCGTTTTCCGCATTCCAGCTGCTTTGATGACTCGCGGCATCGGCGAGAAAAAAACCATGGTTCTCGGGCTCAGCGCCAGCTCTCTCGGCTACATCATCTATGGAATGGCCACGAGGCCCGATCACATGGTTTTGGGAAGCCTCGTCAGGGGCCTTGGGTCGGCTTTCTTCTTTCCAGCCGCTTTAACCACAATGTATGAAGAAGCAAATGAAGGTAAGGGCGTGGCTAAGAATCTTGGCTACATGTTGACGGGCCCAGCCATGGGTATGACTCTTGGCCCGGTGTTCGGGGCAGCTTCCCTAACGGTGGGCGGCTATCAGCAAACCTTTTACGCAGCAGCGGTCATCTCCATCGCAGCAACAACGCTAACCTCGCTAACCGAGGAACATCACAGAGAAAACGGCCAAACATCTTTCACGGTTTTGAAAAACCCGAGGTTCGTCTCCATCCTTGTTTCCAGGCTTTTCATCAACTACGTCACCGGTACAATTGCAGCCTTCCTCCCCCTCATGGCCAACCAAGTACTCGGATACAGCGAAGCCGTAGTTCTTCTCCTTTTCACCGCAGCTGCTTTCACAAACCTTCTTTCACGTGTTTTGATGGGCTCAGCCGCCGCGAAAATAGGGCCCGGCAACTACGTCGCCCTCGGCTCATTCATCGTTTCGGTCGCAGCCATTTTACTGATATTCGCGAATGAAGGATTGACATGGACGAGCATGATTATCTACGGGTTCGGAATGGGAGTATTCGTTCTCGGCAGCGTCTACGTCGGCGGGATGATCATTCCGTCTTCGATGAGAACCGTTGGTTTCGCCTTTCTGACGTTGATGATCGACCTAGGCGCGTCGATGGGCCAGTTTTTCTCCGGCATTTTGCTGTCCACGCAGGGCTTCGCGGAAGTTTTCGCCGTAGCCTCCATCATCGGCTTACTCGGCTGCTGCATTGACGTTTTCAGCCAACGACGGCTTTTGCCAGTCGAAAAACAGCGTCAATCATCTCCTGAGTAAGACGGCCCGTGCTGGTGTTTTGACGTGACGGATGATAGCACGCCAACACGACAGGTAAGGGCCTTCCGAACAAAACACCGCTAAACCTGTATTCTTCGCCGTGGCTGAAAGCGGGCGTCGGGCCTTCGAACCACCGTAAATCCCTGAAAACCCTGAACACATGCTCAAACGCGACACGCCCCAACGTAACTATGACACGGACATTCTTCAAAAGCTTCAGCTCTTCAACAAAGTAAGATGTGCAGTTTTGGATTTCGCGGCGGGTTGGTTTGTTGTCGGGCGGCGCGCATCTCACAACCGCTGTGATGTAAACGTCTCTGAGAACTAGGCCGTCGTCAACCGAGATGCTTCGGTCTATGTTGCTGAACCCCGCTCTGTATAGCGCTTTCATCAACGTGTCACCGCTGGAATCGCCTGTAAACATTCGGCCAGTTCGGTTACCGCCGTGGGCTGCGGGAGCGAGGCCCACGACCAGAACACGGGCCTCTGGGTCGCCGAATCCCGGCAAAGGCTTTGCCCAGTATTTTTCACCTCGAAAACGCGCGGGAGGGTTTTCCGCGGTTTTCTCACGATGTTTAACCAATCGGGGACAGAGTCTGCAAGCGATTATTCGTTGGTTCAGCTCTGCTAAATTCATCTTCCACGACGGAAATATCCATCCTCTCCTACGAACGGGTTGTGTTTCTTTTCCCATCCGATTGTTGTGTCAGGCCCGTGTCCTGGATAGACTTTGACATCTTCGGGAAGCGTGAAGAGCTTCTCCAGAATTGATTGGACGAGTTGCTCGGTGCTTCCGCCGGGTGCGTCTGTTCTGCCGACAGAGCCTTGGAAAAGCGTGTCACCGCTGAACAACAACCCTTCACCATAGAAACACACGCTTCCCGGCGAATGACCCGGTGTATGAATAACTTTCAACCTCCTTGAGCCGACCGGTATATGGTCTCCGTCTTCCACATATCCGTCGGGAGAAGGTGGGTCAGGGACTTCGATACTGAGAAATCTCCGCGTCATCTCCTTCATCATCGCAAGCGTCTCCAAATCACCTCGATGAATGTAAAAAGGCATGCGAATCGCCTGTTTCAAATCATCCACGGCCAAAACATGGTCGAAATGGCAGTGCGTAGCGTAAATCGCCCGAACCTTCAGCCTGTTTTCATGAATTGTTTCGAGGATTAGCCATGCGTCGTCGCCGGCGTCAATTACGACGGCCTCCTTGGTCTCGTCGTCGAAAACAACATAGGAATTGCTTTGCAGAAAACCCACTTCGTTCCGAACGACTTTCAGCGCCAACGCTGAAACGCTACTTCATCCAAAATATTAGGTGAAGCGGTAGTCCGGCCGGGACTGTCAACTTAAGGTTCTATGGTCTGGGCTTTCCCATTAGTTGTGGGTGATGCAGAGTTGGGGTAGGCCTCGGCCGTCTTATAGGTTTCTTCGGTGATAGAAGTGTCTTTTTCCGTCTTA